>JBILUH010000014.1:0-50550 GCA_044371095.1 Cyanobium sp.
CGTAGCGAAGAATGATCTCCATGTCGCGCAGGCAGGCAGCCATGCGGCGGTGGGTGTAGGCGTTACCACCGGGTGCGATCAGAGCGGGCTGCTGATCGAAGAGATCGCGAGCGGCGCTGGTGACGATTTTGGAGGCGTTGGAGGTGATGCGGTTGACCGTGTCCATGCGCTTGTTGCTCTCGGCAACCATGGCGGCAAGGGCGTCGATCTGACCGGCGTTGATGAATTCGCCACGGGCATCAGCCTGGGCAACAACCTTGGTGAAGGCGTCGAACATCGAAGCGCTATGTCGATACGTCGCCGCTCACCCTAGGGAGGGCTCCGTTGCGGGTGCGAGCCACTAGAACCGAGGCTGCTGCAGGGATAGGGATGGCACCGATGGCGAATGCAGAGCTGAGCTGGCTGGAGCTGGAAGGTCTGGCGGCGGTCCCAGCGGATCCCTCCAACGGCCCCACCAGCGCCCAGTCCCGGCTGCGTCTGTTTGGCCAGCCGGAGCAGGCTGTGCGGGTCACCCTGTTCCGCGATCACCACGCCTGGTGCCCCTATTGCCAGAAGGTGTGGCTCTGGCTGGAGGAGAAGCGGATCCCCTACCGGATCCGCAAGGTCACCATGTTTTGCTACGGCGAGAAGGAGGCCTGGTTTCGCCAGTTGGTTCCCTCCGGCATGCTCCCCGCCCTGGAGCTCGATGGTCGCCTGATCACCGAGAGCGACCGCATTCTCGAGGCGCTTGAGCGGGCCTTCGGGCCCCTGGGCAGCGCCGGCATGGGCGATGCCGAGGTGCTGCCGCTGCGCCAGCTGGAGCGCCTGCTGTTCCGGGCATGGTGCCAGTGGCTGTGCAGTCCCGGTCTGGCCCCCCAGCAGGAGGCGTTGGCCCAGGCGGCCTTCCAGCGGATCGCCGCTCGATTTGAGCAGGCGCTCGACCAGCGCCCAGGCCCGTTTTTGCTGGGGGAGCTGAGCACGGCCGATGTGTTGTTCGTGCCCTATGTGGAGCGCATGGCGGCGAGCCTGACTTACTACAAGGGCTTTCTGCTCCGCCAGGAACACCCGGCCATCGATCGCTGGTTTGCGGCGCTGGAGCAGCGCTCCACCTACCTCGGCACCCAGAGCGACTTCCACACCCACGCCCACGACCTGCCACCCCAGATGGGGGGCTGCTACGCCAGTGGCACGCCGATCCAGGGCGCCCTGGCCGACCGCATCGATCAGGGCCCCTGGCCGATGGATGAACCCGATCCGGAAACCAGCCAGAGCGAACCGGTCGATGCGGCGGCGGTGGCGCTGGCGCGGGTGCTCAGACACCGCCACGCGATCCTGGCGCGCAGCCCCCTGGGGGCGGCCGGATTCGACGAGCCCCTGCGCATCGCCCTCACGGCCCTGATCCGGGGCGAGAGCCTGGTGCCACCGGCGGGCAGTGCGGCCACCCTGCGCTACCTGCGCGACCGCATCAGCGTGCCCCGGGACATGCCGCTGCATGCGGCCCGGCGCCTGCGCCAGGCCCTGGAGGCCACGGCCAGCCTGGATCCCGAGGACGGCACGGCCCAGGGCCCGCCGCTTCCGGTGGGCCATCGCCGCGACCAGGATCCCCAGCCATTCCTGCAGGCCGCCCCTAGCGTTTTCCCAGCTGCCTGACGCCCCGGTGCTCGTGTCCCGTCCTCGACGTGTCGCCACCGCGCTGGGTTGGGCCCTGGCCAGCTGCATGGCTGCGGCCCCGGCCCTGGAGTCGGTTGTGATCCCGGCCGCTGGGGCCCTCGAACTCCAGGGTGCCACCTACTTCGCCAGGCCCCCCTGGAAGGTGGACCTGGTGAGCTACTACACCACCATCTGGCAGCCCCGCGCCGAGTACTACTTCACGATCACGCTCGATCCAGAGGCAGGGGCGGCACTGGGTGGCCTGACGATTCAGCAGACGCGCGGGGTGGACACCAACTTTCCATTCTTTGTGGAGCGCACCTCAGCCTTCCTGGGCCGGCCGCGTCAGCAGGGTCCCCGCGTGCCGGTGCAGGCCCGGTTCGACAGCGATGCGCGCCGCTTCACCCTCAGCTTCCCAGAGCCCGTTCCGCCGGGGGCCACGCTCACCGTCGTGCTCAAGCCCTGGAACAATCCGGCCTTCTCCGACACCTACATGTTTCAGGTGACGGCCTATCCCGCTGGCCCCAACCCCTCGCCAGCGCCGGTGGGATTTGGCACCCTGCGGATCTATGACCCCGATTGGCGCTGAGCCCGATCGCCTGAGCCATGACCCACCGGAGCTGGCCCCTGCTGTTGCCGCTGCTTCTGGCAGGGCTGCCTGGCCAGCCGCCGCTGCGGGCCCAGGACGCGGAGCCCCAGGCGTTGCTGCCCCCGATGCCCCAGGAGCTGCCGCGCCAGACGTTGGTGCCGGATGTGCTTCTGCCGGGCACGGCGGGCTCGCTGGCCCGGAACGCCTTGCAAGCCCCAGGACCGGATCCTGCGGCGCCGCCCTTGGCCTATCCCTTGGCCCAGCCGGCCGAAAGCCTGGATCCCTGGGGCTGGCGCTACTCGCAGCGCCGCTCGGCCTGGCGGCTGCATACCGGCGTTGATCTGGCGGCCCCGCAGGGCACGGTGGTGCTCGCCTCCCGGGCCGGACGGGTGCTGCTGGTGGAGTCGATCAGTGGCTACGGCACCACCGTGCTGCTGGACCATGGCGAGGGTTGGCAGACGCTGTACGCCCATCTCCACGACGCCATCGTGGTGAGCGGTGCGTGGCTGGAACAGGGGCAACCCCTCGGTACGGTTGGGATGACCGGCTCCGCCACGGGTCCCCACCTGCACTTTGAACTGCGCCGCCAGGGCAAGGAGTTGCTGGCCCTGGATCCCACACCGCACCTGCCGCTTCTGCTGCCACCCCCAGCCCTGCCCCCGGTGCTTGCCACAATCACTCCTTGACTGCTCCCCAAGCCCCATGCAAGCCCAGTGGAATGGCCGGGTGATTGCCCGCAGTGACGACATCGTCACCGTGGATGGCAATGCCTATTTCCCTGCCGACGTCCTCGACCCCGGCTCCATCCGCCCCTCCTCCCATACCTCGGTGTGTGGTTGGAAAGGCACAGCCCACTACTACGACCTGGTGGTGGATGGCCAGGTGAACGCCAATGCGGTCTGGTTTTATCCCGAGCCCAAGGAGGCCGCCGCCAACATCCGCGGCCGGGTGGCTTTCTGGAAGGGTGTGCAGGTGACCTGATCGCTCCTGCAGCAGGTCGGTTCTGCGGCAGGTCAGTTCTGCGGCAGATCAGCTGGGCACAAGGGACGAGTGGTGGTGCAGGATCCGCCACTCCCCCTCGCGTCGGCCGTAAACGAAGGTGTAGCGGGCCTCCACCCTGGCCTCGGGCTCGTGCAGGTTGAAGCGGTAGGTCCCCGCGTCGACGACCAGGTTGCAGCCCTGCTCGATCTGACGATGGGTCACTGTGCCACTGGGATGGCGGGTCAGGAAGGTGGCGAAGTAGTCGGTGATGGCCTCGGGGGTGTCGCGGAGCTCCGCCGACAGGGTGGGCAGCAGCAAGGCATGGCGGTCGTACAGCTGGGCCACCTGGGCCGGATCACCGCTGGCCAGGGCTTGGTTCCACCGCTCAAACCAACCCTCCACCTGCTGCTCGCTGAGCGGGCTGCAGGCCTGGAGTGGCGCCAGCAGCAGCGCCTGGGCTGGCGGTGCAGCTGGGATCATTGCGGGCACTGGCAGCACCAGCATCAGTACCAGCAGGGCCGTACCGAGGTGGCGCTGCAGTGCGTTCAGCAGCCTGGAAAGCGCAGGGTGCGCCAGTCGCCGCTGGCGGTGCTCACTTCCACACCGATCTCCACGGGGTCCTGGTTGCCACCGCAGTGCTCTTGCCACCAGCCCATCGCCTCGGTCCAGGCCGCATCGAGTGATTCGTACAGATCGTCCAGCACCGGGTGGGGCGCCCCCTGGCGGTCGACGAGGCGGTAGTACCGCACGTGGTTGGTCAAGGGGGGCCGCACGGTCTGGGTTTGCGGTGTTGCCATGTCTGCCTGCACTACTCCTCAATCGCATCATGGCCTGTGTGACAGATCGGAACTGTCACCTTCACAACATCTTTCGGTGTCGGGCGCCACGGCTGTCGGGAGCCTCAGCGCATGAACAGCATCTCCTGATAGCTGGGCAGCGGCCAGTCGGCGTCATCGACCACGGCTTCCAGGCCATCCACCGCAGAACGCAGCGTGTCGATCAGGGGCATCAGGGTGTCGGCGCAGTGGCGCATGTGGCCTTCGGTGCTTTCTGCACCCGTGCCATGGCCGCCCCTGAGGGCCTGCTCCAGGGCATCGCAGCCGTTGTTGAGCTGCTCGAGCAGCTCGCCCAGCTGGTTGCGCAGCTTGAGATTGGGATGGAGACCCATCGCCTGCTGCTCCTGCAACGCCTTGCCCAGCTCGCCCAGGTAGCGCACCGCTGCCGGATACACCTGGGTGCGGGCGATCTGCAGGGCCAGCTTGGCCTCCACTTCGATGGCTAGCACGTACTGCTCGCTGTACACCTCGAAGCGGCTCTCCAGTTCCACCGGGCTCAACACCCCCTGGCGCTCGAACAACGCGCGCACCTCCTGGCGCTGCAGCACGGGCAGGGCATCGGCGCAGGTGCGCAGGTTTTCCAGCCCGCGCTCCTCCACGGCCATGCGATGCCACGCACTGGAATAGCCGTCGCCGCCGAAGATCACGGCGCCGTGCTCGCGCATCACCTGCTGCAGCACCTGGAAGGTGGCTTCACTCAGGGACGTGCCGGTGTCGAGCTGGCCCTGCAGCCGGTCGGCGATCCAGCCGATCGAGTCGGCCAACACGGTGTTCATCGCCACCAGCGGGCCGGCCACCGACTGGTTGGAGCCGACGGCGCGGAACTCAAAGCGGTTGCCGGTGAAGGCAAAGGGTGAGGTGCGGTTGCGGTCGCCGGGGTCCTTGGTGAACTCCGGCAGGGTGTCGACCCCGAGGGTCATCACGCCGCCCTTGGCCGAACTCTGCAGGTTGCCCTCGCGGATCTGGTTGAACACATCCTCGAGCTGACTGCCGAGATACACCGAGATGATCGCCGGCGGGGCTTCATTGGCGCCGAGGCGGTGGTCGTTGCCGGCGGTGGCGATCACAGCCCGCAGCAGCGGCCCGTAGCAGTGCACGCCACGGATGACGGCGGCGCAGAAGAGCAGGAACTGCAGGTTGTCGTGGGGGGTCTGGCCGGGGTCGAGCAGGTTGCCCTGGGTGGCGTTGCCGATCGACCAGTTGACGTGCTTGCCGCTGCCGTTGATGCCGGCGAAGGGCTTCTCGTGCAGCAGGCAGGTGAAGCCGTGCTTCTTGGCCGTGCTCTTGAGCACGGTCATGGTGAGCTGCTGGTGGTCGGTGGCGACGTTGGCGGCCTCGAAGTAGGGCGCGATCTCGAACTGGCCGGGGGCGACTTCGTTGTGGCGGGTCTTGGCGGGCACGCCGAGGCGGTAGAGCTGGCGCTCAACGTCCTGCATGAACACCTGGACGCGCTCGGGGATGGCGCCGAAGTAGTGGTCGTCGAATTGCTGACCCTTGGCCGGTGGGGCGCCGAAGAGGGTGCGACCGGCGAGGAGCAGGTCGGGGCGGAGGGCCACGAAGGCGCTGTCAACGAGGAAGTACTCCTGCTCGGCACCGCAGCTGGAGTTGACGGGCGCGACGTCGGTTTCACCGAGGAGGCGGAGCAGGCGCTGGGCCTGCCGGTTCATGGCGGCGTTGGAGCGCAGGAGCGGGGTTTTCTTGTCGAGGGCCTCACCGGTCCAGGAGACGAAGACGGTGGGGATGCAGAGGGTGACCCCGTTGGGGGTCTGCATGAGGTAAGCGGGGCTGGTGATGTCCCAGGCGGTGTAGCCGCGGGCCTCGAAGGTGGAGCGGATGCCGCCGTTGGGGAAGGAGGAACCGTCGGGCTCGCCCTGCACCAGCAGCTTGCCGGTGAACTCGGTGATCACCCGGCCATCGCTCTTGGGCGAGATGAAGCCGTCGTGCTTCTCGGCGGTGGAGTTGGTGAGCGGGTAGAAGACGTGGGCGTAGTAGAGGGCACCGCGGCCGGTGGCCCAGGTCTTCATGGCGTCGGCCACGGCGTTGGCCAGCGACAGGTCGAGCTTGCCGCCCTCGCGGATCGTGCGCTGGATCGATTTGAAGATGCGTCCGGGCAACGCATCCTTCATTTTCTCAAGGGTGAACACATCGCTCGCCCACAGCTCCTCGAAAGGGGCTGGCGCTGTCGTGGCCACCGGGCGCCGCCGCTGAATCTGCTGCAGGGCGGCGAAGCGCTGGGAGCTGGGCATGGGAGACGCCAGGTGGATGACGTCCTCACACTGCCGTGCCCCCACCCCCTTGTGTAGCTGTTGCCACCAAAATTCCGACAGCTCCGTTGGGGCTGGCCTGCCTCAGATCAGGTAGCGCCGGATGCAGGGCCGGCTCCAAAACACGAGTGCAGCCGTGGTCGCGGTCCAGAGCAAGGCGGAGAGCACGGCCGTCAGCAGCCGTCCTTCGCTCTGCAGCACCAGTCGCACGATCCCGTAGGGCAGACCCACCGCCAGGGCCATGGCCAGTGCAACGATCGCCAGGATCTGTCCCCAGGCGCGCCACTTGAGCAGGGCGATCGTGGCCACCAGGCCCACCACGGCTGTGGGCAGTACGGCGCTGGCGCCCACCACGATATTCGTGACCCGCCAGGTGGGATCCAGCAGGATCACCGCCAGGCCCACGGGGATGGCCAGGGCATTGGCCACCAGGCCCAGCCAGGCCAGGGTCACATAGCCGCGGGGGGGCTGCTCCAACATCGCGAACTCGGGGCAAGCGACTCACCATGCTCGGTCATGGGGAGACGGCAGGATGGTGACTGCAGCCATGCATCGGCCCTGCTCCCCAGTCCATCCCAGCCCGCCCGGCCCCCGGCCTCTCCCTCGGGTTTGACCCCGGCCTCGCCTCCGCCAGCAGCCTTCCCGTCAGCAGCCTTTCCGCCGCTCTGGCGAGGCCCCCTCACCACTCTGCAGGTGAATCTGGGCTATCGCTGCAACCAGGCCTGCAGCCACTGCCATGTGAATGCGGGGCCGACCCGCACCGAAAGCATGGACCCGGCCACGGTCGCCCTGATCCCGCCGGTGCTGGCCGCGCGGGGGCTGGCCTGCCTCGACCTCACCGGCGGAGCTCCGGAGCTTCATCCCCAGTTCCGGGAGCTGGTGGCGGCGGCCCGGCGGCTGGGGGTGGAGGTGATCGACCGCTGCAACCTCACGATCCTCTCGGAACCGGGCCAGGAGGACCTGGCTTCTTTCCTGGCGGATCAGGGCGTCACGGTGGTGGCCTCCCTGCCCTGCTATTCCGCCGACAACGTCGATCGCCAGCGGGGCTCCGGGGTGTTTGCCCGCAGCATCGCGGCGCTGCGGCAGCTCAACGCCCTTGGCTACGGCCAGCCCGGCAGTGGCTTGCACCTGCACCTCGTCTACAACCCCCAGGGGCCCACACTGCCGCCCCCCCAGGTCTCGCTGGAAGCGGAGTACAAGCGCGTGCTGGCCGTCGACTTCGGCGTGGTCTTCAACAGCCTTTATGCCCTGGCCAACATGCCGATTCAGCGCTTTGCCAGCTGGCTCCAGGCCAAGGGAGAGCTCGAGGCCTATCGGGCACTGCTGCAGGCCCAGCATCGTCCTGAACACCTCGCCCAGGTCATGTGCCGCTCCCTGATCAGCGTCGACTGGCAGGGATGGCTGTTCGATTGCGATTTCAACCAGCAGCTTGATTTGCCGGCGGCGGCGCCATGGCAGCCACGGCGCCATCTGCGGGAGCTGCTCGAGCGCGACCTTGAGGGCGACCCGATTGCGGTGGCCGACCACTGCTTTGGCTGCACCGCCGGGGGGGGCTCCAGCTGCGGTGGAGCCCTTCAGGTCCCTTGAGGCGCTGGCTCCAGCGTTTGCCAAACGGCGTCCGTGCGCCAATCAGCCTCCTATGGTTGTTGTGGCCCCGGCTTGCTGGTTTAGAAAATTCTGCCCGTTTATGCAGATCTTTCATCAGGATTGTTGCTGCGGGCTGCCGGTGTTGATGTGCGGCAGCGGCGATGTCACTCCGCTGGCTGGCACGGGTGATCGGCGCTCTGTCACGGCGTTTGGCGGATTCGGTTGACCACTCGACCCATCCCCTTGGCGCTTCTGGCATTCCTGGGGGCGGCCCTCGTCGCTCCGGGTTTTGCCCTGCAGCGCCCGGCCGATCCGGTGGCGGTCTGCGTTGTGTCCCCCCGGGTGGAAGCGGTGGAGGAAGCAGATGCCGCCGGCATTGTGCCGACGCCGAGTCCCCAGCTGGTGGTGGTGGAATCGCTGCTGGAGCTGCGCATTGAGCGCCAGGGCCGGCTCGTGTGGCGGCGGCTGGCGGCGGCTGGCCAGGGTCTCCCGGTGCCCCTGGCCTGGCCTTTGGATCCGATCACCCCTGGCGAAGTGGTGCTGTTGCGGCTGCGACCCGAGCATGCCCCTGAGGGTGCCTTTGCCCACGTGCAGCTGGTGGGTGCCTCCGCCGAACGGATGGCGAGCACCGCTGCCCTGATGCACTCCCTGGGCCAGCGCCCCCTGGCCTGGTTGGCGGCCATCGAGGCGGCCCTGGAGGCGGGGGATGTGCCGCTGGCCTGGACCCTGTTGTTTGCGCCGCAGCTGCCCGATGCCGCTGATCTCACGGCCCTGCGGGCCGAGGTGGTGCGACGGGGCTGCGGAGACTGATGCACTGCCCTGGTGCAAACGTACTAGCGTGGGTGTTGCGTTACGGGGGCGGTCGCCATGACCTGCGGTCCGGCCGGTCAACAGGCGGCCAGTTCACTGAACGGCGACTCCACCGGTGATCTGGTCTGGCTGGGGCCCCTGCGCCAGGGGGATGGGCCCCTGCATCTGCCCCTCGCTGTGGAGGCGGTGGCGGCTGGGTTCCCCAGTCCTGCCGACGACTACGTCGAGGCGGCCATCGACCTCAACGGGATTCTGATGCCGCGCCCGAGTTCCACCTTCCTGATGCGGGTGGATGGTGATGCCATGCACGGCGACGGCATCCACCACGGCGATCTGCTGGTGGTGGATCGCAGCGTGGCGCCGCGCTCAGGTTCCACCGTGGTGGCGGTGCATGAGGGACGCTTTGTGCTGCGCCGGCTCGAGGGGCGTCCCGCCCAATGGCGCCTGGTGGCGCGTGATGCCACCATCCCCGCGATTGCTCTGCGTGGTGATGATCCCGACCTGCTGATCTGGGGTGTGGTGATTCATGCGGTGCACCACCTCTGCAGTCCGCTGTCACGATCGCGGCGACGAGGCGCCGCCGCAGGAGGTTCACCAGAAGCCCTGGGAGTGGAGCCATAGCCCCAGCAACCCCATCGGCACAAACACGGCACCGAGAATTTGTAGCTTGATCGTGCGGGGAGAGGGTTGCTTCTGGGGAGGCATGGAGGCGTCGGGGGTGGCCGCAGGCGAATGAACCGGGGGCAACTAGCGGAGGGCTTGCTGGAGGAGATCGGCCAGCTCCTCCAGTTGGTCATGATTCAACATCCAGTCTCCCTGGCTGTCCTTGGTGATGTGCTGCGCTTCCAGCATCCACCCGTCTTCCAGCTGTTCCAGAACGAAGTGAAGCGATTGGTGGCGAGACATGGCGAGACGAGACGGGCGACTCAGGCCGACCGGGAGAACAGAATCGGACGATAGGTGGGCCGTGCAGAGGGCGACAGGCTCCACTTCACCCGGCAGGTGAAAGTGCCGTATTCGCCGGAGATCGCCGTTGATACGCGCATGGCCGTCACCGTGGCGTCCTGGGGGATTCGGGATTGGGCCTGGTTGCAGGAATCCACCTCGGAGATGGCGGAGCGGTATTCGCTGGTGCCACTGGTGGGCACCTTTTGGGGGGATGTTGGTTCGGCCTGGGCGAGGCCAGGAAGGAGCAGGGCGGTGGCTGCACAGAGGGCAAGCAGCCGTGGGGACGCGGCGATACGGCGCATGGCCAGAGAAGCAGTTCAGACCTTCTTAGCCGAGCTTGCCCTGGGATGCACGTGCCGCCAGACAGTGCACCCCGCTGAACGAAGCCGCAGATGCCGGCTGTTTTCAGCGTCCTTGCCGACCCCGCTGACGCAGCTGGCTCACGCAGCTGGCTCACGCAGCAGGTTGTTGCCATGTTCTTTTCTGAGATCCGGGGTGAGGTCTGGCTAGGGCGAGTGCAGGGTTCTGCCGTCAGACTCTTGGGAGTGATAGAGATCAAAACAGTGATGTGAGTGAAAACAGTTCCGCTCCGTACTGTTCCTTACTGTTCTGTTCTGTTCAGCAGGATTGTGGACACTCGATGGGGTGGGATCTTGCTTTCTGTTTGCGCTGATCATGAACGGAGGCTTTTTGTGCATGCAGATGCCTGGCTGTTGATCGCGATCGCTTCGCGCTCCTGAAGCCCAGTCGGCCTTCGGTCACGGTTTCCTGTTCCCTCTACGCCGCTCTGGAGCAGAGGGCGTTGTCGCAGGGAGGGTCCCTGTCCAATCTGGCGGCCTGTCTGCCTGGGAAAGCCCTGGGGGGACCATCGGCAAGGGACTGACAAACCTCCCCCGAGCGCCTCGGGTGGTTGGGCCGTCGGCAGGGTGTGCGGCAGGTTTGCGGGAGACTTGCCGTACGGCATGCCAGGTCCGCAGACGGATTCCATCCTGAATGCCTGAGCGCAGTCGCGCGGGTGAGGCAGGAGAAAGGCGCATGGCCTCCATGACGGCAACCGAACGCCCCGTCACGGTGCACGCGGTGACCGCCGACCTGGCCGGCACCCTGACCCGGCCGGACCGATGCAGCGGACTGGTGATCTTTGCCCATGGCAGCGGCAGCAGTCGATTCAGCAGCCGCAATCGCTTTGTGGCCGATCAACTGGTGGAAGCTGGGCTGGCCACCCTGCTGTTTGATCTGCTCACAACCGAGGAAGATCAGCGCGATGGCAGCAACGATCCTCTGCGTTTTGACATTCCTTTGTTGAGCCAGCGCCTGGAGGGCGCCATTCACTGGGCTCTCCAGCAGCCCGAGCTGGAGCGTATGCCCGTCGGATTGTTTGGCGCCAGCACCGGTGCCGCCGCCGCCATCAACGCGGCCGTGGCCTGTTCCGATCATGTTGCGGCCTTGGTCTCGCGGGGTGGCCGCCCCGACCTGGCATTCAATGCCTTGCCTGCCGTGGTCTGTCCGACGTTGTTCATCGTGGGGGGGGCGGATCTCGATGTGCTCGAGCTCAACACCTGGGCTGCCGCCCATCTGCAGGCCCGGCACCATCTGGAGGTGGTGCCGGGTGCCACCCATCTGTTCTCCGAACCCGGGGCGCTGCAACGGGCGGCCGAACTGGCCCGTGATTGGTTCCTCGACAATCTGACGCCGTCCGCCCAGCCCGATTGACCATGGCCGTGTATCCGCCGCTGTGGAGCAGCCGTCATCAGGCTGGTCTGGCCCTGGCGGAGCGCTTGCGCGCGAGCGTTGGCCAACGGCTCGACAACTGGGTGATCGCCCTTCCCCGCGGTGGGGTTCCGGTGGCCGTGGTGGTGGCTGCGCGTCTGCACTGCCCTGTGGCCACCTGGTCGGTGCGCAAGGTGGCGGATCCGCAGTGGCCGGAGCTGGCGATCGGCGCCATCGCCCATGGCGGCGTGGCGGTGTGGCGCAATGGCCATGCCGCCCAGGCCCGTGAGGCGATGGCACGCCAGCGAGGATGGCTAAAGGAGCAGGAACAGGAATTGCTGCGGCGCCAGCGGCTGTTTGGCGACCCGCTGCCCGAAGCTTTGCGGGGTCGCCACCTGATCGTTGTTGACGATGGCATCGCGACCGGGATGACCGTCCGGGCAGCCCTTCTATCGCTACGTCAGCTTCAGCCCAGCAGCCTCACCCTGGCTGTGCCCGTCGTCGACCGCAGGGTGGCGGGAGAGTTGGCGCCACTGGTCGACCACCTTGAAGCTCTGGTCAAGGTCGATCGGCTTGAGGCGGTGGGCATGTGGTACGAAACCTTTAACCAGCTGAGTGATCAGGAGGTGGTGGATCTGTTGGACTCCGCTTCAGAAAAACTCTGAGCTACTCCTCCTCTGACTCCTCATGGGCCATCACTTTGAGGTCGTGGGCTCCTTTGTTGAGCAGATGCTGGTGAATGGCTTCTTTTAAAACTGTACCCAATTTTTTGCTTTCGAGGATGGCGAGCAACTTCAGGGCGCGGTGCTCCTCTGGCGTCAGTTCAACGGTGATGCGCGGCATTGCGTGAGAGGGGCTCCTGTAATCCGAATATATGGGGTATGGGGCGTTTGTTTGCGCAGCATTTTGCAGTAGATGCGCCAATGCGGAAGCCGAGAAATGAATGAAAACAGTAAAAGCGGTTTTGTGAAACAGTGTTTGTCCGCTAAGTTTTGTGAAGCAGTGTTTTTGCTCTAATTTAGATGCATCTTGGAGCGGCTTCTGATGCCTGATGACAGGCTCGGTCATGGGCTGCAGACCTGCCTGCTTCGGGTTGATGCAGGAGAGGTGCGGAATTGCCGATTTTGCCATGAATGTGAGGGGGTTGCCGGAGCATGGTCGGGTACTTATCGCCCTCTGTATGAGCGACATCCTCGGCGACTACCTCAAGACAATTGGTCGAATTCCATTGTTAAGTGTTGAGGAAGAGTTGCATCATGGACGCTTGATTCGGGCCTGGTTGGATCAGACTGAGCCGCCAAAAGCCGTGGAGAGGCGAGGTCGTCGCGCCTTAGACCGGATGGTGAATGCCAATCTGCGGCTCGTGGTGAGTGTGGTTTCGAAATACCGTAGCCGGATCCGTGGCAATTGTATTGATATGATGGATTTAATTCAGGCTGGCAATCTTGGCTTGATCCGTGCTGTTGAGAAGTTTGATCCCGCCAGGGGGTATCGATTTTCAACCTATGGATACTGGTGGATTCGTCAGGCGGTTGCTCGATTTATTCACGAGTATAATTACTTGATTCGTATACCCCATTCTTTGCTGTCGTTGGCTGTCAAGATGAGTCATCTTCAGGCCGCCAATGGTGGGTCGCTTAAGGCTGAGGATGTCGCCAGGATTAGCGGCGAAGATGAGAAGCGAGTTGCCCAGGCTTCCCTGCTGCTTTTCTATAATAATATGGTGTCCCTGGATCAAGGTATGGCGGGCGCTGAGGGGGGTGAGCTGACGCTGAAGGACACGATTCCCTCGGCCGATAGAAATGCTGTTGTTGATGACTATGATTGGCTTGAGCGTTATATGGCCCAGCTTTCCCCATTTGAAGTTCAGGTGTTAAATCTTCGATTTTCAAGTGAAAAGAAGTTGTCACTTGCGGATGTTTCTCGCTTGACGGGGAAAACCAGGCATCATGTTCAGGCTGTGGAGGGTCGGGCTCTCGGCAAGTTGAGGCGCAATGTTGCGCCTGCCCTGAATCCAGATTGAAGGGATTACTGGGCAACTCAGGTTTTATGGCCTTCTGAGGTGCCCGTTGAGGCTTGGATTTGTACCCTGTAGAGGTTTCGGCTGTGCCAAGCGGTGTCCATTGCCTTCAAATCCTGAAGGCTGAAGCATCGTGGGTTGTGGTTCCCGCAAAGCGTCCTCCAGGAGAAAGGCGCAGAGGTTGGAGACGGAGCGACCTTCGTTTTCTGATCGGCTCAGTAAGGCCTCGTGAACGTGGTAGCTCAAGGTGATCGAAATCCGGCGGGGCTGACGCTGAAGAACGCGCAGACGATCGTTCATTGTTTCGTTCCTCTCGGTAAAGCGTTGGTGGGTTTCTGTCGCATTTGATGGCAAGCCCTTGCGTATGCCATCTGCGTCGTAATAGCACTACTTTTTGGCCCCTCTTCGCTGTTTGCGCTCTAACAGATCCAGTTCCGATGTGGTTTGCCGCAGTCGCGATGCAGAGCTCTGCAAAGGGCTTCAGGCTTGTTGGCGCCACCAGCGCCAGCCTTCGACGTTGATCAACAGCCCGAACACCGTGAGGGCTGCCATCAGCACGATCTGATCGTTCCGGGCGTCCGGCACCAGGATGTCGGCGACCAGATGGGGAATGTTGGTGACTGAATAAATGAGGCTGAACCAAAAGTGCACACGTCGCCAGGGCCGCCAGCGCGTTGCTGCTCCTGCAGCGGTGTCGGCGTAGCTGATCAGCACGATCGCGATCAACGGCAGCAGGAAGTAGCCGAGCATGGCGCCGAACAGCAGCGGCAAGGTGCTGCTGGGCAGCTGGCTGTGGATTTCCGGCGATTGACCGTGGAACAGGGGCATCAGGCCCAGATCCACATGGAACAGCATCGCGAGCATCCAGGCGACCCACAGGGTGACCAGCCGCTGAGCATGGTTGGTGGCGTGGCGCATGGGTCTTTGCCCGACTGATGGGCGGCTCCTCTGGCTCAGTTTGGGAGGGTTGCAGCGACTCCGGCGGGATTGCTCGGCGGGGTTGATGGTGTGTGTGGTGTGGGGGGCGAGCGAGGACACCCCCCCACGACCTGGTTGCTGCATAATGCTTTTATCGTCATACTCCATTGGATGGGTGCCCCTGGCTCCTTGCCGTCTCCCCAGCTGCTGGAGGAGTACAGCCAGTTCTTTCGCCTTCTGAGTGAGCCGGCCCGTCTGCAGCTGCTGTGTCAGCTGAAGCAGGGGCCGATGGACGTGGCCGCACTCATGGAAGCCACCAGCTTTTCCCAGTCCCACATCAGCCGCCAGCTGGGACAGCTGCAGCGGGCTGGTCTGGTGCGCTGCGAGCGTGATGGGGTGCGCACGATCTGGAGTGTGGAAGGCCAGCTGGTGGACGACCTCTGCACCCTGGTGCAGACCCGGCTGAAACAGCGACTGGAAGATCAGCTCTCCCAGTTGCAGTCGGCCTGATCCCCCTGCCCTTGCAGGTGGTGGTTGGCTCTCGCGGTGGGGGGCATGCTTGACGTCTCACCTCCCTGTCATCTCCATGGCTTCATCCGATTCGGCCCTTGTGCGTCTTCGGAGCCATCTGCACCAAACGCGCCTGCTGGGCTCGATCAGCAGCGCTCTCTATTACGACCAGAACACCGTGATGCCCGCCGCCGGTGCCGCTTGGCGGGGTGAGCAGCTGGCCCTGGTGGCCAGCCAGTTGCACGAGCGCCAGAGCAGCAGCGCCTACGCCGAACTGGTGGCGGCGGCTGAGGCCGAGCTCACCCCCGATGCGGCTCCCGAGCGCCGACGCAACCTGCAGCTGCTGCGGCTGGAGCTGGAGCGCCAGCGCTGCCTCGATCCGGCCCTGGTGGCGGCCCTGGCCAAGGCTCAGTCGCGGGGCAATGCCGTCTGGCAGGACGCCCGCGCTCGCAACGACTTCGCCGCCTTCGCCCCGGCTCTCCAGGAGCTGATCGCCCTGCGTCGCCAGCAAGCCAGCCAGCTGGCCGCTGCCGAGCCGGTGGCCCGCAGCCCCTGGGAAATCCTGGCCCAGCCGTTCGAGCCCGAAGTCAGTAAGGCGCGGCTGGAGGAGCTGTTTGCGCCCCTGAAAGCGGAGCTGCCGGTGTTGCTGGAGCAGGTGGCCGCCACCAGAGCTCCCCAGCCCGCCGCCACCGATCTGCCTGAGCCCGCTGATCTGCCTGAGGCCCTGCAGGAGCAACTCTGCGCCCAACTGCTGGAGAGCTGGGGCTACGACGCCAGCCGCTGCCAGCGCTCCCGCTCGGCCCATCCCTTCTCCTGCACCGTGGGCCCCCAGGACTTCCGCATCACCAGCCGGGTGGTGCCGGGTCAACCGCTCTCGGCCTTCCTGGCCACCGCCCACGAGTGGGGCCACTCGCTTTATGAGCAGGGCCTGCCCCGCTCCTGCGACCACTACTTCCCCTGGCCTCTGGGCGAGGCCACCTCGATGGGGGTGCACGAATCCCAGTCGTTGTTCTGGGAGTGTCGTGTAGCCCGCAGCCGTGCCTTCGCCGAGCGTTGGCATCCCCGCTTCTGCGCGGGCCTCAGTGCTGATCCCTGGCGCGGTGCCGTCGGCTTCTGGCACGCCCTCAACCCGCTCCAGCCCGGCCTGATCCGGGTGGAGGCCGATGAGCTCAGCTACTGCCTGCACATCGTGCTGCGCTTTGAGCTGGAGCTGGCCCTGCTGGAGCAGGAGATGCCGGTGATGGATCTACCTGGCCAGTGGAACGGGCGGATGCAGGAGCTGCTGGGAATCCAGCCTGCAACCGACGCAGAGGGGTGTCTTCAGGACATTCATTGGGCAGAGGGGCTGTTCGGTTATTTCCCCAGCTATGCCCTGGGCCATCTGATCAGCGCCCAGCTGGCTGAAGCCCTGGAGCGGGAATGGGGGGATGGAGCGATCGAGGCAGCGATCGCTGCCGGTCAGGAGAGTCGCTTGCGCGACTGGTTGGCCCACCGGGTCTATCCACAGGGGCGCAGCGTCGATGCCGAAGGGCTGGTGGAGCAGGTGAGTGGTGCGCCCCTGAGCGCGGCACCGTTTCTCCGTTATCTGCGCCACAAGCTCGAGCCGGTTCGGGGCTGATACCCCCGCTCCTTAAGATGACCGTCATCCAACATGCTGCAGCTTCGTCCATGGCGAACATCGACCACGCCCCGAGCCGCACGATGCTCAACCTGCTGCACGTGCTGCCGGCCTTCGCCGATGAAGCCGAGCTGCGTCTGAACGCCATCGTGGAGCTCAACTCCATGACGATCAACAAATACGAGCTGATCACCGAGACCGGCCACCTCAAGCTGGATCGGGTCGGTTACTCCTCCCTGGCCTATCCCTTCGCCTACGGCTGCATTCCCCGCACCTGGGACGAAGACGGTGATCCCCTGGACATCGAGATCGTCGGCGTGACCGAACCCCTGGTGCCGGGCTCCCTGGTGGAGGCCCGCATCATCGGCATCATGACCTTCGACGATGGCGGCGAGGTGGACGACAAGGTGATTGCCGTGCTGGCCGACGACAAGCGCATGGAGCACATCACCAGCTATACACAGCTTGGTGCCCAGTGGGTGAAGGAAACCCAGTACTACTGGGAGCATTACAAGGATCTGAAAAAGCCTGGTACCTGCAAGGTGAACGGCTTCTTCGAACCCGCCGAGGCCGTGCGCATCATCAAGGAGTGTGAGCAGCGCTATCTCGACACCATGGATGCCAAGTTGGTGAACTGAGCCACAGCTCGAAGTGTGAGTTCGACATTCGTGCTCCCGTTGCCGATGACCGCTTTCCCTCAACGCATCTGGCTTGCCGCTGCCGCCCTGTTGGTGGCCCCGGCTTGGGCTCAGGAGCTCCCTGCCTCCCTACCGGTTCAATCGGCAGCGCCCGCCGCTCTTGCTGCTCCCGCGCCTCAGGTCGCTCCCACCCCCCAGCCCAGCACCCGTGAAATTGTGCTGCAGCTGGGCAAGCGCACCATCAGCCTGCGCGAAAACGGCAAGGTGATCAGCAGCTGGCCTGTGGCGATCGGTGATCCCAGCACTCCCACCCCCGTGGGCCGGTTCACAGTGCAGAACAAGGTGCTCAATCCCAAGTACCAGAGCACCAAGAGCGGCAAAATCAATGCCACCGTCGGGCCCAACGGTCCCCTGGGCGACCGCTGGCTGGGGTTCCAGCAGAGCGGTCCGAACCAATACGGCATCCACGGCACTCCCGCTGCCTGGGCGTGGACGGTGACCTCCCGCGCCGCCGTTACCAACGGCTGTGTGCGCATGCTGCATGAGCATGTGCGCAAACTGTTTGAACTGGTGGACGTCGGGACGCCGGTGATTGTGCAGCGCTGATCGCCCCAGCCTCGAAAAACATTCTGGAGATCGACGGCTTGCCGGCGTAAAGATCCATCAGCCCGGGTACTTTATAAGGCCTAATTGAGGCCGAGGGCCTCATTGCGCTCCGTTCATGTCCCTGGTTTCCCCTTCCTGCCAACCCGCTGACCCCCAGGCCAGCACGACGCTCAAGTGGGCCAGTGACGGTGAACTGTCGGCCCTTGATCTTGAGCGGATCCTGGAGCGCCTGTGTGCCGTCGATCCAGCAGCCCAGCCCCTGACCCGCCCGCTTCAGTCCCAGTCCTGAGCCGGCTGCAGCTGGCGGGCCAGGGCTCTGGCCATGCCATCGCGACTCGCCAGACCCCGCAGCGAAGCCACGGGAAGGCCTGGGTTGGGCAATCCATGGGGCAGGGCTGCCGCCGCCGCCGGCGGTACATCGAACACCGGCACCTGACGCAGGCCATTGGGGCTGAGCTGGTCCTCCAGTTGGGCCAGCTGCGCCGAGAGGGGCAGCCACACCAGATCGCCTCGGCGACAGGCGATCAGGCTGGGCATCAAGGCTCCTCCATTGGCGCTGCGTGAGGGCGCGGCACTGAGGGCCCGTTGCAGATCCGCCAGGGTCACCAGCCCCACCACCCAGGCCCCATCGGCCACCACCAGGCAATGGCCGTGGGCTTCCACCAGCTGGCGCAGGGCCACGTGGGCTGGCAGCTCGGCCTGCAGCACCAGGGGGGCTTCCGGCTCAAAGGCCTCGGCCACCGGCAAGGCCGCCAGCTGACGGCGGCGCTGCTCCTCCAGGGGATCGGGGCCGAGCAGCCCAGGATCGGCCAGTCCCTGCCAGCGTTCCACCAGGGCGGCGCTGAGACCGGCCGCCGCCATCAGCGGCAGCACGATGCGGATGTCGCGGGTGAGCTCAAACAGCAGCAGCAGGGCCGTCAGCGGAGCCCGGGCGCTGCCGGCCAGGACGGCTGCCATGCCCACCATCGCGTAGGCCGGTGGTTCCGCCACCGGCAGGTGCAGGCCGCTGGCGCCCAGCAGCTGGCCGTAGCAGTTGCCCAGCACGGCGCCCAGAAACAGCGAGGGGGCAAAACCACCGCCCACAAAGCCGGTGGCGTTGCTGATGCCGGTGGCCAGCAGTTTCACGCCCAGCAACACCAGCAGGGTGAACAGGGGCACCCCGCCGTCACTGCCGAGCAGGGCTTCGATCGTGTCGTAGCCGACCCCCAGCACCTGGGGAAACACCAGGGCCATCAGGCCCACGCTGGCACCGCCCAGGGCGGTGGGCAGGCCCGGCGGCAGCTGGGCCAGCCAGCCCTGCAGCCGCTCACTGCGACCGGCAGCCAGCAGGCTGATCAGGGCCCAGGACATCAGGCTGGCCACCAACCCCAGTCCCAGGTAAAGGGGCAACTCCAGCGGGGAGCGCACCTCATAGGCCGGCAGCCGCAGAATCGGCGTGTCGCCGAGCAGCAGCTGGGTGACCAGGGAGGAGGCCACCGCTGCCACCAGCACGGCCCGCAGGCTGGGGCGGCCCTGGACAGCGCTGAAACTGCCCTCGAAGGCAAAGAACACCCCGGCGATCGGCGCCTTGAAACCCGCCGCCAGGCCGGCGGCCACTCCGGCTGCCACCAGGGCTTTCTGGCTCTGGGGGGAGAGTCCGCCCCGGAGGGCCACCCAGAGGCCGAGGTTGCCGCCGCTCTCGACGCTGGGCCCCTCCGGCCCCAGGGAGGCGCCGCTGCCGAGGCTCAGGGATGCGCCCAGCAGGCGCTGAAGCGGCAGTCGGGGCTGTGCCGGGACCGCCCCATCCGCCATGGCCATCAGGCTGGGCAGCCCCGGACCGAGGTCGCCGCCATAACGGCGCAGCAGACCCACGGCCAGCCCACCCAGCGTCGGCACGACCACGACCGGCCAGAGGCTGATCCAGTCGGGCAGAGACGAGACGGGCAGCGGGGGAGGCTCGGGCGCCGCCGGTGGTGGCGGCAGGAAGCCAAGGCCCCCTAGCCCCACCTGCAGCAAGGCCCGGAGGGGCGTGCCCGTATCGGGCGGCAGGGTCGGCAACTCGGGCGGCAGCTCGGGGGGCTGGCTGCGGCCAACGGCCAGCAGGCCCTCCACGAAGGGGCCGAACAGTCCGTTGTTGATGAAGCCGAGCAATTCGTGGAAGCCCACCACCGCCAGCCCCGTGAGCACCCCCACCAGGGCGGCCCAGGCCAGCAGGTTCCACTGGTAGGGGAGAGGGCGGGCCTCGGCTTCGGCCGGGCCCTGGTCCTCAGTGGTTTCGGATGAGGTTTCAGGCTTCAGGCCGGACTGTTGCAAAGATCTCCTCCAGGATTTCTCCTGCCCCCTGGGCCTTGAGGGTGTGGGCCAGGGCGATGCCGATCGCCTCGGGATCCTCCTGGGGCCCGCGGGCCTCATCACGGATCAGGCGCTGGCCATCGAGACTGGCCACCATGCCGGTGAGGATCAGTTCTCCGGTGTCGTCCGGGCCTGCAAAGCGGGTGTTGACGCCGATCGGCACCTGGCAGCCGCCCTCCAGTTCGCGCAGGAAGGCACGCTCCGCCAGGCAGCGGCGGGCGGTGGGGGTGTGTTCCAGCACTTTGATCTGCTCCAGCACGCCACTGTCTCCCTCGCGGCACTCGATGCCCAGGGCCCCCTGGCCCACGGCGTGCAGGGAGATGGAGGGATCGATCAGCTCATGAATGCGGTCGCCCAGGCCCAGCCGCCCCAGTCCGGCGGCCGCCAGGATCAGGCAATCAAACTCGCCGGAATCGAGCTTCTCGAGGCGGGTGATCACATTGCCGCGCACGTCCTTGAAGGTGAGGTGCGGGAAGTGGTGGCGCAGCTGGGCCAGGCGGCGCAGGGAGCTGGTACCCACCACGGCACCGACAGGCAGTGTGGCGAGGGTTTTGTCCTTGTGCTTGGCGTGCACCACCAGGGCATCGGCGGGATCTTCCCGCTCGGTGATGCAGCCCAGCATCAGCCCTTCGGGCAGGTTGGTGGGCAGGTCCTTGAGGCTGTGCACGGCGATGTCGGCCTGGTCGACCAGCATCTGGGCTTCCAGTTCTTTGGTGAACAGACCCTTGTCGCCGATCTTGGCCAGAGCGACATCAAGGATTTTGTCGCCCTGGGTGGCCATGGCCTCGATGCTGATCTCCAGGCCGCTGTGGGCACTGGCCAGCGCATCCCGTACCCAATGGGTCTGCACCATGGCCAGCTGGCTGCGGCGGGAGGCGATGCGCAGGAGGTTGGCCATCGGTGCCAGATAACAGCCGACCAGCCTAAGGAGTGGAGCTCTCCTGCATCGCCTGCGCTGTCACAAACACGCGGGATCGCTCAGGCGGCAAACAGATCGAGGGGGAATGGGCCCCAGGTGTCTTCAGCATCGGGATCGGCGCTGCTGTGGCCGCTGATCAGCAGCCCTTCACCCAGCCCGGTTTCGCGCCGCACCAGAAAGCGGCCTGTGTTCTGGTTGGCCTTGAGAAACACCGGACCCTCGATGGCCTCAAGGGCTTCGCCACCTGGATCGAAGTCCAGGGCGGTCCATCCCAGTTCCGCCTCCAGCTGTCGCAGGCAGCGCACCGCCGCCTCAGCCGAGGGGGCCATCACCCCCACCGTGAACCAATCACAGGCGGCCAGACAGGGCTGGAGTTCCGCCAACAGCCCCGCACGCTCAGAGGGCTCAAGCACCGGCGCGCTGCGCAGGCCCCGCAGGGCCGTCAGGCCCAGGCTCACTTGATGTACTCCTTGAGCACACCGTTGCGGTTGGGATGGCGCAGTTTGCGCAGGGCCTTGGCCTCGATCTGGCGGATGCGCTCGCGGGTCACATCGAAGATCTGGCCGATCTCCTCGAGGGTCTTCATGCGGCCGTCATCCAGGCCGTAGCGCAGCCGGAGCACGTCGCGCTCGCGGGGGCTGAGGGTGGCCAGCACGCCTTCGAGGTCTTCGCGCAGCAGGTTTTTGGCCACATCCTGCTCAGGGTTCTCGATGTCAGCCTCGATGAAGTCGCCCAGGCGGGAATCCTCTTCCTTGCCGATCGGCGTTTCCAGGGAGATGGGCAGCTGGGCGCTCTTGGCGATGAAGCGCAGCTTCTCGATGGTCATCTCCATCGATTCGGCGATCTCCTCCTCGGTGGGCTTGCGGCCGAATTCCTGGGAGAGGGTCTTGGTGGTTTTCTTGATGCGCGAGATGGTTTCGTAGAGGTGCACCGGCAGCCGGATCGTGCGGCTCTGATCGGCGATGGCGCGGGTGATCGCCTGGCGGATCCACCAGGTGGCGTAGGTGGAAAACTTGTAGCCCTTCTCGTGGTCGAACTTTTCGGCCGCGCGAATCAGGCCGAGGCTGCCTTCCTGGATCAGGTCCTGGAAGCTCAGGCCCCGGTTCATGTATTTCTTGGCGATCGACACCACCAGGCGCAGGTTGGACTGCACCATCTTTTCCTTGGCGCGGCGACCCAGCATCAGGCGCCGGCGGAACTTGATCAGGGGCATGTCCACCAGGGCTGCCCACTCCTTGTTGTCGGGGTGGTGGCCGTGGTCGGCTTCAAACTGAGCCGCCAGTTCCTCGAGCTGCAGCAGGTCGGCGATCTTGCGGGCCAGCTCGATCTCCTCGTCGGGTCGCAGCAGGCGAATCCGGCCGATCTCCTGGAGGTACACCCGGATCGAGTCTTCGGTGTACACCCCCTTGGGACCCACCTTGATGCTGGCCAGGGCCTTGGCGGCCTTGTCATCCTTCTCGGCAGCCTCGGTGGCGAGGTCCGGGTCGCCCATCGCTGCGAGGCTGGCTGCCCCGTCGCTGCCAGGAGCCCCGTCCACGACGGCAGCCTTCGCCTTGGCTGCGGCTTTGGTGCCTGCGGCTTTGGTGCCTGCAGCCTTGGCTTTGGCAGGGGTCGCTTTGGGACTGCTCGCTTTGGCCGCGCTGGTTTTGGTCGCAGGCGTCTTCGTGGCGCCGGCCTTCGGCTTGGGGGGGACCTTCTTCGCCTTCGGCTTCACAGTCAGCTCTTCACCGGCCGCCGTGGCCACCATCAGGATTTCCGGGGTTGTTTTCGGCTGGGCAGCAGCGGGACTCATGGGATACGGAAACGAAGAAAGACAGATCGGGATGCAGGAGGCGGGTTTCGAGGGATCGCGCGTCGGCATTCAGCACGACTTGACAGTCGAACGCGGGTGGAAACGGCGACGGTCGATCGGGTGGATCGACTGCGAGAGGCCTCGAGGGTTTGAGGGGAATCGACAGTGGTGTCGATAGTGGGATCGACAGTGGTGTCGACGAGATACCTCACGACTGGAAACGACCTGGTGGAACAAAAAGGTCGGCGGCCGAAGCCAGGGAATTGGCCGAAGCCAAGGAATTGGCCGAAGCCAAGCAGTGCTGTCAGGGGTGGTCGCAGACCGGGAGGCCGAATGGTGGGAGACTGGCTCCCGGGGTCTCTCTTCAGGTCTTCCCGCTGGACGGAACTCCGCTTGGTTCCGACGGCAGCCCTTGGACTGCCCAACAGTCACATTCTAAGAATGGGCCGTGACCTTTGCAAGCTCGTCGCCCCCGTGGCTGCAGATCTGGCTTGAGGCCGGCCGGGAAGGCCAGGTTTTCACCTATGCCAACAGCGCCGAAACCCCTGCTGGGATCGGTGATCTGGTGCGGGTGCGACTACAGGGGCGCTTGCACACCGGACTTGTGGTGGATGCGCTTGCAGAGCTGCCGGCCAGCCTCAGCGGCAAGACGATGCAGCCGATTCTGGCGATCTGGCAGCGGGCTGCCGTCGATCCCCAATGGCAGGGCCTGATTGAGAGCGTGGCGGAGTCGTGCCACACCAGCCTGTTCAAAACCCTCAAAAGCGCCCTGCCCCCCGGTTGGCTCGGCCAGCGCAGCCAGGGGCCCAGTCGCTCCAGCCGCCCGATCTGGTTGGTGGAGCGCTCCGCTGCACCGCTGCCCAGCCAGCCCCTCACCCTCCGGCAGCAGCAGCTGCTGGAGCACCTGGAGCGCCAAGCCGCTCCACTTCCCCTGCGGGATCTCTGCGGCGAGGCGGGCTTCAGCCGGGCCGTGCTGAAGGCCCTGGAAGACCGGGGGCTGGTGGTGCGGCGTTCGGGATCGCCGCAGGGGAGCGGGGCTCCGGGCCTTCCGGCTGCCGCCTGGCCTGCCCTCACCGAGGCTCAGGCTGCAGCCGTGGAGGCCTTCGCCGGGGCCGACCCGGGCGCGGAATTTCTGCTTTGGGGCGTGACTGGCGCCGGCAAGACCGAGGTGTATCTGCAGGCCGCTGCCCGGGCGCTCGCAGCCGGGCAGGGCTGCCTGCTGCTCACGCCGGAGATCGGCCTGATTCCCCAACTGCTCGATCGGGCCTGCGAGCGCTTTGGCTCCCGGGTGGTGGAGTTTCATAGCGGCCTCGCCGATGGTGCCCGGGTGGCCACCTGGCGGCGCTGCCTCGAAGCCGAGCCGCTCGTGGTGGTGGGCACCCGCTCGGCGATCTTTCTGCCCATGCCGCGGCTGGGCTTGATCGTGCTGGATGAGGAGCACGACAGCTCCTACAAGCAGGACAGCCCGATGCCCTGTTACCACGCCCGTGATGTGGCCCGGCAGCGGGCCCGGCGCTGCGGGGCCCGGCTGGTGCTTGGCAGTGCCACCCCGTCGCTCGAGAGCTGGCTGGCATGCCAGGGGCCCGAGGCCTCCACCCGCCTGCTGCGGCTGCCGGAGCGGATCGGTGCCCGCCCGCTGCCCGCCGTGCGGGTGATCGACATGCGCCATGAGCTGGCCGACGGCCATCGCCGCCTGATCAGCCGGGCCTTGATGGGGCGGCTCGAGCAGCTGCAGGAGAAGGGGGAGCAGGCCGTGGTGCTGGTGCCCCGCCGCGGCTACCGGGCCTTTCTGAGCTGCCGCAGCTGCGGCGAGGCGGTGCTCTGTCCCCATTGCGATGTGGCCCTCACCGTGCACCGTTCCAAGGGCGGCCAGGAGTGGTTGCGCTGCCACTGGTGTGATCACCGCGCCGAGATGGGTGATCGCTGCAGTCACTGCGGCTCGACCGCCTTCAAGCCCTTCGGGGCCGGCACCCAGCGGGTGATGGAGCAGCTGGCCGCCGAACTGGAGGGACTGCGGCTGCTGCGCTTCGACCGCGACACCACCCGGGGCCGGGACGGTCACCGCCGCCTGCTCGATCGCTTCGCCCAGGGGGAGGCCGACGTGCTCGTGGGGACCCAGATGTTGGCCAAGGGGATGGATCTGCCCCGGGTCACCCTCGCCGCGGTGCTCGCGGCCGATGGGCTGCTGCATCGACCTGATCTGCGCTCCTCGGAGCAGTGCCTGCAGCTGCTGTTGCAGCTGGCGGGGCGGGCCGGGCGCGGGGAGAGACCGGGGGAGGTGCTGGTGCAGACCTACAGCCCCGACCATCCCGTGATCCGCCATCTCGTGGATGGGCGCTACGGGCAATTTCTCGTGGAGGAGAGCCAGTTACGCCGCCAGGCCGGTCTGGTGCCTTTCAGTCGAGCTTGCCTGCTGCGCCTCAGCGGTCCCACGGCCAGCGGCACCGCCACGGCGGCGGCGGCTCTGGCGGTCCGGATTCGGTGCGACCTGGAGGCGGCTGGTTGGTTGCTGATCGGTCCCGCCCCGGCTCCGGTGGCCCGGGTGGCGGGCAAGAGCCGCTGGCAGTTGCTGTTGCACGGCCCCGCTGGCCAGCCGTTGCCTCTGCCCACTGAAGCCGTGTTGCGCCAGGGGCTGCCGGCGGGGGTGGGGCTGGCGATCGACCCCGATCCCCTCACTCTGTAGGGGGGGGATCATGCCGGCAGCTCCGGCAGCCCGAAGCCCAGCAGCCGGCGCAGCCGCTCCAGTGTGAGCACCAGGGTCAGGGCTGCCGCGATCAGCAGGCCGCCCAGCCCCAATCCACTCCAGCGCCAGCAGCTCAGCTGGAGGGTGTTGCGCGCCCCGAAGCGCAGGGGCCAGCGCAGGGCCTGCCGGCCTGGAAGAGGTCGGGCCGGCTCCGGGCCAGCCTGCTGCACGGCGCCGCTGCCGGCAGGGCTCAGCTCAACGGCGGCGCTGAAGCCCGGCAGGGGTGGCACATCGCGCAGGTCCACGGCCAGATCGAGGGTCTGGCGAACCCCCACGAGCCAATTGCGCTCCTGCAGTTGGAGCTCCGGCGCCGGCAGGGTCACCCCGGCGATCCGGGCCGCATCACTGAGATTGCGGGCGAGCAGCTCCAGGGCCCGTGGTGCCGCCAGCACCGGGCTCTGCAGCCGTTGCTGCCAATCCCCAGGCGCCGGCGGCACCGCGTCGGTGGCGGTCGGTCGAAAGCCCTGGCTCTGGAGGGTCTGGCTGAACTGGCGCGCCCAGGGGGGGGGCTGGGCGCCGACGCTGATCAGCGCATGGGCGATCTGCAGCCGTCCCGGTCCCTTGAAGTCGAGCTCGGTGCGCACCTCCATGCAGCCACCCAGCAGCAAGGTGAGCAGCAGCAACACCACCGCCAGCAGGGCAAAGCCCACCGGGGCCCGGGTCGGCCCAACGGGCGGCGGTGGCGGTGGCGCCGGTTTGTTGGAGCGGCGGCTCCGGGCCAGTTGCTGCATCTGGCCGCCCATCGCCTGGGCCGAGCCGAGATCCGGCAGGGTGATCGACCACTCGCGGGGGCGCTCCAGGGCGGGGGCCTCCAGCACGGCGAGCAGGTCCTGGGCCTGGGCCCGCAGGGTGGCATCGCGGCAGCGCTTGATCAGGCGGCAGCACACCATGGCGCGGGCGTTGTCACCCTGGCCCATCCAGGCCGTGGCCAGCAGCAGCTGGATCTCAGCGCCGGCCAGCGTGGCCGGCGAATGCTCCTGGATCAGCGGCTCCAGCACGCGCACCACCCGGCCGTAGTCGCCCCGCTCCAGGGCCGCGCGAGCCGCGCCGAGCTGCTCCTCCAGCTGCGCATCAGCCATGGAGGGCGCGTTGGCTGCCCACCACCATCGTGCCGATGCCCGCGTCGGTGAACACTTCGAGCAGCAGGGCGTGGGGTACCCGGCCATCGACGATGTGGGCCGCGGCCACCCCCTGGGCCAGGGCGCGGATGCAACAGTCGGTTTTGGGGGTCATGCCGCCGTCCACCACACCGTCGTGGATCAGCTGCCGGGCTTGCGAGAGGCTGAGCTGGCGGATCAGGGAGCCGGGATCGTGGCGATCCTGCAGGATCCCGGCCGTGTCGGTGAGCAGGATCAGTTTCTCGGCCTGGAGCGCGGCGGCCAGTTCGCCGGCCACCGTGTCGGCGTTGATGTTGTGGGCCTGCCCCCCTCCATCGGCCGCCACGCTGGAGATCACGGGGATGTAGCCCGCATCGAGCAGCGGGAACAGCACGGCCGGATCCACGGCCGCCACCTCCCCCACCAGGCCATTGGCCCCGTCGGCGTAGGTGCGGGCCCGCACCAGGGAGCCATCACTGCCGCACAGGCCCACGGCCCGGCCGCCCACGCGGTTGAGGCCGTTGACGATGTGCTTGTTGACCCGGCCCACCAGCACCATCTCCACCACGTCCATGGTTTCCGGGGTGGTCACCCGCAGGCCGTTGCGGAAGGCCGGTTTGATGTTGAGCCGGCACAGCCAGTCGTTGATCTCCGGACCCCCGCCGTGCACGACCACGGGTTGCACGCCGACGGAGGCCAGCAGCACCAGGTCGCGGTAGACGGCATCACGCAGGTCGTCGCGCACCATCGCCGCACCGCCGTACTTGACCACCACCCGGCGGCCCGCAAAGCGCTGGATGTAGGGAAGGGCCTCACTGAGGACCGACACCCGCAGGGTGTCCTGGCTGCTGATCAAGGGTTCGGAGCTCAAGGCAGGGTTCGAAAACGACGGCGAAGGGAGAACAGGCGGGTCTTAGCGCGTTGCAGGTTGGGGCACCAGGGCGAGGCTGAAGGTGTCGCGGCGCTCCGGTTGAATCTCGGCGATCAGCCCAGGCCCGAAGAAGCGGCCGAGGCGCTCGCCCCGCTCCTGCCAGCGCTCCAGGGGTACCCCCTCACAGCGAAACCGAAGCCTGAGCCCATAGCGGCCGTCGCAATCCAGCTCTTCGACGCTGATCAACTGGGGCGGCGCATCCTCATCCCAGAGTTTCAGCACCTCCAGGGAGCTCTCCAGATGGGCTTTCTGGCCGTAGCGCCAGCGGTCGACATCGGCCAGCAGCTTGCGCAGCGGCTCGCTGTCGGGGAGTTCCCGCAGCGCCTTGAACTGCCCGGCGGGGGTGAGGCGCTGGGGAGGGGGCAGCTCCGAGGATTTCAGGGCCAGACCGCCCAGCAGGATCGGAATGCCATAGAAGATCGTCGGCAGGCTGAGGTTGGGGATGTCGGTGGCGTAGGCGATCGAGCCGATCACCGTGAGCACGGCTCCAGCAATCGTGACCAGACTTCCGGGCGAAAGGAGTGCTTGCATACAGCCATCTTCCTGTATGCCCATGGCCTCCGATGTCTCCGGTGCTGCCGCTGAGCCCAGCACCGCCGCTCTGATCGAAGCGCTCAAGGCCGATCGGCTCTGGCTTCTGCGTCAGATCGACGCCGGCCGTTGGCCCCAATGGCGTCTCGACCTGGCTGCCCTGGAGCGTGAACTCGGCCAGTTGCTCGATCAGGCCAGTGAGCGGGTGGGCGCGTGAGCGGTTAGGGCTCGACTCAGAAGGGAATGTCGTCGTCGTCGGGCAGATCCGGCACCAGGGGCGAGGTGTTCCAGGTGGGGGGCTGGGCAGCCGGCTGGGGTGAACCGGCGTTCGTGGTCCTGGGAGAGGCGGCGCTGGGAGCGGCTGTCATCCCGGAGTCGCTCATCCCGGAGCCAGCCATCCCGGAGCCTCCGGCGCGGCGCACCGGCGGCGCACCGGCGCTGGCGGCTGGAGCACTGCTGGGGGAGGGCGTGCCTGCAGGCATCCCGGAGCCTCCCGCCCCCAGGGGATGGAGGCGGGCCAGGGTGAACTCGGCGCGTTTTTCCTTGACCCCGTCCTGGCGCGTCACGGTGTTCATCCGCAGGCGGCCTTCGAGCATCAGCCGCTGGCCCACCTGTACCCGGTTCTGCAGCTCCTGGGCCAGATTGCCCCAGCCCACCACCTTCAACTGGCCCGGGGGATCATCGGGACGCAGGCCGTCGATCTGCACGGCCATTTCCGCCACCGGCGTCTGGTTGTCCTGGGTATAGCGCACCTGGGGCGCTTCCAGCACCTCGACCTCGAGCAGACAGTGATTCACTCCCCGGCAACCATTGGGCGACGCCCATCCTGATGCACCGACCCGACATGCACCAGGATCGCCGCCACCAGAGCTGCCGTCGCCTGTGGTTGGTGGCCGGTACCGGCGAGGGCCCCGATTTGGCCGAGCAGCTGCTTGCCCTTGGCTGGCAGGTCACGGTGAGTGTGGTCAGCGCGCCTGCGGCCCTGGCCTACCGCTCCCACCCCGCTCTGACCCTTCGGGTCGGCGCCCTCGGTGGCGAGGCGGCCGTGGCGGCCGAACTGGCGGCCGCGGCCGCCAGCGGCAGCCCCTACGCGGTGGTGGTGGATGCCAGCCATCCGTTTGCCTGCCAGGTGAGCCGCCAGCTCGCAGCGGGTTGCGCTCGCCGGGGGCAACGGCTGCTGCGGCTGCAGCGTCTTACCCCTGAGGGCCCGGCCACCCTGCTCCCGGCGCTCCAGGATCTCCGGGCTGTGCCGCTCGCGGGGGAGCGCCTGCTCCTGGCCATCGGCGCCCGGCAGTTGGCTGCAGCGGTTTCTCTCAGTCCTGGCGCTGTTCATCACGCTCGCTTGCTGCCCAGCGCCAGCTCTCTGCAACAGGCCATGGCAGCGGGCCTGGGGGCCGAGCGGGTTGCCTGCCTCAGGCCAGGGGCGGCGCTGGAGGTGGAGCGGGCCCTGGTGCGTCGCTGGCGCATCACCACAGTGCTGGCGCGCCAGTCCGGTGGAACCACCGAGCAGCTCTGGCGCAGCATCTGCGACAGCGACGGGCCGAGCCTGCTGCTGCTGCGCCGGCCCGAGGACCCGGCCGGGGTGGAGCGCCACGATGCGACGGCACTGCTGGCAACCCTGGCTGGCTGGATGCCCCCCGCCGATGACGGAGCGGAGAGCCTCAGCCCAGATGTCGGGCCACCAGGTCCTTGAGCGATCCCTGGGGCCGGGGGCCGAGCTGGGTCACCACCTGGCCGGCGCAGAGGGAGCCGAGGCGACCGCAGGCGTCCAGATCCTGGCCCTGGGTGTAGCCATGCAGGAAGCCGGCCGCATAGAGATCGCCGGCACCGGTGGTGTCCACCAGGGGGCCGAGCTGGAAGGGCTCGATGACGTGGCTGCCCTCGCCATTGAGGATCAGGGAGCCCAGTTCGCTGCGGGTGAGGGCCGCCACTTTGCAGCGCCCACGCACCTGGTCGGCGGCTTCTTCAAAGCTGTTGGACTTGTAGAGGGCCGTGATCTCCATCTCGTTGGCGAACAGGATGTCGACGTGGCCATCCACCAGCTCCTGGAAGCTGTCGCGGTGGCGCTCGACGCAGAAGGCATCCGACAGGCTCAGGGCCACTTCACCGCCATGGGCGCGGGCCACCTCGGCCGCGGCGATGAAGGCCGCCTTGGCCTCGTCGCTGTCCCACAGGTAGCCCTCGAGGTAGAGGACTTTGGCCTGGGCCACCAGGTCCAGATCCAGGTCGGCTGGATCGAGGCCCACCGACGCTCCCAGGTAGGTGCACATGGTGCGCTGGGCATCAGGGGTCACCAGGATCAGGCAGCGGGCCGTGGATGGTCCCGTGGTGGCGGCCGGGGTGTCGAAACGGGCGCCGACCGAGCGGATGTCGTGGGAAAAGATGCCCCCCAGCTGGTCGTTGCGCACGCGGCCGATGAAGCCAGCCCTCCCCCCCAGCTGGGCCACCCCGGCGAGGGTGTTGGCTGCAGAGCCCCCCGAGGTTTCCAGGCCTGGCCCAACGCTGGCGTAGAGCGTCTCGGCCTGGTGTTCATCCACCAGGGCCATGGTGCCCTTGGTGAGTTCGAAGTTGTCGAGCAGATCGTCGTCGGCCTGCACCAGCACATCCACGATGGCGTTGCCGATGCCGACAACGTCGAAGGTCTTGTTCATCAGACGCTCAGCAGGGCTCGTTTGGGACCGTGGATGGGGTCTTCCACCACGATGGTCTGGTCGCGGTTGGCGCCCAGGGAGACGATCGCAATCGGCACTTCCATCAGGTCGGCGAGGAAGCGCAGATAGCTCATCGCCGTGGCCGGCAACTCTTCGAGGCTGCGGCAGTGGGCCGTGGAGGTCTGCCATCCCGGCAGGGTTTCAAAAATCGGCTGGCAGCGGGCGAAGTCTTCGGAACTGCTGGGGAAGTACTCAATGCGCTCGCCGTCGAGCTCGTAGGCGACGCAAACCTGGATCTCATCGAGCTCATCGAGCACGTCGAGTTTGGTGATGGCCAGACAGTCAAGCCCGTTCACCTCCACGGCATAGCGGCCGATCACGCCGTCAAACCAGCCACAGCGGCGGCGGCGGCCGGTGGTGGTGCCGAATTCGCCGCCGCGGTCGCAGAGGTGATCGTTGAGGCTGCCTTCGAGCTCGGTGGGGAAGGGCCCCTCTCCCACCCGTGTGGTGTAGGCCTTGGCCACGCCGATCACCCGGTCGATCAGGGTGGGCCCCACCCCGGCACCGACGCAGGCGCCACCGCTCACCGGGTTGGACGAGGTGACGTAGGGATAGGTGCCGTGGTCGAGATCGAGCAGGGTTCCCTGGGCCCCCTCGAACAGGATGTTCTTGCGGGCTCGGGCAGCCTGGTGAATGGTGCGGGTGCAGTCGACCACATGGGGGGCCAGGCGTTGGCCGTAGGCCACGTATTCGGCCACCACCGGCTCGAACACGAGGGGCTCGAGGCCGTAGAGCTTCACCAGGATCTCGTTCTTCTCGGCCAGCGGGCCGGCCAGCCGGTCGCGCAGGCGGGCCTCGTCGAGGATGTCGAGGATACGGATGCCATTGCGCTCGGATTTATCGGCATAGGTGGGGCCGATGCCCCGGCCGGTGGTGCCGATGCGGCGATCGCCGCGGCGCTGCTCCATCGCCTGGTCCAGCAGGCGGTGGTACGGCATGGTCACATGGGCCGTGGAAGCCAGTTTGAGGCCGCTGATATCGGTGCCGAACTCGGCCAGCATGTCGAGCTCGCCCAGCATCACCTTGGGATCCACCACCGTGCCGGAGCCGATCAGGCAGATGGTGTCGGGATAGAGGATGCCGGAGGGGATCAGGTGCAGCTTCAGCACCTTGTCGTCCACAACGATGGTGTGGCCGGCATTGACCCCGCCCTGGTAGCGCACCACAACGTCGGCGGAGCGGCTGAGAAGATCCGTGATCTTGCCCTTCCCCTCGTCGCCCCACTGTGCACCGATGACGACAACGTTGGCCAAGGACACAGCGGCCCGGAGCCGCTTCTGAGCACAATCCGAGAGCCTCTCAGATCGGGGTGCCGTTCGTCAAAGCGAAGGGGGGCGAGGTGGGGCTCAGGCCCCGCGCACGACGTTGGTTTCGGCTTTTTTCAGCTCCTTGGTGAGGCGCTCCTTGAGGGCATCAGGCACCGGCCGATTGGGATAGTTGGTGTAGTGGCCCGCCAGGCTGTTGAGGGCGGTCTGCATGGTGGTGAAGGAGCCGAGGCCATTCACCGCGCTGCGGGGGCGGTAGCGGGCCATGTAGCCATTGATCAGGCTGCGGGCTTCGCTTTCGGCTTCGTTGCGGCCGGGATCGTCAGCCCCCAGATTGATGGTGGCCAGGAGGCTGTCGGCCACCGCCACGGTGTCCTCGACGTAGTTGCCCGTGAGGCCGCCACTGGCGGAGCTGCAGGCCGTCAGCGCCAGGCTCAGGCAGAGCACCAGGACGATGGCCAGTCGCGAGATCAGCAGCCTCAGCCGCTGGCTGAAGGGGACGAGCACAGCGGCCATGGATGAATTGCGAATGTTTGGATCCTAGAAGCCGCCTCTGAACGGTCTGCTCAGGGCGTCTGCCGCGTCGACAGCAGGCCCTGGCGCTGACTCTCCAGGGTGGGCAGCAGGGCTTCGAGCAGCCCGCCGGCGGGCAGCTCGCGCTTGTCGCCACTGGAGCGCTCCACCAGCTCCACCAGGCCGGTCGCGGCGCCCCGACCCACCACCACCCGCCAGGGAATTCCGATCAGGTCGGCATCCTTGAACTTCACCCCGGCCCGCTCACCACGGTCGTCCAGCAGCACGTCCACGCCGGCGTCCTGCAGCTGGCCGTAGAGGCTGTCGCCCAGGTTGGCCTGCTCGGGGTCGGCCCCGTTGGCCACCACCACGATCACTTCAAACGGGGCGATCGACACGGGCCAGCAGATGCCATGGCCGTCGTGGTGCTGCTCCACGGCCGCCTGGGCCAGGCGGGAGACCCCGATGCCGTAGCAGCCCATCCACAGGGCCTCCTCCACACCGGCCTCATTGGTGAAGCGCGCGTCGAGGGCTTCCGAATATTTGCGTCCGAGTTGGAAGATGTGGCCCACCTCGATGCCCCGGCTGGCCTCCAGCTGCTGGCTGGAGTCGTGCTGGCAGCGATCCCCGGGCTGGGCCGACCGCAGATCGACACTTTCGGGAGCGGGGCAGAGCGACCCCCAGGCGGCCCCCACCAGGTGGGTGTCCACCGTGTTGGCTCCACAGACAAAAGCCTGCAGGGCTGTGGCGGTGGGATCGGCGAGCCGCAGGAAGCGCGGCGTCCAGCTGCGGGCTCCCGCCAGGGCGCCATCGCTGAGCTGGGGCCCCATGAAGCCGAAGGGGATGGGCTCCAGGCCTTCCTTGGCGGCCGCTTCGGCGCTCAGGGGGGTGATGTCCAGGAGGGCGCCGTGCTCCGCGGAACTCCGGGCTGTCACCGCATTGGCCAGCTTGACGTCGTTGAGCTGTTGGTCCCCCCGCAGGCTCACCAGCAGGGGCTGGTGCTGGCCGTCTTCGAACCGAGCCAGCAACAGCAGCACCTTCACCGTCTGGGTGGGATCAAAAGCATGGGCAGTGCAGAGGGCCTCGATGCTGCTCTGCCTTGGGGTGGGGAGGGGTTCGCCTTGGCCGTCAGCGCGCGCCCCGCCGGGCAAGGCCACGGCTTCGGGGGCCAACGACACCGCCCGTTCCTGGTTGGCGGCATAGCGGCCGTCGCCGCTGGCCAGGATCAGATCTTCGCCGGCCTCGGCGGTGACCATGAACTCCTGGCTTGCCGAGCCGCCGATGGCCCCGCTATCGGCTTCCACGGCCACGGCGCGCAGCCCGCAGCGGGCAAAGATGCGGCGGTATGCCTGGTCCATCGCCGCGTAGCTCTCCCGGAGGGAGTCCTCATTGGCGTGGAAGGAGTAGGCATCCTTCATGATGAATTCCCGTCCGCGCATCAGCCCGAACCGGGGACGGATCTCATCGCGGAATTTGCTCTGAATCTGATAAAGATTCACGGGCAACTGGCGATAGGAGCGCAGCAGATCGGCCGCGAGGGCCGTGATCACCTCTTCATGGGTGGGACCCAGGCCCAGTTCCCGGCCCTGGCGATCCTTGAGGTGAAACATGATGCCTTCACCGGCTGTGTAGCCGGCCCAGCGGCCACTGCGCTGCCAGAGCTCGGCGGGTTGCAGCTGGGGCAGCAGGGTTTCGAGGGCTCCGGCCCGGTCCATCTCCTCGCGCACCACCCGGGACACCTTCTGAAGCACGCGCCACATCAGGGGCAGGTAGGCGTAGATCCCCGAGGCCACCCGGCGGATGTACCCCGCCCGCAGCAGCAACTTGTGGGAGGGGATCTCGGCCTCGGCCGGATCGTCACGAAGCGTCACCAGCATCAGGCGGGAGACGCGCATGGCCGCAGGTTTCAAGGGATCGCGGAACCTATCACCGACCCCAGCCCAGGGGCGCAATCGTCAGGGTGGCCATCGCGGCTGAGGAGCCCCGGACCCCCTGCTAGGGTCTGGCCTCGATCCCATCTGTCCAAGAGCTGTCTCATGCCTCCCCTCCAAGGCGCCGTTCATGCCATGGGGTCTGGTGCGATCGGCACAGTCCCCATGGGCGAATCCTCCGGCGGATCGGTGGAGGTGGGCTCGGAAGCCAGCGAAGGACTGATCGGAATTGATGAGGTTCAGAAAGCCCTCAACCGCTCCCGCGCCTCGGTCTACCGCTACACCAACACCGATCCGCGCAACCTCAACCCTCCGTTCAACCCGCGCAAGCTGAACCCGGAGTATCGGAGTGACCAGAAGGATGCGCTGATGTTCCACCCCAACGAGGTGGCCCGTTTCGCCAGGGATGTGCTGCGGATCAAGGAGGTCACGGTGGAGGTGCTCAACTCCCCCTCCACGGCGACCCAGCAGCTGCTCGCTGCCATCCTCGAGGAGTTGCGTGTCATTCGCACCCGTCTCGACCATCTCGATGCTCGTCCGTCCGACCTCACGGCCCGCCGCGACCAGCACGACCAGGGAGCCCGTCCTGCGGCCTGAAGCGGGTCTGGCCTGTCACTGGGTGGAAACAGTGCCAGAATTGAAGAAGTCCTTTTGAGTTGTCAGTGGTGGATGGGGTGCCTGCACCCTCCACAGCCCCATGGATGTTGTTCCCCGAGACTCACCGTCGTCCCTCAGGCCCATCGGCAGGCCCGACAGTCCCACGCCGATCCAGTTGGCCAGCCAGGAGCCCCTGGGCGACGATCCTGAGGATCCCTACAGTCCGGGCCCCCAAGCCCTGTGGCTGCTCCTGGGCAGCCTGATTGCCTTGACCACAGCCGTCGTGCCACTGACCACGGTGGTCACGGGTCGATCCCTCCCTCCCATCGCGCCGAGCTCCGATGGATCTGCGCCATCTGCCGGCCTCCCCGGCGCCTGGGCTGGTGAACCTGGTGGTGGAAATCCCCGCCGGCAGCCGCAATAAGTACGAATACAACGAGCAGGCCGGGGTGATGGCCCTCGATCGGGTTCTGCACTCGTCGGTGCGCTATCCGTTCGATTACGGGTTTGTGCCCAACACCCTCGCCGAGGACGGTGCCCCCCTCGACGCCATGGTGATCATGGAGGAGCCCACCTTTGCAGGGTGTCTGATCCGCTCCCGGCCGATCGGCATTCTCGACATGGTCGACTCCGGTGCCCACGACGGCAAGTTGCTGTGCGTTCCGGAGGCGGGCTTCCGCCACAAGGACATTCGCTCGATTCGCCAGATTGCCCCCAACCAACTGGAGGAGGTGGCGGAATTCTTCCGCACCTACAAAAACATGGAGGGTCGGGTGACTCAGATCACCGGCTGGCTGGATGTGGAGGCGGTGCCGGCCCTCCTGCAGAAGTGCATTCAAGCCGCTGTGCGCCCCTGAGCAGCGGCTTCAGGGGCGCCGCTGCAGCAGGAAACCCTCGTAGCCCAGGGCCTGGAAGATGCGGGCCGGGTCGCTGAAGCCGGCTGCGTTGACCAGGGCGGTGAGCCTGGCCTCGCCGATGGGGTGGAGTCCCTGGATGAGGGGCGTCAGGTTGTGCTGATCGGCCCCCAACCCGCTGGCCCGCTGGAAGCCCAGCCAGGCGGCGTCCACCTGGTTTTGCAGTGGGGACCGTTCAGGCGCCATCAGATCCACCAGCACCAGCTGGCCGCCGGGCTCCAGGCTGCGGGCCAGGGCCGTGAGGAAGGCCAGCTTGGTGCCGTCATCCGGCAACGACTGCAACACCAGCACCGACAGGGCCCCGGCGAAGCAGCCATCCGCCTGGAGCGCTTCCACCGTGGTTTGACGCCACTGGATGCCCTCGCTCCCAAGGCGCTTCTGGGCCGCGTCGAGCATCTCCGCAGAGGGATCGATGGCGGTCAGCTGCCAGTCGGGGCGCTGGGCCCGGGCCTCCACCAGTTCGGCTCCTGTGCCACAACCCGCCACCAGCACTCCGGCACCCGGGCGGCTGGCCAGCGGGGAGACCGCCAGCAGGGCCACCGCCAGCCGGGCCAGGCTGGCGTATCCCGGGATCAGCTGCTGCACGATCAGGTCGTAGCCGTTGGGAGCTGACAAGGCTTGAAGTCGTGGGCTCTGATGCTAGGCAGTGGGACGGGCGTGGCTTAAGTTGGGCGGCGCACTTTGCTCCCGCTCGACCGTGCCCACCATCCGTTTTGAACAGGAAGGCCAGCAGGTCGGTTGCATCGAGGGCGCCAACCTGCGCAAGGCCGCTCTGGATGCGGGCATCAATCCCTACAAGGGTCTCAACAACGTCAACAACTGCGGCGGCCTCGGCCAGTGCGGCACCTGCGTGATGGAGGTGGTTGAAGGCATGCAGAACCTCTCCCCCCGCAGCGATGTGGAGGAGGTCTACCTGTCCGACCGCCCTGCCAACTTCCGCCTCAGCTGCCGCACCAGCGTCAATGGCGACGTCACTGTGCGCACCCGCCCCACCAATGCCGTGGGCAAGGGTTCCAACAGCCTGGTCGGGGCGCTCAAATCGCTGATCGGCAGGGGCTAGACCGCTGAAGCTCTACAGCTACGCCCGCTGCAGCACCTGCCGCAAAGCCATCGCCTGGCTCAACGCCCGGGAGCTGCACCCCGAAACGCTCGACATCACAGAGCAGCCCCCAAGCCCTGTGGAACTGCAGCAGGCCCTGGTCCAACTGGGGCGTCAGCGGCTGTTCAACACCAGTGGCCAGAGCTACCGCGCCCTTGGGGCTGCTGCTGTGCAGGCCCTCGACGATCAGGCGGCCGTGGCTGCCCTGGCCGCCGACGGCAAGTTGATCAAGCGGCCCTTCCTGATCAGCGACGATGGCCGCATTCTCACCGGCTTCAAGGAGCCGGAATGGGCGGCCCTTCTGGACGGGGAGCCTCCGGCGTCAGGGCCGGTTCGTCCTCGGCTCTGACCGGAGCGGTGATCAGTTGATCCAGTTCCTGGATCAGCGCCTCGATGCCGGCCCGGTTGATCTGGCTGAGGTAGGTGCCCTTGGCGCCGTCGATCAGGGCGCAGAGGAGGTCCTGGGAGCGCTCCAGGGCCGGGCCGCTCTCCAGGGCCGCCGCCAGTTCATCCCAGAAGCGATCGATGAAGCGCTGCAGCAGGTCCAGCTGCACATCGTCGCGGCGGGAGAGCCGGTTGCCGGTGCTGCGCGAGAGCTCCAGCAGGCTCTCGACCATGCCTGAGGCCAGCTGGCGACTGATGCCGGTTTCGACCTGCAGCAGGGGCTGCAGTTGGCGCAACGGTGGCGGCACCACGGTGCGGTCGAGGCTCTGGCGCAGGCTGTAGCCCAGCAGCCCCTGCAGCTCGGGGGCCAGCCGGGGGGCCACCCGGCTGAGCAGGAGCGGAGCCCAGATGCGCACGAGCTCCACCAGCGCCCGCTCGTCGCTGCTGCTGGCCACGCTCTGGTGGCTGCGCAGGGCCCGCAGCCGCTGGGGCCAGCGCCGTGAGCGGATCAACCCCTGGGTGCCATCCAGGATCTGCAGCGACAGCACCTCGAACAGCTCCACCGCCAGCAGCGCCACCACGCCGCGGCTGACCACGGCCCGCAGCGGCTCGAAGTTGACCAGCCCGGAGGTCTGCAGCCGCTCCAGCACCGGCACCACGCGCAACCAGCGCCAGAAGGGCAGCAGCAGGGGCAGGTCGCTCCAGCGCCGCAACAGGGCATCGCCCCAGCTCAGCCCCGGCAGGCGCCGGCGCAGCCGGATCAGCCGCAGCAGGATGTCCAGGGCGAAGACGCTCTGGAACAGCAGCAGGTCGATGCGCCAGAAATGGTCGGTGGGGCGTCCGTTTTCATCGATGGACCGCCAGTAGTTGGTGGCCACCAGCGGCAGGATCTGGCCGCTCCAGAAGCGGCGTTCCTGGCTCCAGCCCCGGCTCTGGATCCAGCCGGGATCCAGCAACAGGGCGGAGGCCTGGCGGGCGGAGTCCCGGTCGGCTCGCTGCCGCAGGCGGTTTTTGATCTTCTCGAGGGTGCCGGAGGCCTCCGAGGCCAGGAAAGGGTTGCTGTCGATCAGCTGGGCGGTGAGCTGGGCCTGACGGTTCAACAGGGTCACCTGGCTCCCCTGGGGGGCCTGGCCGGCGGGCAGGGCCAGCAGGGCCGCATCCAACTGGCGGAAGTGCTCGAGGTAGGCCTGGGTTTCGCGGTGGGGTTCGATGCCCTTGATCGGATCCACCAGCGGTGTGAGATCCGGGATCACCGTCAGAGGCACCACCAGCGGCACCGAGGGGATCGGGTAGAGGTTGCGCTGCAGCCAGAAGGTGCGCAGCGGCACGTAGGTGAGGTCGAAGGCCACCCACAGCAGGTTGACGCTGGCCCACACCGCCACAAAGCGATCCCAGCCCCGCTCCCAGCGTTGCGATGACGCCGCCCGCGACGCGACGGTGTGAGCTTGCCAGCGGGGGCGCGCCATCGGCCTTGGCAGGGTGGGTGGTGTGCCTAATCTGCCCCTGTCTGGTCAGATGAGCCTGAACCCAGGGAGATCAGAGGTCTTGAGCCCAGCAAACAACCCAGAAACCAACCCGGAAACCAACCCAGCCAACAGCCAGGACAGCACCCCCCTGGGCGGCTCAGCGGAGGTGCCCCAGGAAAGCCCCTGGGCCTTCTGGCGCAGTGTGCTGATCACCCTGGCGGTGGCGTTGGGCATTCGTCAGTTTCTGGTGGAGGCCCGCTACATCCCCTCGGGTTCGATGCTGCCGGGGCTGCAGCTGCAGGACCGGCTGCTGGTGGAGAAGCTCAGCTACCGCCAACGCTCGCCCCGTCGCGGCGAGATTGTGGTGTTCCACTCTCCGCACCATTTCGACCCGGTGCTCTCGGCCGGTGCCAGCCGCAACCCCCTGCGCTGCCTGGTGGTGAATCTGCCCCTGCTGGGCAGTCTGCCCGGGGTGGCCAATCCAGCCTGCGATGCCTACATCAAGCGGGTGGTGGCCCTGCCCGGCGAGCGGGTGATGGTGAATCCGAGGGGGCATGTGTTCATCAACGGCCAGCGGCTGCCCGAGCCGTACGTGCAGAACGACTGCCCGGTGGACAGCCAGGGGATGGGGCCGTGCCGGACCCTCAATGCGGTGGTCCCGCCGGGCCATGTGCTCACCCTGGGTGACAACCGTGCCAACAGCTGGGACGGACGCTTCTGGCCAGGGGGACCCTTCCTGCCCCAGAGCGAAATCATCGGCCGCGCCTTCTGGCGCTTCTATCCCTTCAACCAGACGGGACAGTTGGGCGTCACAGGCTCCAATGATCAGCCGGCGTCAGGCCGGTAGCGCGCACCGCGCCGTTGATCGCCTTCCCACCCAGGGGCTGGTTGGCTGCCCGCGACAGCGAATGGCCTGGCTCCCAGGTCCATGGCTGATGCGGGTCGAACAGCAGCCAGCGACGCGAGCCCACACGGAGCTGCTCGGGCTGCAGCCCAAGCAGCTCGGACCCTCCCCAGCTCAGGGCATGCCAGAGCTGCTCCACCGGCCAGCCGCGACGAGCCACCAGCTCCTGCCACAGCAGCGGCAGCACGAGTCCGCGGGGGGCGCCGTGGCCGGCCAGCCCAGCCCGCCGCTGGTCGAGCGGCAGCAATTGCTCCTCGGCATCAAGTGGCAGGTGATGCACCGCCACGGCGGTGAGCACGCCATCGGCCAGGGCGGTGATCAGGGCGAGGCGATCGTCCGGTGTGCCCAGAGAGGGATGGAGCCGCCAGCCTTCCGCGGTGGGATCGAGGTTGCCGCTGTCGGCTAAGAGATGCCACCAGCTGACGCTGGCCAGGGGGCGGTGCCGGGCTGCGCGCAGCAGCGCGACACCTGCGGCGGTGGAGAGATTCATCAGCCGCAGGGCCACCTCCGGTCGGCTGGCGGCCAGGGTGAGCAGGCTCTGCAGGGGCAGGGTTTCGCTCAGCACTGGATCCGGCGGCCAGCCGGCCCGCAGGGCATCGACGCCCTCACGCACAAAGCCTCCGCCGGTGAGGCTCCGGTCCCTGGGGGCCACCAGCACGGGCCGCTGGCCCATCTCCCCGAGCAGCAACCCCCGCTCCAGCAGGGCCAGGGGGGGCAGCTGGTCGTGGCAGGCCAGCCCGAGGGCCGCTGCGGCAAGCTGATCGGCGTGGGGCGCCAGCTCCTGATCGGCCCCCTCCAGGCTGAAACTGCCCCAGCACTGCAGGGCCGGCGGCTCCGGTGCGGGCGGGTTCAGGTGGAGGTGCAGGCGCTCGGGCCGGTCCCGCCAGGGGCCGGCCCAGGGCAACAGGGCCACGGTGCCGTAGCCCCCCGCCGTTGCGGCGGCAGCCAGGCTGGTGAGGTTCTCGGCCCGCCCATCCCAGGGCTGCTCCAGCACGCTGTGAGGATCCACCAGCATCGGGGCCAGCAGCCACGCTTCGGCGGCCGTGGGGGAGAGGCCGAGGGCCGCAGCCTGCTGCTCGGCCGGCTCTCCCCAGCTGAGCAGTGCACCGTGGGCATCGATCAGCGCATCGGCGCGGCTGAGGGGCTGGCCTGGCCCGGCGAGCAGCTGAACCTGCTGAAGCCAGAGGGGGCGCGTCAAGGCTTAGAGCGCACCGGCGGCAGTGCGGTCCAACACGCCGCCCAGGTGCTGGGTGAGGTTCATGGCCGCCACCACCGGGCGACCGCCGGCTCCTTCGGGATAGTCGATCACGGTGACGCCCCCGTTGCCCTGCTTGATGGCCCAGATGTCGGCGGGCTGCAGGCCCAGCAGGCCGCAGAGAATGGTTTTGTTGACGGCGTCATGGGCCACCACCAGGGCGGTTTCGTCGTTCCCGAGGCTGGCGGCGATGCGGGCCCAGGTGGCCAGCGAGCGGTCCCAGACCTCCTGCAGGGTCTCCCCCTCCGGCATCTGCACCGTCTGGGGTGCCCGCTTCCAGTCGGCGAGCAGCTGGGGCCAGCCCTCGGCGATCTCCTGCTCCAGCCGGCCTTCCCAGAGCCCGTGGCCGATTTCCACCAGGCCGGTGCTGCTGGTCAGGGGCACGCCGGGGTGGGAGGCCAGGATCGCTTCGGCGGTCTGGCGGGGTCGGGCCATGCAGCTGGTGTAGGCCCGGTGGATGGTCACCGGCGCCAGGAAGCGACCGGCCGCTTCGGCCTGGGAGCGCCCGGTGGCGTTGAGAGGAATATCGATCTGCCCCTGGAAGCGGCCTTCGCGGTTCCAGTCGGTTTCGCCATGCCGCACCAGCAGGATCCGTGGCCCCGGTCCCTTGAAGGGCAGGGGGTCGCCCAGGTGGGCCAGTCCGTTGAGGGATTCCACCTGCACCCCGCCGCTGCTGAGGTTGAGCACCGACAGGGAGCAGTTGTCGACCCGCAGCCGGCGGAAGCCGGTGAGCGGCAGATCCAGCAGCGCCAGCAGCAGGCAGCGCAGGATGGCGTTGTGGGCCACCACCAGCACCGTCTGGGGCGGAGCCTGGTCGTCGGCGATCGCAGCCCCATGGCGCTCCAGCAGCTGCCGGCGGAACTGTTGGGCCTGGGCCATCAGCTCCTGCAGGGGTTGGTAGGTGTGGCCATCGGCCCGCTGCAGTTCGAGCTCTTCGGGCGCCTGACGCCACTGGCGTTCCTGATCGGGGTGGCGCTCGCGCAGTTCCTGGCGCAGCAGCCCGCTCCACGGGGCCAGGTCAATTTCCAGCAACAGGTCATCGGTCGTTGCCACCAGGCCCTGACCCTGCTCAGCCAGCAGCAGCCGGGCGGTGTCGGCGGCCCGGCGCAGCGGTGAGGTGTAGGCCGCCGTGAAGGTCAGATCCCGCAGCGCGGCTCCGGTGGCGCGGGCCTGGGACTGGCCGGTGTCGGTGAGGCTGGAGAGGTCGTCGCGGCCCTGGATCCGGTGCTCCACATTGAAGCTGCTCAATCCGTGGCGCACCAACACAATCCGAAGGGGCACGGGCTTGACGCTGCTCGCCACCCATCGTATTGGAGGGGGGGCGGGGCAGAATCGCGGCATCGATGAGCCCCGGAGGGCCTGCGGTTGAACGCCAGTCCCCCCCCGCAACCCCGCCAGAGCGCAGGGTGGACCCCTGGACTGGCTCTGCTCAGCCTGGTGCTCAGCGGCCTGCTCTGGCTCAATGGCCTGGTGGACAGCCTGCAGCGCCCGTCGGTGGGCAATGCCCTCGAGCTGCGTCAGCTGGAGCTGACCGCCCTGGCGGCCCCTGCCCTGCCCGCCAACCTGCGTCCGCTCCTGGCCGGGGACCAACCGCTTCAGGCCTTGCAGAAGGAACTCCAGCAGCAGGTGGATGGGGCCTCCCTGCCCCCGCCCCCGGAGCAGCAGCTGCAACTGGCGCTGCTGCAGCGCCAGGCCGGTCAGCTGGAGGCGGGCCGGCAACGGCTGCAGGACCTGCAACAGCAGGTGCCTCCCGAGCAGCGGCCCCTGTTGGCGGCCCTGCTCGCCGCTCCAGCGGGCCAGGCCCCTGGGCCGGCGGATGGGCTGTGGGCGGGCTGGCAACTCTCGCCCCTCACCAGAGGTCTGGCCTGCCAGGCCCTGGGGGGGCGTGTCGACCGCTGCACGGATCAGCCGGCCCAGCAGGCGGCGGTGCTGCGCCTGTTGGGCACGGGGGTGGCGCCCGTGCTGCTGTTGCTGCTGGGCTCAGGGCTGCTGCTGCGCGAGCTCTGGCTGCGCTGCCGCGGCAAGGCCCCGGCCAGGGCCCCGCTGCAGGGCCCTCCCCTGACCCTGGCGGAGGCGACCCTGCTGATTGCCGGTGGCTTCGTTGTGGTGGGTGAGTTGTTGGTGCCGCTGCTGCTGGCGCCCCTGCTGCAGGCCGCGCTGGTGCCCCTGGCCGCCCAGCCTGCCCTGCAGCAGGGGGTGTTGGTGCTGGGTCTCTACCTGGGCTTGATGGCGGTTCCGCTGGCGCTGCTCCTGGGTCAGCTGCGGTCCCACGGTCCGCGGCCCCCGGCGGGCTGGCTGCAGTGGCACTGGCGGCCGCTGGGCGATGCCCTGCGGCGGGCCGTTGCGCAGGTGCTGATGGTGCTGCCCCTGGTGGCCTTGGTGGGCTGGATGCTGCAGCGGTTGGTTGGCGATCCCGGGGGCAGCAATCCCCTGCTCGAGCTGGTGCTCAACAGCGCCAATCCCCTGGCCTTGCTGTGTTTCGCCATCACGGCCCTGGTGCTGGCTCCACTGTTTGAGGAAACCCTGTTCCGCGGCGTGCTGCTGCCGGTGCTGGCCCAGCGCTGGGGTGGCCTCTGGGCCGTGCTGATCAGTGCCCTGGTGTTCAGTGTGGCCCACCTCAGCGTTGGCGAGCTGCCGCCCCTGTTTGTGCTGGGTCTGGGCCTGGGCTGGCTGCGGCTCCAGAGCGGGCGTCTCGGGGCGAGTGTGTTGATGCACAGCCTCTGGAATGGCCTCACCTTTGCCAATTTGCTGTTGCTGGCGGGTTGATGGCCCCACTCCCCTTGCTGTCTTGCAGGAGGGGTGGTTCAATCGCGCAGTGCTTGGCCTGTCCCCTTGGTTGCCTCCCTTTCGCCCCGGCAGGCTCCCGATACGTCCGTGATGGCGGAGGAGCCAGCCCGCCGCCGTGCCCAGCGCCGCACGCTTCAACTGATTCAGGGTTCGCTTTCGTCCCGGAAGCTGGAGCGACGAGCCCCCTGGATCAGCAACCTCCATCGCGCCACCGACGGCACCCTGGCCGGCCTCGGCATCTGCATGCTCGCCCTCAGCGCCCTGACCCTGCATTGGCAGAACCGCTGGGGTGTGAGCTATCAGCAGCTGGAAGCCTCCCAGGTGCTGGAGCACAAGCTGCAGGAATCGTCGGCGTTGCTGGAGCAGCACCACCTGGGTGCGGTGAAGCGGCCGGGCTGGCTGGTGCCGACCAGCAGTGAAAAACTGGTTTACCTGCCGGGCCCTGCGCCCGTCTCCTTCTCCGCTGGCCTGCCGCTGCTGAGCAGCATTCAGCTGCGTCAGATCCGCTCGGGCTACTGATCCTCTGGTTCTGATCCCTGCGTCCTGGCCGCCGGTCCAAGCGCCCCGTCACGCTCTCGATCACCCCAACTCGATCATCCCAACTCGATGACAGCAAGCCGATGACGCCCAGCCGTCGCCGCGGCCCCAGCCGTGGTCGCAGCAGTTCTCCCCACCCGGTCGTGGCGATCCAGCCGGTCCCCGCCGCTCGCCTGCTGGCGGTCTATGGACTGTTGTGCGCGGGCCTGGTGGGGCTGGCCGGACGGCTGGCCTGGTTGCAGGTGGTCGATGCGACCAACCTCCAGAACCGGGCCCACGCCATCCAGACCCAGACCACCAAGCCGATCGGCAAGCGGCGCACGATCGTTGATCGCAATGGTCGTCTGGTGGCCCTCGATGAACAGCGCTTCACCCTCTGGGCCCATCCCCGTTATTTCAATTTTCCCGGCGACGACCCCCAGAAGATCCGCAGCGCCGACGAGGTGGCGACCAAGTTGGCGGCGGTGCTCGCCCTGCCCAAAGCCGATCTCCTGCAAACGATGGCCGACCGGCGCAGTGGCATCAAGCTCCGCACCGACCTGGATCCTGAGACGGCCGAACGGGTGCGGCAACTGGGGATCAGTGGCCTGGATCTGGAGGCCTACCCCCACCGCATCTATCCCCAGGGCCCCCTGTTCGCCAACGTCGTCGGCTTCCTCAACCTGGAACGCGTTCCCCAGGCCGGCCTGGAGCAGAGCCGTGATGGCGACCTCAAGCGCCAGGAAACCGCCCTGCAGATGCGCCGCGGTGCCGATGGCACCCCCCTGCCCGCCGGCCTGACGGCCGGCTCCCTCTACGGCGACGACCTGCGCCTGCAGCTCACCCTCGATGCCCGCCTGCAGCAGGTGGCCCAGCAGGCCCTGGCCAAGCAGGTCAAGAAATGGAATGCCAAGCGCGGTGCGGCCCTGGTGATGGACGTGCGCAACGGCGAAATGCTGGCGCTGGCCTCCACCCCCACCTACGACCCCAACGCGTTCTGGAAGTTCAATCCGGGGCTGTTCCGCGAGTGGTCGGTGCAGGACCTCTACGAACCCGGCTCCACCTTCAAGCCGATCAACCTGGCCCTGGCCCTGCAGGAAAAGGGGATCCAGGCCAATGGCCGGGTGGCCGACACCGGTCAGCTGACGATCGGCGGCTGGCCGATCTTCAACCACGACAAGCGGGCCAATGGTCTGATTGATTTCCCCACCGTGCTCCAGGTGTCCAGCAATGTGGGCATGGTGAAGGCGATGGCCCAGGTGAAGCGGGATCGCTTCTGGGAGTGGCTGCGCACGCTCGGCATCGATGAGATGCCCGACACCGACCTGCCGGGGGCCGTGGCCGGGGAACTCAAGCCCCGCAAGGCCTTCACCAGCCAGGCGATTGAGCCGGCCGTGGCCGCCTTTGGCCAGGGTTTCTCGCTGACGCCGCTGAAACTGCTGCAGCTGCACGCCATGCTGGCCAATGGTGGCCGTCTGGTCAGCCCCCACATCACCCGCGGTCTGCGTTCCGGTGATGCGCTGGCCAGCGCCCCGGGCGGCAGTGGGCTGCCGATGCTCGATCCCGCCGTCACCCGCACGGTGATGGGTTGGATGGAGTCGGTGGTGGAGAACAGCAGTGGCCTGGGCATGAAGATTCCCGGCTACCGGATCGGCGGTAAGACCGGCACCGCCCAGAAAGCGGAGCGCGGGGTGTACATCCCGGGGGCGCTGATCACCAGCTTTGTCGGGCATCTGCCCATCGACGACCCCCGCTATGTGGTGCTGGTGGTGGTGGATGAGCCGAAGGGCGGCAACACCTATGGCTCCACGGTGGCGGCGCCGGTCGCGCGCCAGATCATCGACGCCCTGCTGGTGCTGGAGCGGATTCCGCCCTCACGCCCCAAGACCGCACCCCCCAAGGTCTGACGTTCCAAGACCTGAGGTCCCTTGTTGCCGTTCCCTCAAGGATCGGTTGGCCCTCTGGGTGTACCTGGCCGTGCTGGCTAGCGTGACGGCAAACAGAGCTGATGCCCAGCCAGCTCGACCCACCCCTGCCCATGGCCAACCTGCTCGATCAACTCGCCGCCATGACCGTGGTGGTGTCCGACACCGGCGACATCGATGCGATCAAGCAGTTCACGCCCCGCGACGCCACCACCAACCCGTCGCTGATCCTGGCCGCCGCGCAGATCCCCACCTACCAGAACCTGATCGATCGCTCCCTGCAGGAGTCGCGCCAGGTGATGGGCGTGGATGCCGGCGCCGATGCGGTGGTGCGGGAAGCGCTCGATGAAATCTGCGTCACCTTCGGCAAGGAGATCCTCAAGATCGTGCCCGGTCGCGTGTCCACCGAAGTGGACGCCCGGCTCAGCTACGACACCGACGCCACGATCGCCAAGGCCCGCAAACTGATCGGCCTCTACAACGAGGCGGGCATCAGCAACGACCGGGTGCTGATCAAGGTGGCCTCCACCTGGGAAGGCATTCGTGCCGCGCAGCAACTGGAGCAGGAGGGCATCCACTGCAACCTGACCCTGCTGTTCGGTTTTGCCCAGGCGGTGGCCTGCGCCGAGGCGGGCGTCACCCTGATCTCTCCCTTCGTGGGGCGCATCCTCGATTGGTACAAGAAGAGCACCGGCCGGGATGGCTACCCGGGCCCTGAAGATCCCGGTGTGATTTCTGTGACCCAGATTTTCAACTACTTCAAAACCTACGGCTACAAAACCGAGGTGATGGGGGCCAGCTTCCGCAACATCGAGGAAATCATCGAGTTGGCGGGCTGTGATCTGCTCACCATCTCACCGGCGCTGCTCGACCAGTTGCGCCAGACCGATGGCGAACTGGAGCGCAGACTCAACGCCTTTGATCCGGCTCCCACCGAAGCCCAGATCCACCTCGACGAAGCCCACTTCCGCTCGATGCTGGCGGCCGATCCGATGGCCACCGAGAAGCTGGATGAAGGGATCCGCGGCTTCTGCAAGGCGATCGAAGCCCTGGAGGCCCAGCTGGCCCATCGCCTGGCCGAGCTGGAAGGCGGCGCCGCCTTCAGCCATGCCGTGCACGAGATCTTCCTGCTCAACGACCTCGATGGTGACGGCTGCATCACCCGCGAGGAGTGGCTGGGCAGCGATGCGGTGTTCGATGCTCTCGACACCGACAAGGACGGGCGGCTCGCCCCGGACGACATCAAGGGTGGATTGGGCGCGGCCCTTGTCGGTGCCGGTTTGAGCCAGCCTTAACCGGCGTGGGGCACAGTGGGCGGCAGATCTGCCCCCAGCTGTCGCACCGTGAACGCCCTTGACACCATGCGCGCCCTGGCCAGCAAAGGTGAGGTGGTCATGGTGGAGCCGGGGGCGCTGATTTTCAGCTCAGGGGAATCGGGCGATTGCATGTTCGGCCTGCTGGAGGGCTCGGTGCAGCTGAGCTGGAATGGCGACCAGGGCCATGAGCAGATCAATGCCGGCGATGTGTTCGGCGCCGGTGCTCTGGTGACGAGCGATCACCGCCGCTATGGCAACGCTCGGGCCTTGACGGCCTGCAAGCTGCTGGTGATGAACCGCGAGAAGTTTCTGTTTGCGGTGCAGGAATCGCCGATGTTTGCCATCGAACTGCTGGGCTCGATCGATCAGCGCCTGCGTCAACTCAAGGATTGCACCAGAATCTGAGGCTTGAGCCAGGATCGGAAGCCTGCCTTCAGGAGCGCTGAAACAGCAGGCGGCGGATCACCCGCTGGGCGATGTCGCCGTAGCCCATCTCGCCCGAAAGAATCTGGGCGATGCGCTGCGGCGCCGTGGGCCGCTTGATGCCGAGCTGGTAGCCCACCCGCGGCACGCGATAGAACACCTGGGCGATGCGCTTGCCCCAGGCCATCGATTCGCCCCATTCGGCCCGCATGCGGCGGGTGTAGCCGGCCAGGGCTGCGGGATCACCGGCCAACCAGGCTGCGATGGCCCCGGCGGCCCGGCAGCCGCTGATCAGGGCGGGCCGCAGTCCTTCGGCCAGGAAGGGATCACAGAGCGAGGCGGCATCGCCCACCACCACCAGCCCGGTGTTGTCCCCCTGGCCATGGAGGGGGTGGTGGCCATCCCAGATGCGCAGCTGGCCGGCCCGGCGCTCGCCGGCATCGGCGCTCAGGCCCAGGCTGGGCAACAGCTCGGTCAGCACGGCGTCGGCATCGGCGGGATCGCGGCCGATGAAGGTGCCCACGCCGATACTGTAGCCCCCCTGGCGGGGGAAGGCCCAGCAGAAGCCGTGGCGCACCAGGCCGAATTCAAAACGGGCGGTGCTGGGCTCGCTCACCGCACACTCCACCTCCACCGACACCGTGTCGGCAAAGCGGGGCTGGGCGGGCCCCAGGCCATGGCGGGCCGCCAACGGGGATCCGGAGCCATCGGCGATCACCACCGCCCGCGCCTGGATCGACAGGGCTGCGCCGGTGGGCCCGATCGCCTGCAGCTGCCAGTGATCGCCCGCGCGCTGCAGGCTCTGCACCGCCACACCCGGCTGGAAGTCCGCCCCGGCCGCTGTGGCCTGCTCCACCAGGTAGGCATCGAGCACCGACCGGCGCACGATCCAGAAGGGAGCATCGCCCGGTAACACGGCCGTCACGGGGTCGTCCAGGCACCAGGTGAAGCGCACCTGCTCGATCACCGCGTCCACCGCAGGCCGCAGGTCGAAGGGGAACAGGCCCTGCATCGAGGCCGCCATGCCGCCGCCACAGGGCTTGGAGCGCGGGAAGCGGGCCCGATCCAGCAGCACCACCTTCAAGCCCCGCTGAGCCAGGTGGAAGGCGGCGGCGCCGCCAGCGGCCCCGGCCCCCACCACGGCCACATCGGCTGGGGCGGTGCTCACACCTTGAGGATGTCGGCTTCCTTCTCGGCCAGGTGCTTCTCGAGCTCGGCGATGAACTTGTCGGTGAGCTTCTGCACCTTGTCCTGCTCGTCGCGGCTCTGATCCTCCGAGAGCTCGCCGTCCTTCTCCTGCTTCTTCACCTTGTCGATGGCGTCGCGGCGCACGTTGCGGAGCGCCACCTTGCCTTCTTCGGCGTATTTGGCGGCCAGCTTGCAGAAATCCTTGCGGCGCTCTTCGGTGAGGGGCGGGATGTTGATCCGGATCACCTTGCCGTCGTTGTTGCAGGTGAGGCCCAGATCACTCATCGAGATGGCCTTCTCGATCAGCCCCATCGAGCCGGAATCGAAGGGCTGGATCTGGATCGTCTGCGAATCGGGGGTGGAGAGGGTGGCCAGAGACTTCAGCGGGGTTTCGGCGCCGTAGTACTCCACTGAGATCTTGTCGAGCAGGGAGGGGTTGGCCCGGCCCGTGCGGATGGTGTTGAAGGTGCGCTGGGTCGCTTCCAGCGACTTGCGCATGCTGGCTTCCAAATCCATGGCTGGGGTCAGGGGTGAATGCGGGTGCCGATCGGCTGGCCGGCCACGGCGCGGCCGATGTTACCGGCGCCGAACAGATCAAACACCACGATGGGAATGGCGTTGTCCTTGCAGAGGGCAATGGCTGTGCCGTCCATCACCTCAAGCTCGGAGCTGAGCACCTCCAGGAAGGAAAGGCTCTCGTAGCGCACCGCATCGGTGTGCTTGTTGGGGTCTTTGTTGTAGACGCCATCCACCTTGGTGGCCTTGAACACCACATCGGCGCCGATCTCGGCGGCCCGCAGGGCGGCGGTGGTGTCGGTGGTGAAGAAGGGGTTGCCGGTGCCGGCGGCGAAGATCACCACCCGTCCTTTCTCCATGTGGCGGATCGCCCTGCGGCGGATGTAGGGCTCTGCCACTTCCTGCATCGAGATGGCGCTCTGCACCCGGGTCGGCACGCCCGCACGCTCGAGGCCGTCCTGGAGGGTGATGGCGTTCATCACGGTGGCGAGCATGCCCACGTAGTCGGCGGTGGCCCGGTCCATGCCGGCGGCAGAGCCCTTGAGGCCGCGGAAGATGTTGCCGCCGCCCACCACGATCGCCAACTGGGTGCCGCTGGCCACACAGGCGGCCACATCGCTGGCGATCGAGGTGACGATCGCCGGATCGATGCCGTAGCCCTGGTCACCCATCAGCGCTTCACCGCTGAGCTTGAGGAGAACGCGCTTGTACCCCATTGCCACCCCTGATCTGCCGGAGCGTAGCAACGGCCTTGCGGGCTGGGATCAGGGGAAACCGCCGTCTGGACGTTCCTTGGCAACCCACGTGGCCCGAGGCAGCCTGAACATTCTGC
>JBILUH010000103.1:0-3997 GCA_044371095.1 Cyanobium sp.
AGGGAAGGGTTCACGTTTCGTGCACCTGTGCGCTCAGGTCGCTCTCGCATGAACTACAAGGCTCCAGGCCATTCGAGCTCATGTCTTTGACGGATTGGGCTCGGCCCCACTTTCTCAGGAAGCCCTACGCAGAAGGCTTCGCCTACAGGCTGATCGCGTCAAAGCCGTGCTGCCTGCGCAGCGCCTCACACAGCTTGATGCCGGCAATCTTGGCAATCGCCTACCACTCATTGGTGGGCTCTAAGGGCCCAGTTAACAGAGCCTCCTCTTGGATCGGCTGCTCGGCGAACTTGGGGTAGATGCAGCTGCTGCCCAGAAACAGCAAGCGCCGCACTCCGGAGCACCAGGCCGTTTCGATCACATGGTTTTGAATCTTGAGATTATCGAGCAGGAAATCGGCCGGATAGGTGGCATTGGCATGGATGCCTCCTACTTTCGCGGCCGCCAGCACCACCACCGTGGGTTGGTGCTGCTCGAACCAGCGCTGCACGGCAAATGGCGCTGCCCGCCATGCCGCTGTGGCCGGCCACGAAGATCCGATCGGCAGGGGTGATCAGGGGGGGTCATGGCGAAGAGAACCAGTTGAGCAGCTGCAGCCCATCAAACGCCGCAAAATCGCTGATGTTGCGTGTCACCAGCACCAGGCCCTGGGTTGCAGCAATCGCGGCGATCTGTCCATCAGCAAAGGCAGGCCGCAATCCACGTGCCTCAAGGCGAGCCCGCTGTTCGCCATGCCAGAGCGCCGCAGCATTGTCGTAAGGCAGCACAGGCAGGCCGCTTGAGAGCAGGTTCTGCAGATAGCTGCTGAAGCGCTCTTTTCTGCGGCCGTCGGCCAAGCGCTGGATGCCATAGCTCAACTCATGAATCACCAGGCTGGCTGTCTGCAGGCTGTGACCACCCTGCTCAAGCTCTGCCATCACCACGCCATCCGGCCGCTCCCGCATCGGTTCGGACAACACGTTGGTGTCGAGCAGAACGTTCACGCCAGCCACACCTCGCGGCCGGCCGAACGGTCACGCCAGCTCTTAACAGCCTCCTCTCCAGGGACGCCAGACGCCACGGGCCAGTCCTCCAGATGGCTGGCCTGACCGGCCGAGCGCCATTGCGCGATGGCCTGCCACAGCTTTGAGCCCTGCTGCTGGCCCTGGAGAGCTGCATAGGCCTGCTCGGAGAGCAACACCGCCACAGGTTTGCCATGGCGGGAGATGTGCACCACCTCACCACCCTCGGCTGCGTGCACAAGGCCCGCCAGCTGAGCCTTGGCCTCAGACAGGGATACCGGCTGTGTCACGGCCACGACGCAAAATTCTGACCAAAATTCTAGTCCGCCCGCGGTCGACCCTCAGCCCTTGTCTCCAGCCGCCGCCGCCGCCGAGGGATTAGTGGGTGGGTTCTCCATCGACCCCACCACGTTGAAGCCTTTCAGCCGCAGGATCGCCTCCTTGCGGTCTTCCTCGCGGTCGGCTGCCACCATTTCGGCCACCAGTTCCTCAAGCGTTGTGGTGGGCGTCCAGCCCAGCTTCTCGTGGGCTTTGCTGGTATCACCGAGCAGGGTTTCCACCTCCGCCGGGCGGAAGTAGCGCGGGTCAATCCGCACCACCATCTCGCCGGTGCTGCGGCGGCCGATTTCCTGCACGCCGGCGCTCTCCCATTGCAGAGCCCCCCAGCCCAGCGCCAGGGCGGTGGGTTCGATGAAGCGCCGCACCGATTCCTGACGGCCCGTGGCGCCACAAAAGGGGCGCGTGCTGGCCCTGGGCCTGCTGGCCGGCCTGGTGACCGGCTGCGGCGCGGCCCTGGTGGTGGATCTCCGCAGCGGCCGCGTGTTTGCCGACAACGAACTGCAAAGCCTGATCCCCGGCCCCCTGCTGGCGCGCCTCGATGGCTCCAGCGCCGCAACGCTCCAGGCCGATCTGGCCCTGCTCAGCCAGGGGGTGCTGGCCGGCAGCCAGCAGCTGGCTCTGATCCCTGTGGGGCTGCCGCCCCCGGCGCCGCCACCCGTCTCCAGCTGGCCCAGCTGCGCCAACATCTCGAGCTCCAGGGCCGGCCCCTCACCGGCTGGCTGCTGCTCACGGCACCATCCACGCCCCTCGATGCGGCCTGAGCGGCTCGCGGCCACCCTCGCACTCTCCGGCCTCGGCGCCCTGAGCCTGCTGCCCCTGGCCAGCGTGGCCGCGAAGCCCGTGCAGTGGCAGCCCCTGCCACTGCACGGGCCTGAACGCAGCAACGTGCCCCCGGGCTGGACCCCGGTGGACAACATCCAGGCCCCGCTCGCGCCACCCACCTGGGAGGTCGTGCCGGAGGGGGTGATCCCGCCCGATGGGGCCAGCCCCGGGTCGAGCCCCCAATCCGCTGCGCCCACGAGCTTTGCGGAAGCGCAGGAGCGCCTCGCCAGCCTGGTGCCAACCTGGCCCGATTACCCACTCCTGCTGCGCCTCGGCCAGCTGCCCACCGCGGCCCTGGTGCCCGAGGCCATCGGCCAGCTCAGCTTCCAGCAGGTGAGCCCCGGCAACGGCGGGGCCGCCCAGGGCACCGGCAATCAGAACTACGGCTTCCGTGCCGACTACGGCCTCACCCCGGCGCTGATGGCCTCGGCGTACTACACCTACGCCGACGACCCGCTCTTCACGCCGATCCCCAGCCGGCCCAGCCAACCCGCCAACCTCTGGACCGTCTACGGCGCCAGCCTCCGCGCTCGCCTCGCCGGTAGCCACTCCAGCACTGACTCCAGCAGCGGCGCCGGCAGCTGGTCCCTCGCTGCCGAGGGGGCACTCGAGCTCTTCACCGTCGGCAGCGGCTGCGGCGGCTCCGTGACCTGCGATGACGCCGGCACGCCGAACATCTTCAACGATTCCGCCCAGGCCGTGTTCACCCGCAACTGGGTGGGCGCCTTCTCCCTGCCCCTCTCCTGGCAGGCCAACCGCAACCTGCAGCTCACCCTGGTGCCGGCCGTGGCCTTCTTGCCCGGCAGCCAGGGGGATGACCAGGGCGGCGCCGGTGCGTTTTACGGCACCAACATCAGCCTCGGGCTCGGCGCCAGCTACCGGCTCGGCAACCAGCTGCAGCTCTTCGGCTCCGCCATGCTGCCCCTCGGCCCAGGCAACAACGCCTTCAACGGTGATCTGGTGTACTCGCGGGTGCCGATCCTCTCGGCCGGCGCCCACATCGCCGTCAACCCCCGCATCGGCCTGGAAGCCAGTGTCACCAATGGTTTTGGTCTCAGCCCGGCCACTGCCATCCTCGCCCTGCCCAGCGCACCGTCTGAGCCCATGCTCAGCGCCCGTTTCACCGTCAACCCCGGCGCACCCGATTCCCCCAGTCCCCGCTACACCCCCCGCCAGGCCTCCTTCGCCCTCGGCGGCCTCAGCGTCAACACCGCCCTCACCCCCGCCGATGGCACCACCCAGGTATGGCTGAGTGGCGACAGCCGCGGCAACCTCTTCGCCGGTGGCGGCTATTCGGTGTCCAACGACTTCCAGTTCCAGCTGGCAGCCGGCGTGTTCAACGGCATCGAGCCCCGCAACTCCTTCGTGAACACCTACGCCGGCAATGGTGGCCTCAACCTGCGCTTCGGCGGCAAAGCCATGGTGTTTCGGCCCACCAAGGCCCTGCCCCTCTGGGCTGCCGGCCGCATCTCCCTCGGCCGCAACGAAGACGAGAGCAGCAAGCAGGGCTACCTCTTCTTTGAAACCATGAACACCTGGGAGGCCACTCCCAGCCTCGCCTTCCACCTCAACCCCAAGGTGGCCTGGAGCGGCGGCGGCACCAGCTGGGGAGTGGGCCTGGCCGCCAACCTGCAGCTGGGGCCGCGCTTCCAGCTGATCCCCGAGCTGAATCTGGTGGCCACCGACCTCGGCGGCACCAACGGCAGCAATGGCAGCCTGGCCCTGCGCTGGCTCGCCTCCAGCAGCACCACCGTCGATCTCTACGTGTCGAATGCCGCCGGCCTGCTCGATCTGGGCCAGCTGCTCGGCAATGACCAGGTGCGCTTCGGCGCGCG
>JBILUH010000104.1:0-3985 GCA_044371095.1 Cyanobium sp.
ACCAACGCAAAGCCATGCTGCGTGGACTCACCACCCAGCTGATCCGCGAAGGTCGCGTCACCACGACCAAAGCCCGCGCCAAAGCCCTCCGCGATGAGGCCGAGCGCATGATCAGCCTGGCCAAGGATGGCAGCCTGGCGGCCCGCCGCCGTGCCATTGGCTACATCTACGACAAGCAGCTGGTGCACGCCCTGTTTGACAAGGCCCAGGAGCGCTACGGCGAGCGCCAGGGTGGCTACACCCGCATCATCCGCACCGTGCCTCGCCGCGGCGACAACGCCGAGATGGCGATCATCGAGCTGGTCTGACCCGCTTCGATCGAGCGCCAGGTCATCCCAAGCAGATCCAGGCCGCGGCGGGTTCCTCCCTCCGCGGCTTTTTAATGGCCCCATGGCGCCCTTGCCCCCCTCCAGCCCGTCCCTTCGCCGCATCGCCCTCTGCCTGCAGTACGACGGCGCAGCCTTCTGCGGCTGGCAGCGCCAGCAAAACGCCCCCAGCGTGCAGGAAACCCTGGAGGCGGCGATCGCCGCACTGGATCCACTGGGGCCTGGCCGCACCATGGCGGCGGGCCGCACCGACACCGGCGTGCACGCGGCCGGCCAGGTGGCGCACTTCGACGCCGCCGGACCGATCCCACCTGAGCGCTGGGCCAGGGCGCTGAACGGACGGCTCCCCAAATCGATCCGGATCCGCGCCGCCAGCGCCGTGCCTCCTTCCTGGCATGCCTGCTTCAGCGCCACCTACCGGCGCTACCGCTACACGATCCACAACGCCCGCACCCCGAATCTGTTCCTGGCACCCTGGAGCTGGCATCGCTATCAGCAGCGCCTGGACGACCAGGCCATGGCCCGGGCCCTCGAGGCCATGCTCGGCGAGCACGATTTCTCGGCCTTCCAACGGGCCGGCAGCCGCCGCGCCCACGGCCGCACCACCCTCCAGGAGGTGCACCTGGAGCGCCAGGGCGACCTGATCACCGTGGAGCTGCAGGCCAGCGGCTTCCTGTACGGCATGGTGCGCCTCGTGCTGGGGCAGCTGGTGGCAGTCGGTGAGGGACGGCTGAGCCCGGAGGCTTTTGAAGACCGCTGGCGCGAGTGCAGACGGGCCGACGTGAAGGAAGCAGCCCCACCCCAGGGCCTCTGCCTGCTGCGGGTGGGCTATCCGGAAGCCATCTTCCCCAAAGCCGCCTGGTATGATTGCCAACCGCGGTATCAGCTCGAGACCCCCGATTCACCGGATCTCCAGCCTGCTTCAGCCGTCCAGTCCGCCCATCCAGCGCCGCCGCCGTCCGGAGGCGCGCAGGCCAGGCGGTAAGGTCACTGAAACCGGGCGCTGGGTTGTGTTCTACGACCAGCTGTCCTGCCCCAACTGCCGGCCTGCCGGTGCCTGATCAGGCGACATGAACAAGACCCCCCTGCCCTCCATTGATTCCCTCGACCGCCAGTGGTATCTGGTGGACGCTGAGAATCAGACCCTCGGTCGCCTGGCGAGCGAAGTGGCCCAGGTGCTGCGCGGCAAGAACAAGCCCTGCTACACCCCCCACCTCGACACCGGCGACTTTGTGATCGTCATCAACGCCGACAAGGTGAAGGTGAGCGGGAACAAACCCACCCAGAAGATCTACCGCCGCCACTCCGGTCGCCCGGGCGGCATGAAAACCGAGACCTTCGCCCATCTGCAGGCCCGGATCCCCGAGCGCATCGTGGAGAAGGCCATCAAGGGCATGCTTCCCCACAACGCCCTGGGCCGTCAGCTGTTCCGCAAGCTGAAGGTGTACAAGGGCACCGAGCATCCCCACGCTGCTCAGCAACCCCAGGTTCTCGCCCTCGATCCCGCCACTGCCGCCCAATGAGCACCAACAAAGTCGTCTACTGGGGTACGGGCCGTCGCAAGACCGCCGTCGCCCGCGTGCGTGTGGTGCCCGGCAATGGCACCGTCACCATCAATGGTCGCCCTGGCGACAACTATCTCAACTACAACCCCGTCTATCTGGCGGCCGTCAAGGCTCCCCTGCAGACCCTCGGTCTGGTGGCTGAGTACGACCTGCTCGTGAACGTGCGCGGTGGTGGCCTCACCGGCCAGGCCGACGCCATCAAACAGGGCGCAGCCCGTGCGTTGTGCGACCTCTCGCCGGACAACCGCAAGCCGCTCAAAACCGAAGGCCACCTCAGCCGTGACCCGCGCGCCAAGGAGCGTCGCAAGTACGGCCTGAAGAAAGCCCGTAAGGCGCCTCAGTTCTCCAAGCGCTGATTTCCTCTTCTCGCCATCAGCCCCTTTTCGTCATGCCCAAGGCCGACATCCATCCCACCTGGTATCCCGATGCCAAGGTGATCTGCAACGGAGAGGTGGTCATGACCACCGGCTCCACCTCGCCTGAGATCCACGTCGATGTGTGGAGCGGCAACCACCCCTTCTACACCGGCACCCAGAAAATTCTCGACACCGAGGGACGGGTGGATCGCTTCATGCGCAAGTACGGGATGGGCGGCGCCGATGCAGCGGGCTCGAGTTCCGGTGCCAAGACAGCAGCCAAGAGCGAGGCCGCAGCCGACGCTCCTGCCGCCGAAGCCACTGCAGTGGGCGCCGAAGCCTGAGCCCAAGCCTGGCCTGCGTTTGCTTGAATCCCAATCCCCCGGCCGGGTGCTTTCGGGCATCCGGCTTTCTGTTGTCTGGAGCCCTGCCGGCCCCGTTCCGCACCGCCGATGGATCTCTCCCTGCTGCATGAGCGACTGGACACGGCCCGCCGCACCTTCGAGACGCTCGAGCGCCAGCTGGCCGACCCCGCCGTGGCGGCCAACCCCAACCGGCTCCAGGCCATCGCCCGCGAGCGCGCCCGGCTCGAACCCCTGGTGCAGGATCACCAGCAGCTCCAGAAGCTGGAGCAGGAAGAGCGCGAAGCCCGCGCCCTGCTGAAGCAGCACCGCGGCGATGCCGCCATGGAAGAGCTCGCCACCGAAGAGCTTGCCAGCCTTGGCGACGCCATCGCCGGCCTCCGCGACAAGCTCACCCTCGCCCTGTTGCCCCGCGATCCCCGCGACGAGCGCAGCGTGATGCTGGAAATCCGCGCCGGGGCCGGCGGCGATGAAGCGGCCATCTGGGCGGGCGATCTGGCCCGGATGTACGAGCGCTATGCCCAGAGCGTGGGCTGGCGCGTGGAGCCCGTGAGTGCCTCGGAGGCCGAACTCGGCGGCTACAAGGAACTGATCCTGGCCATTAAGGGCGAGGGCGTGTTCAGCCAGCTCAAATTTGAGGCTGGCGTACACCGCGTGCAACGGGTGCCCGCCACCGAATCCCAGGGACGGGTGCACACCTCCACCGCCACCGTGGCCGTGATGCCCGAGGCCGATCCGGTGGAGGTGCAGATCGACCCTACCGAGATCGAGATCAGCACCGCCCGCTCAGGGGGCGCCGGTGGCCAGAACGTCAACAAAGTGGAAACGGCAGTCGATCTGCTGCACAAGCCCACCGGCATCCGGGTGTTCTGCACCCAGGAGCGCTCCCAGCTGCAGAACCGCGAACGGGCCCTGGAGATCCTGCGGGCCAAGCTCTACGAACGTCAGCTGGCCGAGGCCAATGCCCAGGAGCGCTCCGCCCGGTTGGCCCAGGTTGGCAGCGGCGACCGCAGCGAGAAGATCCGCACGTACAACGTCAAAGACAACCGCACCACCGACCACCGCCTGGGCCGCAACTTCTCTCTCGAACCCGTGCTCAACGGCCAGCTGCAGGACCTGATCGGCGCCTGCATCGCGGCCGATCAGAACCGTCAGCTCGAAGAGCTGGCCGAGCAGATAGCCCGCTGAGCCAGCCCACCGGGTCGTTGGCCAGACAACCTAGGCACCGATCACATACTTGGCCCACTCCCCATGGTGGCCCGCCGAAATCTGGCGACTGGCCTCAAACGTGAGACTGCTGAGAGGGCGATGGGGTTGGCGGATCAGGGGCATGCCGGCTTCCCGCGGAGTGCGGTTGCCCTTGCGTACATTGCAGG
>JBILUH010000105.1:0-3935 GCA_044371095.1 Cyanobium sp.
AGAGCGGCTGTTAAACAGATGCCGGTTCCATCGGAGCCGCTTCGCTGATGGCGCCAGGCAGGGAGCGCGGAGCGGGCATGGGGCCGTCCTGCTTGACGGTGAGGTAGCGGATCACGTCTTCCGAGAGGCGCATAGCGCGCTCGAGGGGAGCCACCTGCTGGCCGTCGCCGTTGTGATTGAGCTGCACGTAGATGCCTTCGCGGTGCTTGGCGATCGAATAGGCGAGACGGCGCTTGCCGCGCATCTGGCAATCGAGCACTTCACCACCGGATTCGGTCACCAGATCGCGATACTTGGCGACATGGGTTTCCACCTCTTCCTCCGGAATGTCCGGACGAAGGATGTACATGGTCTCGTAATAGGGCTGCGTCATGGTCGCTTTGAAGGTGTCGCCTCAGGGTTTGGGGCAGCGGCCAGCGGGCATGCGCCCACCAGCGACGGATCAACCACCCTACAGCTGCATCCGCACCGCTTCCGAGAGGCTGGGGATGTCGGCGTCCTTGCCCCGCAGGTTCTGGACCACCGCGAACAGCACCAGCACCAGGATGCCGATGAACACGGTGTTGCTGAGGGTTTTGCCCACGAAATCCAGGGCGCCCAGCTGGAGCACCTGGAAAATCAGGGTGACCAGCACCACCACGATGTCGATCAGGATCGCCTGCAGCACGTTGAAACGGATCAGGTAGGGCACCTGGCTGTTGCGCACCACCGCCAGGAACAGCACCAGGAACAACACCAGGCCGCCGAAGGGCACGACCTGCTCCAGCAGCGCCACCGGCAGCACCGGCACCCCCAGCCACTGCAACGCCGGAAACAGACCAAACAGGCCGCGGCCGAAGGGGAAGGCGTCGCTCCAGGGCAGCAGGTAGGCCAGGGCTGCCAGCAGCCGTTGCCAGATCGGGGGAGCCTGCATCACCTGGGACCTCTGATGCCCCCAAGGCTAAGGGCGGCTGTTGCCCCCGCCGAGCCGGGCCAGGGCCGCGGCTCGCATGGCTGCCACAGGCACCGCGTCGACGCCGCTCCACAGGCGCAGGGCGGCCGCCCCCTGCTGCACCAGCATCTCCAGCCCATCGAGGCTGCGGCAGCCCCGGGCGCTGGCGGCCTGGAGCAGGGCGGTGGGACGCGGCGTGTAGATGAGGTCGTAAACGGTGCTGCCGGGCCGCAGGGCCTCCAGCTCGGTCGGAGTGAGCGGGCTGTGCCGGGCTGCTTCCGGGTTGGTGGCCGACGCCATGCCCACCGGCGTGGTGTTGACCACCAGATCCGTCCGGGTCAGGGCATGTCGCAGGGTTGCGGCCTGGGGATCCCAGGCCACCCCCCGCACCTGCGGTGCCCAGTGGCGGCAGGGGGCCAGCAGGGTCTCCAGGCGAGCGGCGCTGCGGCCCGCCACGTCGATGGCACCGCAGCCCAGCTCCACCAGGGCGGCCACCACGGCCCGGGCGCTGCCGCCGCAGCCCAGCACCACGGCCCGCTGACCCTGCCAGGAGGTGCCGCTGGCTTGCAGGGGGGCGAGGAAGCCCGTCACATCGGTGTTGTCGCCCAGCCAGCCGCCCTCGGGGTGCCGCACCAGGGTGTTCACCGCCCCCACCCGCTCGGCCAGGGGGGAGAGGCTGCGGCAGAGCCCAGCAACAGTCTGCTTGTGGGGAAGGGTGACGCTGAGGCCGCGGCAATCAAGGGCTTCCAGCCCCCGCACCACCGTCTCCAATTGCTCAGCTGGCGTCGGCAGGGCCAGGTACACCCAGTCGAGCCCCAGCTCCGCCAGGGCGGCGTTGTGCATCGCCGGCGAGAGCGAATGGCGCACCGGATCCCCAAGAACCCCAGCCAGGGCGGTGTGTCCGGAGATCGGCGCGGGCATGGGCGAAAGCGGCGGCGGGAGGGGCTGTTCGGGAACCACACCTCGCCTGGGAAGGCCCCAGCTGCTGAAGATGCTTCCAGTCAGATTCATTCACCGTAAGGAGGTGGGAACTCATGGGCAAGGTCGTCGGTATTGACCTCGGCACCACGAACAGCTGTGTCGCCGTGATGGAGGGCGGCAAGCCCACGGTGATCGCCAACGCCGAAGGGTTCCGCACAACCCCTTCGGTGGTGGCCTACACCAAAAACCAGGATCAGCTGGTGGGCCAGATCGCCAAACGCCAGGCGGTGATGAACCCCGAAAACACCTTCTATTCGGTGAAGCGTTTCATTGGCCGTCGCGTCGATGAGGTGAACGAGGAGTCGAAGGAGGTGAGCTACGGCGTTGAGAAGGTCGGCGCCAATGTGAAGGTCAAGTGCCCGGTGCTGAACAAGCAGTTCGCCCCCGAGGAGGTGAGCGCTCAGGTGCTGCGCAAGCTGGCGGAAGACGCCGGTAAGTACCTCGGGGAAACGGTCACCCAGGCGGTGATCACGGTGCCCGCTTACTTCAACGACTCCCAGCGCCAGGCCACCAAGGACGCCGGCAAGATCGCCGGCCTTGAGGTGCTGCGCATCATCAACGAGCCCACGGCGGCTGCCCTGGCCTACGGCCTCGACCGCAAGAGCAATGAGCGCATCCTGGTGTTCGACCTGGGCGGTGGCACCTTCGACGTGTCTGTGCTCGAGGTGGGCGACGGCGTGTTCGAGGTGCTCTCCACCTCCGGTGACACCCATCTGGGCGGCGACGACTTCGACAAGGTGATCGTGGATCACCTGGCCGATAGCTTCAAGGCCAACGAGGGCATTGATCTCCGCCAGGACAAGCAGGCCCTGCAGCGCCTCACCGAGGCTGCCGAAAAGGCCAAGATCGAGCTCTCCAGCGCCACCCAGAGCGAGATCAACCTGCCGTTCATCACGGCGACGCCGGAGGGCCCCAAGCACCTCGACCTCACCCTCACCCGGGCCAAGTTCGAGGAGCTCGCCTCCAAGCTGATCGACCGTTGCCGCGTGCCGGTGGAGCAGGCCCTCAAGGACGCCAAGCTCTCCGCTGGCGAGCTCGATGAGATCGTCATGGTGGGTGGATCCACCCGCATCCCGGCGGTGCTGGAGCTGGTGAAGCGCGTCACCGGCAAGGACCCCAACCAGACCGTGAACCCCGACGAGGTGGTGGCCGTGGGTGCCGCCATCCAGGGCGGTGTGCTGGCTGGTGAGGTGAAGGACATCCTGCTGCTGGATGTCACCCCGCTCTCCCTTGGTGTGGAAACCCTGGGCGGCGTGATGACCAAGATGATCACCCGCAACACGACCATCCCCACCAAGAAGACGGAGACCTACTCCACGGCGGTGGACGGCCAGACCAACGTGGAGATTCACGTGCTGCAGGGCGAACGCGAGATGGCCAGCGACAACAAGTCGCTGGGCACCTTCCGCCTGGACGGCATTCCACCCGCTCCCCGCGGCGTGCCCCAGATCGAAGTCACCTTCGACATCGACGCCAACGGCATCCTCAGTGTGACCGCCAAGGACAAGGGCAGCGGCAAGGAGCAGAGCATCTCCATCACCGGTGCTTCCACCCTCAGTGAAAACGAGGTGGAGAAAATGGTGAAGGATGCCGAAGCCAATGCTTCGGTGGACAAAGAGAAGCGCGAGAGGATCGACCTGAAGAACCAGGCTGAAACCCTCGTCTACCAGTCCGAGAAACAGCTGGGTGAACTGGGCGACAAGGTGGGCGCCGAGGACAAGTCCAAGGTGGAGACCTCCTCCGCCAAGCTCAAGGAGGCGATCGCGAAGGAAGACTTCGACACCATGAAGTCTGAACTCGAAACCCTGCAGCAGGCCCTCTATGCCGCCGGTGCGGCTGTGTACCAGCAGGCTGCGGGCGCTGAAGCCGGTGGCGCAGCTCCGGGAGGCAACGGTGCCGATGCCAGCAGTGGTTCCACCAGCGACGATGTGATCGACGCTGAGTTCACCGAGAGCAAGTGATTGCTGTGCAGGCTGGTTTCAGCCTGTCGCTACAACAGACAAGCCCTCCGATTGGGGGGCTT
>JBILUH010000106.1:0-3924 GCA_044371095.1 Cyanobium sp.
GCTGGTCCTTCGTGTGGTCAGGTCCCAAACCCCTGCACAACAACGTCAGCGATACCTGGGCCACGATCACCCGGCTGATCGACGAGGCCGAGTGTTCCCTGCTGATCGCCACTTACAACATTGGTCTGTCCAGGGACTGCCGCGAGCTGTTCGCCGCTTTGGCGCAGCGTCTGGCCAGCGGCAACCTCCAGGAGGTGCAACTGTTCTTTCACCCCAAGCAGATCGAGCAGGAGCTCGGTTCTGAGCCGCTTCCCACCATCACTGAGTGGTTTGATCGCAAGGTCTGGCCCTGGAATCCCAAGCCCTTGGCGTATGTCGATCGCAGGCTCATCGAGCGAACCCAGGATGGCTGCTATCAACACGCCAAAGCGGTAATCGTGGATGCGGGGCGGCCTAAGGCCAAAGCCCTGCTCACCAGCGCCAACTTCAGCGAGACAGCCCAGCGCCACAACTACGAAGCAGGCTGTTTGCTCACATCTGCCTGGCAGGTGGATCGGATCGCACAACACTTTCAGTCCTTGGTTGCCCAGCGGCATTTCATCTCGCTGCCACTCTGAACAGGATCTGTTTGATGCTGAGTGGCTCTGGAACTGGCGATCTTCCTATTCGGCCTGTCCTGGGCGGCTCAACACGAAGACTTCCGTGGCCATCCCTTTCAGGATCAACTCACGCAGACCAAGAATCAAAAGCGGCACGGCATTTCCCGGCTTGCCGATGATCGCGACAGATCTGGATCCCGTGGGAGAAACGGCCTAACCTCCAGCCGCATTCCAGAATCCACAAGGTAATGCCGTTCCTTCGGCCGTCCAGTGCTGCCGTTGTTGTCCTGCTGAGCGCCAGCATTGCCGGTGACGCTGCGATGGCGGGTGCGCCAGCCGGCACCGCTCCCGCCACTTACCGGATCGAGGCTCTCACCAGCACCGGCCTGGGCGGTACTGCCGCTCAGGCATCCAGCCGCAGCCTCACGCTCACCCTGAGCTCAGCCCGATCGGCACCAGCAGCTCCCGAAGCGGAACACCGCATTCCAGCGGGGCTGGGCCTCGGTGCGGCCCTGCCCCTGCGCACGCCCAAGACCACGCCCGGTGGCCCTGATCAGGGCCCCGACGCCGCCGGCTGGGCCGCCAGTTTCATTCCGGCTGATCTCACCGCCGCCACGGCCCGCACGCTGTTGGAGCAGAGTGGGGTGCTGCCGCCGGCCCAGTCCCACTGCAGCGTGAGTGCCCAGGCAATGAAGCAGATGGCGGTGGGGTTTCTCAATTTCCGGGCCTTCGGCGACACCCTGAAGCTGAGCGGGGCGGGCTGGTCGTTGAACCTCGATCGCCAATCGATCCTGCTGCGGCCGTTGATGGAGATGGCCATCGACGACGCTTTGGACCCAGCGCCGGCACAGCAGGAGTCGCCCCCCGCACGCGTGCGGGGATACGGCTGGTTCCCAGGGCTATTCTGAAACCGGGGTGTTCTTAACAACAGGCTGTTGTGAAAACCGCGCTGCTCAACGCGGCGCGGGTGCACTCAGACAGGCCGCACCGGGCGCTTTTCGATCACCTTGTCGATCAGGCCATACTCCACGGCCTCAACCGGCGACATGAAGAAGTCGCGATCCGTGTCTTCTTCGATGCGGGGCAGGGGCTGGCCGGTGCGATCCGCCAGTTCGGTGTTGAGCTTCTTCTTGAGATAGAGGATCTCGTCGGCCTGGATGCGGATGTCGCTGGCCTGGCCGCGGGCACCGCCCAGGGGCTGGTGAATCATGATCCGCGAGTGGGTGAGGCTGCTGCGCTTGCCCTTGGTGCCGGCACAGAGCAGAAAGGCACCCATCGAGGCGGCGAGGCCCACGCAAACGGTCTGCACGTCGGGTTTGATGTGCTGCATGGTGTCGAAGATGCCGAGGCCGTCGTACACCGATCCGCCCGGAGAATTGATGTAGAGGAAGATGTCTTTCTCCGGATCTTCCGCTTCCAGAAACAGCAGCTGGGCCACCACCCGGTTGGCCGACTCCGACGTCACCGGCTCCCCCAGAAAGATAATCCGCTCGCGCAACAGGCGGGAATAGATGTCGAATGCGCGTTCACCCCGGCCCGACTCTTCAATCACGATCGGGATCATGGAGCTGCTGAAGCGACTGGACCCGATCCTACTGAGCCCGGGCGGCTAGGGTCGGCCCATCTTGGCCCGATCCAGCGTGAGCGCAGCCCTCACCGTTGCCGACAGCAAGCGTGCCTTCCATCACGCCTTCCCCCACGTGATTGCACCGCTCTACCGGCGCATCGTGGATGAGCTGTTGGTGGAGCTTCATCTTCTCAGCCGCCAGAGCGGCTTCCAACAGGACCCGCTGTTCGCCTGCGGGCTGATCCAGGTGTTCGACAGCTTCGCCAAGGGCTACCGCCCCGATGCGCAACGGGAGCCATTGCTGGCGGCGCTCTGCTCCGCTTCGGGCTTCGATGCCGCCGCCCTGCGGCAGCAGCGCGACGCCGCCATGGCCGCCATGGGCAGCCACAGCGTCGAGCAGGTGAAGCAGTGGATCGAGCAGGAAGGCGCCGGTGCCCCCGAGCCGGTGGCCACTGCCCTGGCAAGCATCCGCCGGCCCGACTTCCACTACTCGCGGCTGATGGCCGTGGGTCTGCTGAGCCTGCTGGAGCAGGCCCAGGGGGCTGATGCCATGGATCCCGCGGCCCTGCGCAGCTACGCCCACGACCTGGGCGGCGCCATGGGCCTGCTGCGCGATCGTCTCGACAAGGACCTCAGCCTCTACGCCAGCAATCTCGAGAAGATGGCCCAGGCTGTCGAGCTGATGGAGGAAACCGTCGCCGCCGAGCGCCGCAAGCGCGAGCGCCAGCAGCAGGCCGCCGCTGGCGAAGCCAGCCCTAGCGCGGCAACGGCGGAGGTTGGGGGCGAAGCTGCAGCTGAAGCCGCCCCGTCAGCTGGCTGAGGGGCGAGCCTGGCGCACGACCACCGCTGGCGGCGTTGATGGCCACCACATCCAACTGGGCGGCCTGCTGCACGAGCTGCGGCAGCTCCTCAGGAAGCAAGCCCAGGCGGGCCAGCCCCTGGGGGCGCGCCCGCAACACCGTTGCGCCCCCTGAGCCCGGCAACCCCATGGCCGGGATGGCTGCAGCGGAGGTTGCGGCTGTGGTCGCCAGGGGCGGCTCGGGCCCCAGATAGAGCAGCAGCTGGGGTGGGCCGGAGGCGGCCAGCACCCAGCGCCAGCCGCCCACCACCAGCCCGTCCTCGCGGCGCCAGCTGATGGCCGGCAGGGCCGCCGAACCCGTGCGGGTCGCCTCCAGCCCCTGGGACTCCAGCGGCGGCACCAGTGAATCCAGCAGCTGGCTCCAGGGACGGCGGTCACCGCTGACGGTCAGCTGAACCTCCAGGCCAGCCTGGAACGGACCTTGGGCCAGCGGTCGCAGACGCAACACGAAGGGCGCCCGGCGCAGCAGGGCCAGCTGGCCATCCCCGATGCCGTAGCGGGCCGCCAGGGGCTCCCGGATGAGCTGGCGGCTGAGCAGGCCCTGCAGCACGCTCTCCAGCGCCGGGCCGCGCCATTCCAGCAGCAGATCGGCAGGCAACGGTGGCAGCGGCGGAGCCGGTTGGGCCCGGCCGGGGGTGCTCAGGATGCCGCTGGCGGCACTCGCTTCACCCGCCAGGCCCAGGCTGGCCCCCTCCAACCGCAGGCTCAGGCAGCCCTCCTGGAAACGCTGGAGCAGGGGCGCCATCGGCCCGGCCATCACCCCAAGGCCGAGGGGTGCCCAGAACACCGCCTGCTCCTGCTGCAGCCGCAGCAGACAGCGCTGCTCCAGGCCGCGACGCTGGCGCTGGGCCAGCCGCAGCTGGTCCTGCAGCAGCCGCTGGGACAGGGGATCGGGCGCGACCACCACCAGGTCGTCGACCCGCAGGCTGTGGGGCGGCAAACCGCTGGCGGAGCGGGCC
>JBILUH010000053.1:0-13928 GCA_044371095.1 Cyanobium sp.
ACCGCCCGCAGCACCGAAGGCTGGGGCCCCGCCAACAACACGAACAACCCCATCGCCGCCGCCGCCAGGCCCAGCCGACCCAGGCGCGGCAGCCGGGAGCCCAGGGGCAGCACCACCCCCAGCAACACCGACAGGTGAAACCCCGAGGCGGCCAGGGCATGGGAGAGGCCCGACGCCCGGAAGGCCTCACGCAGCTCAGCCGGCACCGGCACCACCGCACTACCCAGCACCAGCGCGGCCAGCACGCCGCCGCGGTCGGGGCCGGCCTGCTGGATCAGGGCCCGGGCCATGCGGCGGCGCAGATCCGCCACCGGCGTGGCCGGGCGCTGCAGCACGGTGAAATCCTGCACCTGCAGCTGGCTGAAGGCCCCCTGGCGCATCAGACGCTCGGCGGGGGCGGACAGCAACGGATGGGGTGAGGTCTGGGGTTGGCGCAACCGGCCCTGCACCTGCAGGCGCCAGCCCTCCTGGAGCGATGGGCACGCCCCGAACCGCAGCTCGGTGCGGCCGACGGGCAGCTGCAGCAGGGCCCGGCAAGCCGTCGCAGCTCCAGGCGCCCCAGCGCCACCGCTGGGCACCGGATCGCTCAGCAGGATGCCCCGCAGCTCCACCTCCACCGGTGCGTCTGCCGCTGCCTGCAGCCGCAACACCGGATCGCCGGCGGCGGGCACCACCGGGGTCAACGCCGCCACCACCACCCGCAGCACCAGCAGGGCCAGCACCAGCCCCCACAGCAGCGGCTTCAGCGCGTGCCTGCGGCGCTTGGCATCCAGGCCCCAACCGGCGACACCACCCGCACTGGCCAACGCTCCGCTCCTGATGCAACGCGCCCAGGGTTCCCACGGAGCAACCAACAGGCCGACGCCGGCCTCCCTGAGACTGGCCTGCCCTAAAAACGCGGGATCTGCAGCAGCAGGTCGCAGAGCTCGCGGCTCGGCATCTCCTGGCCCAGCAGCGGGGCCACCAAGCTGGCCACGGGCCGCAGGCGGCAGGGCCACACCGCCCGCTCACTGAGGCGTCCCAACTGGAAAGTGCCGCCGGCGAGCACCACCAGCAGCAGGCTGCGCTGCAGCAGGCGCGTCACGGCGCGGTGACAGCAGGTGGGCGCCTGGCCTCCGCCAGCAGCGGAAAGCCCAGGGCCTCGCGTTCCGTCAGCCAGGCCTCGGCCACCTGGCGCGCCAGGGTGCGGATGCGGCCGATGGTGGCGGTGCGCTCCGTCACCGAGATCACGCCCCGGGCCTCCAGCAGGTTGAAGGTGTGGCTGCACTTGAGCACAAAATCCAGCGCCGGAGCGGGGAGCTGCCTGGCCACCAGATCGGCGGCCTCCGCCTCATAGATGGCAAACAGCTGCTTGAGCCGCTCGGGGTTGGAGGCCTCGAAGTTGTAGGTGCACTGGCCCTTCTCGAACGGCAACCAGATGTCGCCGTAGGAGCGGTTGCCATCCCAGGCGAGATCCCAGATGCTCTCCACGTCCTGCAGATACATCGCCAGGCGCTCGAGGCCGTAGGTGATCTCAATGGACACGGGCCGGCAGTCGAGGCCGCCGCACTGCTGGAAATAGGTGAACTGGGTGACCTCCATGCCATCGAGCCACACCTCCCAGCCCACCCCCCAGGCGCCCAGCGTCGGCGATTCCCAGTTGTCTTCGACGAAGCGGATGTCGTGGTCTCTGGCGCGGATGCCCAGGGCCTCCAGGGAGGCCAGGTAGGTCTCCTGGATGCCATCGGGCGACGGCTTGATCAGCACCTGATACTGGAAGTAGTGCTGAGCCCGGTTGGGGTTGTCGCCGTAGCGGCCGTCGGTGGGGCGGCGGCAGGGCTCGGGGTAGGCCACCGCCCAGGGCTCGGGGCCGATCGCCCGCAGCACCGTGTGGGGGCTCATCGTGCCGGCGCCCTTCTCGGTGTCGTAGGGCTGCAGGATCAGGCAGCCCCGCTCAGCCCAGAAGCGGTTCAGGGTCTGGATGATGTCCTGGAAGTGCACGGCCTGACAGCAACTGGATTCGAGGATCGACCCGCAGGCCGTGAGCCCCTGATGATCCCAGAAGGGCCGGCACCGCTTCGCCGGCCAGGGCGAGCGTCTCAAAGTGCTCAGCCGGTACAGCTTCGCTCCACAGCCAGCCCTGGCCCTGGTTGACGCCACTGCAGCGGAGAACAGTGGCTTCCGATTCCGTTTCCACACCCTCCGCGCAGACCTCAACCCCGATGGCCTGACAGCCCGCCACCAACCACGTCACAAACCGCTGGCGGAAGCGATCGACATCGACGCCTGCAACGATCGAGCGATCGAGCTTGATCTTGCTGAAGTGCAGATTCAGCATGTGGGACAGGGGGGCATCCCCGGTGCCGAAATCATCGACAGCAATCGTGTGCAGAGTCGTGAGCTCATGGATGAACGACAACGCGTCCTGACCGGCCACACCGCACTCCGTGACCTCGACCACCAGCCGTCGGCCGACACGACGACGCAGGCTGTCGAGATTGCCCAGCTCCCTGGAGATGGGCCTGAAAAACATCAACCCGGAGCCGATGAACTGGCAGGACAGGTTGACCGACAACCACAGGTTTGACGGCATGCGGTCGAGGGCCTGCAGGGCAAAGATGAAAGCGTCCTGCGTGACCGAAATATTCAGATCTGGATCCACCTCCAGAGCCCGAATGTCTTCAGCCGTTGGTGGAGCATCGTTGGGTCGCCAGAGCACCTCGCCGCCACAGATGCTCCCTGAGGCGAGATCAACGATGGGCTGGATGTGAAACGTTTCCAAAGGCCTCAACCGATGCCCCACAACAAAAACTGTTGTTTGCCAACACTAATCAAGCCTGACAGTGAGCTAACCACTGGATTGGAAACCACCACCGGATTTCAAGCCACCGGGTTTCAAGCCACCAGCTCCAGCAACCCCATCAGGCCGCCGGCCAGGGGGCGATGGCGCGCCCACCGGAACCCCGCCTCCCGGGCCAGCTCCTGCTGCTCGTGGCCGGTGGGAAACCGCTGCAGGCTGTCCTCGAGGTAGGCGTAGTGCTCGGGAATGCCGAACTGCTCGGCGGTGGGCACCACCAAGCGGCGCAGATACAGGCGCTGAAAGCGCGCCGCCACCCCGCTGGGGCGGTTGAAATCGAGCACCGCCGCCCGGCCACCGTCGCGCAGCAGCCGCCGCAGCTCCCGCAGGCCGGCGCCGGGATCGGCCAGGTTGCGCAGGCCATAGGCGATCACGGCCCCATCGCAACTGGCGCTCGCCAGCCCGGTGGCCAGGGCATCGCCCTGCTGCCAGCGCAGCGGCAGCCAGGGCTGGGCCGCAGCGCGCCGGGCCGCCAGCGCCAGGGGAGCCGCCGCCGCATCGATCCCCAGCACGGAGCCGCCCGGCCGCACCCGGGTCGCCAACACCAGGGCCAGATCGCCGGTGCCACAGCAGAGATCGATCAGCTGCTGGCCGGGGCGGGGCTGCAGCCAGGCGACGGCCTGGCGCTTCCAGAGCCGATGCAGGCCGAAGCTGAGCAGGTCGTTGAGCTGGTCGTAGCGGGGAGCGATCTGTTCAAACAGCTCCTGAACCGCCGCCGGATCACCCGGCTTAAAGCTGACCATCCCAGGGCAGAACGATGGAATCCAGACTGATCCCGGCCTCCACCTCCGGGACGGGCAGCAGACCGCGGGCCTCCAGCCGCCCCGGGCTGGTGAAGGTGAGCACCATCACCGTGGCCAGGCCGACGGCGGCTGAGCACACCATGCAGCCGGCCAGCATCAACGAAAATTCCTGACGGTCGTTGGCGGCCTGCATCAGCTGCAGCGCCCAGGCCACCAGGGCCACCAGGGCCGCCACCATGCCGAGGGCAATCGCGGTGGACGCGGAAGCAGGCAGAGCGGGCAGGGCGGAGAACAACGTGGGATGCAATCTGAAATCGGGGGCCAGGACTCGCTACCCCTGCATAGACGTTACAAGCGTTAACACGCCGACGTGGGTGCTCACGCCAGCGGCCGGATCGGCAAACCCCGCTGCAGCAGGTCGGTTTTGATCGTCTCCACGGTGAGCACGCCGTCGTGGAGCAGGGAGGCCAACAGGGCCGCGGCGGCATGGCCACCCTCGGGGCCCGGATCGAGGGCCTGGGCCAGGTGATCGATGCAGCCGGCGCCCCCGGAGGCGATCACCGGCACCTCCACCGCATCGGCCACCGCCCGGGTGAGGTCGAGGGCGTAGCCGGCCTGGGTGCCGTCGCCATCCATCGAGGTGAGCAGGATTTCACCGGCGCCGAGCGCCACCACCCGGCGCGCCCAGGCCACCGCATCGAGGCCGGTGTTCTCACGGCCGCCCTTCACATACACATCCCAGCCGGTGCCGGTGGCCTCGCCGGTGCGGGCCCGAGCATCGATCGCCACCACGATGCATTGGCAGCCGAAGCGCTCGGCGCCCCGCGCCACCAGCTCGGGGTCGCGCACCGCCGAGGAGTTGAGGCTCACCTTGTCGGCACCGGCGCGGAGCAACGCAGTGATCCCCTCGACGCTGCTGATGCCGCCGCCCACCGTGAAGGGAATGGTGACGGCTTCAGCGGTGCGCCGCACCAGCTCCACCAGGGTGCCGCGGCCCTGATGGCTGGCGGCGATGTCGAGAAACACCAGCTCATCGGCCCCCGAGGCGCTGTAGCGGCAGGCCAGCTCCACCGGGTCGCCCGCATCCCGCAGGCCCACGAAATTCACCCCCTTCACCACCCGGCCATCGGCGACGTCCAGACAGGGAATGATCCGCTTGGCAACCATGGGCGAGAGCTCCGTTGGAGATTGTTTAGCCACTGTTAGGGTTGCGCCACTTTCCCGTCGCGCTGGCCATGTCCCAGGCTGCCACCATCAACGTCGGTTCGAAGGTGCGAATCACCCGGGTGCGGGACCGCATCTCCAACGAGATGGTGGATTCCCTGAAGGCCGATGCCACCGGCACCGTGACGGGATTCCGCACGGTGGACGGCAAGGGCATCGGCGTGGTGGTGGAGCTGAGCGGTGGTCAGACCGCCTGGTTCTTTGACGACGAAATCACCCTCGCCTGAGGTCTAGGCCGTTGAGCAACAGCCCCAATCCCGAGGCGGCCAGCGGCGCCGGCGCCCGCCAGCTCCTGGGCATGAAGGGTGCCAGCGGCACCTCCAACATCTGGAAGATCCGGCTGCAGCTGATGAAGCCGGTCACCTGGATCCCGCTGATCTGGGGCGTGCTGTGTGGCGCGGCGGCCTCAGGCAACTTCCACTGGACCCTGCCGGAGGTGGGTGCCTCGATCGCCTGCATGCTGATGAGCGGGCCGCTGCTGGCCGGTTACACGCAGACGATCAACGACTACTACGACCGCGAGATCGACGCGATCAATGAGCCTTACCGGCCGATCCCCTCTGGAGCCATTCCCCTCGGGCAGGTGAAAGCGCAGATCTGGATCCTGCTGCTGGCGGGCCTGGGCGTGGCCTATGGCCTCGACCTGTGGGCCGGCCACAGCACACCGGTGCTGTTGCTGCTCGCCCTGGGTGGCTCATTCGTGAGCTTCATCTATTCGGCGCCGCCGCTGAAGCTCAAGCAGAACGGCTGGCTGGGCAACTACGCCCTCGGCGCCAGCTACATCGCCCTGCCCTGGTGGGCCGGCCAGGCGCTGTTCGGCCAGCTCACCTGGACCACCGCCCTGCTCACCCTGGCCTACTCGCTGGCGGGCCTCGGCATTGCCGTGGTCAATGATTTCAAGAGCGTTGAGGGCGACCGGGCCCTGGGGCTGCAATCGCTGCCGGTGGCCTTCGGTATCGAAAAGGCCAGTTGGATCAGTGCCGGCATGATCGACGTGTTTCAGCTGGCGATGGTGGCCGTGCTGATCGCCATCGGCCAGCACTTCGCGGCGGTGCTGCTGGTGCTGCTGATCATTCCCCAGATCACCTTCCAGGACATCTGGCTGCTGCGCGATCCGGTGGCCTTCGACGTGAAATACCAGGCCAGCGCCCAGCCCTTCCTGGTGCTCGGCATGCTGGTGACCGCTCTGGCGATCGGCCACAGCGCCCTCGTTGCCTGAGGTGGCCCGCACCGGCAAGCGCCGCGGCTCCGGCCCCGCCGCCAGGCCCACCCGGCGCACCTCCTTGGTGCGCGCCGGTGTGCTGGCGGCCCTGATCGGCGGCGGTGTGGCCTGCGGCCAGGCGGCCCTGGTGGCCGGCTTCGACAGCCTGCTGCCCGACGCGCGTGGCATCAACCACTTCAACCGCCCCGGCACCCTCACGATCCTCTCGGCCGACGGCCAGGTGGTGCACAAGATCGGCCCGGTGACGCGCGAGAAGCTCACCCCCGAAACAATGCCCGCCCTGGTGGAGCAGGCCTTCATCGCCGCGGAAGACCGGCGCTTCTACAAACACGACGGCATCGACCCAGTGGGCATCGGCCGAGCCCTGGTGCGCAACATCACCCAGCGCTCGGTCGAGGAAGGCGCCAGCACGATCACCCAGCAGCTGGCCCGCACGGTGTTTCTCAGCCAGGACCGCACCCTGGTGCGCAAGCTGAAGGAGGCCGCCCTGGCCGGCAAGCTCGAGCGCCAGCTCAGCAAGCAGCAGATCCTCACCGAGTATCTGAATGTGGTGTATCTGGGCTCCAGCGCCTATGGGGTGGCGGATGCGGCCTGGGTGTACTTCACCAAAACCCCCGACCAGCTCACCCTGCCCGAGGCGGCCCTGATCGCTGGCCTGCCGCCGGCGCCTTCGGTGTATTCGCCCCTGGTGAACCCGGAGCTGGCCCTGGAGCGCCGGGCGGTGGTGCTGCGCCGCATGCAGGAGGCGGGCTTCATCAGCGCCGGCGAGCAGCAAGAGGCCGAGGCCGCACCACTGCAGCTCAAGCCGGCCGAACCCAAATACTGGGACAGCCGGGCCCCCTTCTTCAGCAGCTGGGTGCAGCAGGAGCTGCCCAAGGTGCTCACCCCCGAACAACTTGAGGTGGGCGGCCTGACGGTGCGCAGCAGCGTCAACCTGGCCTGGCAGGAGCAGGCGCAGAAGGCGATCAACACCTACGCCAGCGGCGGCATGGAGGGTGCCCTGGTGGCGATGGAGCCCGGCACGGGCCTGGTGCGGGCGATGGTGGGCGGCACCGACTTCAAGGCCAGCCAGTTCAACCGGGCGGCCCAGGCGCTGCGCTCACCGGGCTCCACCTTCAAGCTGTTTGTGTATCTCACGGCCCTGAAACAGGGGATGCTGCCGGAGCGGGTGTTCCGCGATTCGGCGCGCTGCTTCGCCGGCTACTGCCCGAAAAACTTCGGCAACCGCTACCTGGGCTCGGTGTCGATGGTGGTGGCCCTGCAGAACTCGCTCAACACCGTGGCGGTGGCGCTGCTGCAGGAGCTGGGTTTCGACAAGGTGATCGACACGGCCAGGAGCCTGGGCATCACCCGGGAGCTGGGGCGCTTCTACCCCCTGGCCCTCGGGGCCACCGAGCAGACGGTGGTGGACATGACCGCGGCCTACGCCGCCATCAACAACGGCGGCATTTATGTGAAGCCCACGCCGTTTGAGGAGATCCTCGGCCCCGACGGCGAGCTGCTGTGGAGCCGGCGGGTGGACGGCGACCAGGGCCGCAGGGCGGTGAGCAGCGACCTCGCCGCCCTGATGCTGTGGATGCTGCAGCGGGCGGTGCAGTCGGGCACCGGTGGCGGCGCGGCCCTGCCGGACCGGCCGGTGGCGGGCAAAACGGGCACCTCGGAAGGGGGCCGCGACCTGTGGTTCATCGGCTCGATCCCCCAGCTCACCACCGGGGTGTGGCTGGGCTACGACAACAGCCGCGAAACCAAGAGCACCAGCGTGGTGGCCACCTACGCCTGGCGGGCCTTCATGGCCCCGATCAGCAAGGACCTGCCGGTGCGCCAGTTCCCACCCCGGCCGGAGCTGCAGGACACCTACCGAGGCGGCAAAAAGCCGCCGGAGCGCCGCCGCGATGCGCCCGCTCGCCCCGACGCGCCCAGGGATGGCGCGGACGCGCAGGGATGGGGGCTCGATCCCACCCCCGGCGTCAATGGAGGCCCCGGGGGCGGGGGCACCACGGCGCCCGGAGCAGGAGCGCCCACAGCACCGGCCACACCCGCCGCGCCCCAGGCAGCAACGCCCAGCGCGCCCGCTCCCGCCAGCCCCGCACCCTCAACGCCGCCGCCCCTCGAAGCCCCACCGCCGCCCGTGGTGGCGCCGCCGCTGCCCTAACCGGCTGGGGCCTGGAGCAGGGCGGCAAAGAAGCCATCACCACCGGTCGGGGCCGGCCAGCGCTGCCACTGCTGCAGCCGCTGCCAGGTGGGGTGGTCGGCCAGGAAACCATCCAGGAGCGCGGCGTTTTCAGCCGGATGCACCGTGCAGGTGACATACACCACCTGGCCACCGGGCTTGAGCAGCGGCAGCAGAGCCTCCAGCAGCTGGCGCTGCAGCAGCACCAGCTCGGCGATCGCCTCGGGCGTGATGCGCCAGCGGGCATCGGCGTGGCGGGCCAGGGTGCCGAGACCCGAGCAGGGGGCATCGAGCAGGATGCGGTCAAAGCCACCACGCCACTCGGGCTTCTCAGCCGCCAGCGCGGCGGCATCGGCGGCCACGGTATGGATGCACCGCAAGCCGAGGCGGGCGGCGTTGACCCCCACCCGGCGCAGCCGCCCCTCCGAGCGATCCACCGCCCACACCTCGCCCTGATCCCCCATCAGCTCGGCCAGGTGGGTGCTCTTGCCGCCGGGGGCGGCGCAGGCATCGAGGATCCGCTCGCCGGGCTGGGGATCGAGCAGCAGCGCCACCGCCTGGGCGGCGCGGTCCTGCACGCACCAGAGGCCCTCGGCGTAGCCGGGCAGGGCGCGCAACTCGCCGCTGCGGCCGAGGAGCGTGAGGCCGTTGGGTTGATCCGGCAGGGGGGCCGCCGCAAGCCCGGCGGCGGCGAAGGCCTCCAGCAGGGCGGCGCGCGTGGTGCGCAGGGGGTTGGTGCGCAGGTCGAGGGCGGGGGGCTGGTTGCAGGCGCGCCCGAAGGCTTCGGGATCCGGCCACTGCAGCGCCAGCTCCGCCAGCCAGGCGGGCAGGGAGTGGCGCAGGCCGAAGGCAGCCGCAGGATCGGCGGGCAGGGGGCCCAACCCATCCCAGGGCTCAGGCCCGGCCTCCGCGCGCCGGCGCCCGCAGGCCCTCAGCAGGCCATTGGCCACCGGCGCCAGCCGGCCCAGTCCACCCCGTTTCGCCAGCTCCACGGTGGTGCTCACCGCCGCCGAAGCCGGCACCCGAGTGCTGAAGAGCAGTTGGTAGAGGCCGAGGTGCAGCAGCCAGCGCAACTTGGGCGGCTGGCGCGCGGCCGGCACCTTGCCGAGCGCATCCAGCCAGGCATCGAGCAGGCGCCGCTGGCGGATGGCGCCGTAGGCCAGCTCGGTGGCCAGGGCGCGGTCGGCCCCCTCCAGGGGATGGCGCTGCAACTCCCGCTCCAGGGCCACATCGGCGTAGGCGCCGCCACCCACCGCCAGCAGCACCTGCCAGGCCACCTGGCGCGGCGCCAGACCCACCGGTGCGGGATCGGCTGCTGCGGGATCGGAGGGCGAGGTGGGCGGTGCGGAGGGCGACGGGGTCAGGGGTGGCACGGGCGGTGATCCAGCTCCACAACTAGCGCGGCTGCCAAGGCTCCAGCGGCGGCAGCCAGCGGTGGCAGGCCAGGGGCAGGCGGCCGGCGGCGTCCACCGGGATGCCTTCGGCGAGCAGCAGTTCGCGCTGGATCCAGTCGCTGCCTTCGCGGCTGGGGGTGAAGCTGATCTGGCCGCGGGCATTCACCACCCGGTGCCAGGGAATGGCCGAGGGCAGGGGCAGCCGCCGCAGCGCCCAGCCCACCTGGCGCGCCGCGCCATAGGCCCCGAGCAGCTCGGCGATCTGGCCATAGGTGGCCAGCTGGCCAGGCGGGATGCGGGCGACCGCGGCGTACACCTGCTGGTCGAAGGAGGCGGCAGCGCGCGACTCAGGGATCCCTGCTGTCATTTCAATCCCCTGAGCGTGCGCAACGGCCCCGAGGCCCTGCAGGTGCTGGCCCCAGACCACCGCCGCTGAACACTCCATTTCGGCTGTGGACAGGGCGTTGGTTGAGGATGGCGGAACGGTCCCCAACGCCATGCCCCTGCTGCCCCGCCGCTTCGAGCGGCTCAAGGCCGTGCTCGATCGCCGCATGGGCGACCTCACCGTGGTGCTCGAGCATGTGGACAAACCCCACAACCTCTCGGCGATCCTGCGCAGCTGCGATGCGGTGGGGGTGCTGGAGGCCCATGTGGTGAGCCTGGCGGGCCGCACCCCCACCTTCAACTGCACGGCCAAGGGCAGCGAGAAGTGGGTGCCGCTGCACCGCCACAGCGCCGGCGACAGCGTGCCCCTGCTGCTGCAGCTCAAGGCCCAGGGCTTCCGGCTCTACGGCACCCACCTGTCGGTGGAGGCGGTGGACTACCGCCAGTGCGACTTCACCGGCCCGAGTGCCCTGGTGCTGGGCGCTGAGAAATGGGGCCTGAGCGCCGAGGCGGCGGCGCTGGTGGACCAGCCGATCGTGATCCCGATGCAGGGCATGGTGCAGTCGCTGAATGTGAGCGTGGCCTGCGCCACCTTGCTGTTTGAGGCACTGCGCCAGCGGCAGGCGGCCGGCGTGCTGCCCAGCCACGGCGAAGGGGTGCCGGCCGAGCGCTACGGCCCGTTGCTGTTTGAGTGGGCCTACCCGGAGGTGGCGGCCTGGTGCCGGCGGGAGGGGCGGCCCTACCCAGCCCTCGATGCCGAGGGCGCCATCAGCGAAACCCTGCCGCGCACGATCAAGCTGCGCTGTTGAAGCTGCGCTACTGAAACCGGCGGGCGCTGGGCAACCACAGAGCCACGCCGAGGACCAGCAGCTCCAGCACGATCTGGCGGCCGCCCAGCAGCACCACCGCCAGGGCCACCGCGGCGAGCAGCTTCTGGAACAGACCCCAGACGTCGTCGGGGTCGGCGCTGCCGCTGAGCCAGAGGGCCACGGCTGCCGCCAGCAGGAGCAGATCCAACCACCAGGGCATGGGCTCGACCTTCACAACCACTGATTCTGGCGCGGATTCACGCAGGAACTCCATTGCGGCAGCGAAGGTGGCGTCGGCAGAGCACCGCTCTCGCGGCGGAGCTGGCCAAGGAGAATGGGCAGCTTGGAGTTGTTCAACAGCGCGTTCAACAAACCCGAAAGCGCTCCACCCGCAGTGAGCCGGCCGCTGTCCGCCTCAGGATCCCGCGCGCTGCCCGTCGGCTCCACTGAGCCAGCTCTCCAGACCTTCACCCAGAAAAGACAACCCCAGCACCAGCACAAACAGGGCCAGGCCGGGGTAGAGGGCCGTCCACCAGATGCCGGTGGGCACGGCGGTGAGGGCCTGCTGCAGGTCGCCGCCCCACTCGGGGATGGTTTCGGGCAGGCCAAGGCCGAGGAAGCCGAGGCCGCCGAGCACCAGCACCGCATCGGCGGCATTGAGGGTGAGCAGCACCGGCACCGACGTGATCACATTGCGCAGCAGATAGCGGCGCAGGATCCAGAGCGGTCCTGCCCCGAGCGACTGGGCCGCCTCCACGAACAACTCCGCCTTCACCTGCGCCGTCTGGTTGCGCACGACGCGGAAGTATTGGGGGATGTAGACGACACAGAGGGCGGCGGCGGCGTTGGGCAGGCCCCGGCCGAGCAGAAAGGCCAGCACCACCGAGAGCAGCAGCACCGGCAGGGTGTAGAGGGTGTCCATCAGCAGCACCAGCAGCCGATCCACCCAACCGCCCAGGTAGCCGCTCACCATGCCGAGCGGCACGCCGATCACCAGGGCGATCACCAGGGCCAGCAGCACCACCTGCAGAGCCACGCCGCTGCCGGCGAGGGTGCGCACGCACACATCACGGCCGAGGCGATCGGTGCCGCACCAGTGCGCCAGCGACGGCGGCGCATAGATGGGGTTCTGCAGGCCGGCGTTGGGGTCGCTCAGCCAGCCGGTGTGCACCAGCAGCGGCGTCAGCAGCGCCACCAGGGCATAGAGCGCCACGATCGCCAGACCCCAACGGGCCATGCGGCCCGAGAGGCTGGTGGCGCGGCGAAGGGCAAAGCCTGCGAACACGTGGGACGGCGGCAAACAGCCGGCGGGGGCGGTGGGCACCAGTTGAGCAGAGATGGGGCTACAGCGCCACGCGGCCCACTCAGGCGAAACTGCGACGCAACGCTCCGGCCGCTGCCGTGCCACCAGCCCGCACCACGCTCAACGCCAGCAATCTGGAGACGCTGGGCAGCGCGAAACTGGCGGCCCTGCTGCTCGACCTGAGCGACGGCAATGCGGCCGCCAAGCGCCGCCTGCGGCTGGCGCTGGCGGAGGGCCAGAGCGCTGACGACGCGGCCAGGGAGGTGCGCAAACGCCTGAAAGCCATCGAGCGCTCTGGCACCTTCCTGGATTCGGCCAAACGCAAAACGCTGCTCACCGAGCTGGTAGGCCACCTGACCGCCATCACCGGCTCGATCCGCACGCAGCAGCCGGCCCTGGCCCTGGCCCTGCACTGGGAGTTGCTGGAGCTCTCGGAGGGGTTGTTCGACCGCTGCCACGACGGCAGCGGCAGTCTCAGCGGCTTCTTCTTGAAGGTGCTGCAGGCCCTGCCCGACAGCCTGGCCGCCGCCCCGCCCCAACCGCGCGCCATGGCGGAACGGCTGGCCGATGCCCTCGAGGAGTGCAACGGTTACGGCCAGCTGGATCGGGCCGTGGAGGTGCTGGCGGACGCTCTGGGTCAGCAGGGGCTGGAAGCGTTGCGCCAGGAGTGCGTGAGCCGCGGGGCACCGGAGGGTGCGCCGGTGCTGCTGGCGGTGGCCGACGCGCTGGGGGATGTGGAGAGCTTCGTGGCGGCCTTCGATGCCCAAGACCTGCAGTGGCCCCCCAACGCAGCCACGGTGGCCGAGCGACTGCTCAGGGCCGGACGGGCCGAAGAAGCGCTGGCCGTGGTGACCGGCGTGCGACTGGAGGGGCGCGCCTGGATGGGGGGCGTGCTCAGCGATCCCCACATCGCCGCCCTCGACGCCCTGGGCCGCCACGACGCGGCCCAGCAGCAGCGCTGGCGCTGCTTCCAGGCGGAGCTCAACGCCCGCCACCTGCGCGATTACCTGCAGCGCCTGCCGGCCTTTGAGGATGTCGAAGCCGAGGAGAACGCCCTGGATCTGGTGCAGGCCGACGACGACCTACCGGGCGCCCTGCGCTTTCTGCTGGCCTGGCCCGACCTGCGGCGGGCCGCAACGCTGGTGCTGAACCACCCCGATGGCTGGGACGGCGAATCGTTTGCGCTCTACGGCCCTGCCGCGGAACAACTGGAAGCCACCCAACCCCTGGCCGCCACGGTGCTGCTGCGCGCGATGGTGAGCTTTGCCCTGGAGATGGCCCGCCCGCAGCGCTACCGCTACGCCGCCCAGCACCTGAGCTGCTGCAGCGAGCTGGCCCAGCGCATCGAAAACTGGCAATCGCTCCAGCCCCATGCCGCCTATGTGGAAGAGCTGCGCCAACGCTTCGGGCGCCGCTACGGCTTCTGGCAGCTGGTGGCTAGGTCCGATTAACAGGGGCCAATGAACAGTGCCCCCCCTAGCCTCCGCCCATGGCCAGTGCCCGTCTGCTGATCGTCGACGACGACCCAAGCCTGCGTCGGTTCCTGCGCACCGAGCTGGAGCTGGAGGGGTACCACTGCCAGGAAGCAGCCGCTGGCCAGGAGGCGTTGACCCTGATCCGCAGCGAGCCCTGGGATCTGCTGGTGCTCGACTGGACCCTGCCGGATTTCAGCGGCGTGGAGATCTGCCGGCGGCTGCGGACAACGGACGTGGCGACTCCGGTGCTGATGCTGACCGGGGTGGACGGCATCGAAGACCGGGTGAAAGCCCTGGATGCCGGCGCCGACGACTACCTGGTGAAACCCTTCTCGATTGAAGAGCTGCTGGCCCGGCTGCGGGCCCTG
>JBILUH010000015.1:0-48647 GCA_044371095.1 Cyanobium sp.
ACAGCGGCACGGCTCGGTATTCGAAGTCGACGGCCACGGTGAGGCTCCGCTGGAGGGCCAGGCGCTGCAGGCTCTCCACCTGCTCGGCGCAGAGGGCCACGGGCTTCTCCAGCAACAGGTGTTTGCCAGCTTCCAGGGCCCGCCGGGCCAGCTCAAAGCGTGGTGCCGGCGGGGTGGCGATCACGATCGCCTCCACCGCGGGATCGGCCAGCAGGGCGTCGAAGTCGTTGTAGCCCGGCAGTTCGGCGCTGCGGCAGGCGGCCTCCAGTCGCTCCGGCCGGGCGTGCCAGAGGGCGACCGGTTCGGTGCCGGGACAGGCGCGCAGCGCCGGCAGATGCACCGCTTCGCCAAAACCCAGGCCGGCAATGGCCACGCCGAGGGGTTGCGTCATGACAGGGCCTCAGGGGCGGCGGCGCAGACCTCGCCGATCACGCTGGTGATCAGGGAGTCTCCGGCGGACGGTTGCCATTCGGCTCCGAACTGGGGCAGGCCGTTGATCGCGGTGTCGCGGAACAGCTCCTGGCCGCAATCGATCTCCATCACGTAGAGATCACTCACCGGGCGGGGCTTGTCCTCGCTGGCGGCGGGTTGAAAACGGGTCAGCACCGACACATTTCCGCCGCGGCTGCGCCGCAGGCTGCCGCCGTCCCACCATTGCCGTCCCTCGCTGGTGCTGGCCACTTCGTGCCAGTCGACGGGGCCGGCCAGCCCAGGCCGGGCCGCGACCGTGACCACCGCCAGCAGCAGCAGGGCTGCGATCCGGCACATCGTTCTCGAGAGCAACTGTTTCACGCCGGGCTGGTCATGCGGGCACCGTTTCGCGGCAGCCGTGCATCTTCAGCAGGCTGGCCAGGGTGGCTTTGAAGGTGGTGCGATCCACGATGGCGTCGACGAAGCCGTGGTCGCGGAGGTATTCGGCCGTCTGAAAGCCGTCGGGGAGTTTTTCGCGCAGGGTCTGCTCGATCACCCGGCGGCCGGCAAAGCCAATCAGGGCCTTGGGTTCGGCCAGAATCAGGTCGCCCAGCATGGCGAAGCTGGCGGTCACGCCCCCGGTGGTGGGGTAGGTCAGCAGGGGGATGTAAAGCAGCTCGGCCTGGCGGTGGCGCTCCAGGGCTCCGGAGATCTTGGCCATCTGCATCAGGCTGAGCATGCCTTCCTGCATGCGGGCGCCGCCGGAGGCGCAGACGATCAGCACCGGGTAGCGACGGACCGTGGCCGCTTCAATCAAGCGGGTGAGCTTCTCGCCCACCACCGACCCCATCGAGCCGCCCATGAAGCGGAAATCCATCACCCCCAGGGCCAGGGGCACGCCGCTGGTGCGGCATAGCCCTGTGATCACGGCGTCGCGCAGGCCGGTGCTCTGCTGGCTGTCGCGGATGCGGTCGGCGTAGCTGCGGCGGTCCTTGAAGGCCAGCGGGTCGGTGGGCGCCAGCGTGCTGTCAAGCGGCTCAAAGCTGCCCGGATCGGCGATCAGGGCGATGCGCTCGGCGCTGTCGATGCGGTTGTGGTGGCCGCAGCCCTTGCAGACGCTGGCGTTGGTCACCAGATCCTTGCGGTAAACCACCAGTCCGCATTCCGGACATTTGCTCCAGAGGCCATCACCCTCGTCCACGTCCTGGGTGACACGAACGGTCGGCGCATTTTTCTGGCGATCCGCAAACCAGTCGAACAACGACATGCGATCTCAGGGGGGGGCGGAAGGCCCCGGCAGTGAGCCTATTTAAGGCGCTTCACCACACCAGCCCCAGCACGGCAAGCCAGACGTCGTGTCCCAGCAGCCATACCGCCGAGCCGCCAGCGGCCAGGAAGGGACCAAACGGAAAGGGCTGGTGCCTGCCGAGCCTGCCGCTGAGGCGGCCGATGCTGCCCACCACGGCACCGCCGAACACTGCCAGGATCACCGTGAGCCCCAGGCCGGTGAGACCGAGCCAGGCACCGAGCAGGGCGGCCAGCTTGGCGTCGCCCAGACCCAGAGCTGGTCGTCCAATGGCTTTTTGGGCCAGGGCGCTCACAGCCTCGAAGCTCACCAGGCCGACGCCTGCGGCCACCAGGTGGTGGAACAGCAGCTCGCGGCCCACGGCGGCGTTCTGCTGGAAGCCGATCACCGCCGTGATGGTCAGGCCGAGCACCAGGCCGATCCTGCAGAGGGGCTCGGGAAGCCAGAGGCGATCGAGGTCGATCAGCACAAGGGGGATCAGCCAGCTCAGCAGCACCCAGCCTGCCCCCACCAGCAGCCAGGGCTGGGGCTGGGGGCCCAGGCCATTGGGGTGAGCCAGCAGGGCGGCCACCCAGAGCCCGGCGCTGAGCAGTTCCACCAGGGGGTAGCGGATCGGGATCGGAGCGCCGCAGTGGCCGCAGCGGGCCCGCAGCAGAAGCCAGCCCAGCAGAGGCAGGTTTTCGTACCAGTGCAGTCGGCTGCCGCAGAGGGGGCAATGGCTGGGGGGCCGCACGATCGATTCCTCCCGTGGCAGGCGCCAGGCCACCACGTTGAGAAAACTGCCCACGCAGGCTCCGAGCAGAGCCGCCACCAGCGGCAGGGCTGGGAGGCTGGACAGAAGCGGAGCCGTGGCGCTCAAACGGACCTCAGGCGGCAGGCGGGGAGGAGGGTTTGCGGGGCAGCCGCAACCGGGCTGCACCGCTGCGGCCCAGGCGGCCCCGGATCAGGTCGATCGGCACAAACTGTTCGTCCGGCAGCAGCACCGGCAGGTCGAACACCAGGCGTCCCTGGTTGCCATGGAGCACCACACCGGAAGGTTCCGCACCGGCGGGGGCGTGATCCAGGGCCTGGAACAGCACCCGACGGGCCGTCTGAATCACCAGCTGGCTGTTGATCTGATCGAGACGCAAAGAGGGAGCCCCCTTGGCGGAGGCTCCAGGAATCAGAAACGACGGCGCTGCGGCCTGTGGGTGTTCCGCACGGGGTGTATTCGTGGGTGTGGCGAAGGAAATCGGCCTCACCAGAACGAATGGCAGACCCAGACTAAGGGCTGCCGTAGCAGTCAGGCCAGCTTCTTCTTCTCTTCAATCATCCGGTGGATGATCGGGGTGAGGATCAGCTCCATGGCGAAGCCCATCTTGCCGCCGTTCACCACGATCGAGGTGGGGCTGGACATGAACGAATCGTGGATCATGTCAAGCAGGTAAGCGAAGTCGATGCCCCACTTCTCCCGGGCTCCCTTGCGGAAGTGGATGATCACGAAGGATTCATCCGGGGTGGGGATATCCCGGATCATGAACGGGTTCGAGGTGTCCACCGTGGACACCCGCTGGAAGTTGATGTCGGTGCGGCTGAACTGAGGGCAGATGTGATTGATGTAATCCGGCATGCGGCGCAGGATCGTGTCCACCGTGGCCTCGGCCGAGTAGCCGCGCTCCTTGTTGTCACGGGCGATCTTCTGGATCCACTCCAGGTTGACGACCGGTACCACGCCCACCAGCAGGTCGGCCATGCTGGCCACGTCGTAGCCCTCGCCCTTCACACCGCCGTGCAGGCCCTCGTAGAAGAGCAGGTCGGTGCCGGCAGGGATGGTTTCCCAGGGGGTGAACTGGCCGGGCTCCAGGTTGGTGCCGAGGCGGGCGTTGTGCTCGGCGGCTTCCTCCACCGAGTGCAGGTAGTAGCGCTTCTGGCCGCTGCCGGTTTCGCCGTAGGTCTGGAAGAGCTCTTCGAGCTTGTCGAACAGGTTGGCCTCGGGGCCGAAGTGGGAGAAGTTTTCGCCCTTGGCCAGGGCAGTGTTCATGGCCTCCTTCATCGGGCCGCGCTCGTAGCGGTGGTAGCTGTCGCCTTCCACAACCGCTGGGGTGATGCCCTCGCGCTTGAAGATGTGCTCAAAGGCGCGCTTGACGGTGCTGGTCCCAGCGCCGGAGGAACCGGTGACAGACACAACCGGGTGACGCTTCGACATGCGCGGGGATCCAAAAACCGACCGTGAGTTTGGCAGGTCGTGGGACCGGCCCTCTGCCGATCAGGTTTCCAGTGCCGCCAGCAGCTGCTCACCCATGGCATGGCACCCCAGCTGGGTGCAGCCGTCGGCCATGAGGTCGCCGGTGCGGTAGCCGGCGGCCAGCACCCGATCCACCGCCGCTTCCAGATCGGCGGCAGCCGCCTCCTGCTGCAGACCGATGCGCAGCAACATGGCGGCGCTGAGCACCATCGCCATCGGGTTGGCCTTGTCCTGGCCGGCGATGTCGGGGGCGGACCCGTGGATCGGCTCGAACAGGCCCGGGCCGCTGGTGCCCAGCGACGCCGAGGGCAGCATGCCGATCGAGCCGCTGAGCATGGCGGCCTCGTCGCTGAGGATGTCGCCGAACAGGTTGCTGGTGAGCAGCACGTCGAACTGGCGCGGGTTGCGCACCAGCTGCATCGCCGCGTTGTCCACATACATGTGGCTGAGCTCCACGCCGGGGTAGTCGGCGTGGATCGCCTCCACCCGGTCGCGCCAGAGCTGGCTCACATCCAGCACGTTGGCCTTATCCACGCTGCAGAGGCGGCCGCTGCGCTGCTGGGCCAGATCGAAGCCCACCTTGGCGATGCGGTCGATCTCATCGTCGAAGTAGGCCATGGTGTTGAAGCCGCGCACCCGGCCCTCGGCCTCCACGCGCCCCTTGGGGGTGCCGAAGTACACGCCACCGGTGAGTTCGCGCACCACCAGCAGATCCACCCCCTCGATCACCTCCCGCTTGAGGGTGGAGGCGTCGATCAGGGCCGGAATGATCTTGACGGGGCGCAGGTTGGCGAACAGGCCCATGCCCGCCCGCAGGCCCAGCAGGCCGGTTTCGGGGCGCTGCTCGCGGGGCAGGTTGTCGTACTGGGGGGAGCCGATGGCCGCCAGCAGCACCGCATCGGCCGCCTTGCAGGCCTCCAGGGTGCTGGCGGGCAGGGGCTGACCGGTGGCGTCGATGGCGGCGCCGCCCATGGGCTGCTCGTCGTAGACGAGGCCGAAGCCGTGGCGGGCGCTCACCGCATCGAGCAACCTGCGGGCCACCGCGGTGATCTCCGGGCCGATGCCGTCGCCGGCGAGCAGGGTGATCCGGTAGCTGGTCATGGCTGGGTAAGGGGGCGAGGCCGCCGCAGGCGGAGATCAGGGCTGGCCGCGAGGCTAGGCGCTGGCCGGTTGGCGCCCCGGCCGCCTCAGGCCTGGCCGCGTTTTTCCAGCTGGCGCAGGGTCTTGGCCAGCTCCGGCAGCTTGTTGAAGGCGGCCGAGCAGCGCAGCCAGAGGCGGTTGGGGATGGCGGGATAGCCGCTCACCACCTCGCCGGCCGCCACCTCGCCATGCACGCCGGATTTGGAGCTGGCGATCGAGCGATCGCCCATCACCGCCCTGTTGGCAAGACCCACCTGGCCCGCCAGGATCACGCCGTTGCCCAGACGCGCACCCCCGGCGATGCCCACCTGGGCTGCCAGAGCACAGCCCTGGCCGGTGGTCACGCCATGGCCGATGTGCACCAGGTTGTCGATTTTGGTGCCAGCCCCGATGCGGGTTTCGCCCACCGACGGGCGATCGATGGTGCTGCCGCAACCCACCTCCACGCCGTCTTCCAGGATCACCTGGCCGGTCTGGGGCATCTTGCGCCAGCCGCTGGCGGTCGGCACAAAGCCGAAGCCCTCGCTGCCGACCACGGCGTTCGCGTGCACCACACAGCCGCGGCCCAGGCGGGTGCCGGGGTGGAGCACGGCACCGGCATGGAGTTCACAGCCTTCGCCGAGCTGCACGTCGTCGTAGAGCACCACGTGGGGGTGAAGGATGCAGCTGGCGCCGATCTGCACCTTCGCGCCGATCACCACCTGGGCTCCCACGTGGGTGCCCATGCCCACAACGGCAGCGGGGTCGACGACGGCGCTGGGGTGAATGCCGGGCTCCGGGCGGTGGCGGGGATGGAGGGCTTCGAGGGCTTCGGCAAAGGCCAGCCGGGGATCGCCCAGGGCGACCCAGGCCAGGCCGCGATCTGTGGCTTGCTGCTGCAGGGTTTCGGCCTCCTCGCCCCGGGCTGGAATCAGCACCGCACTGGCGCCGCTGGCGGCCAGTGCTGCCGCCAGGGCATGGCCCGGTTCCAGGAAACTCAGTTGGCCGGTCCCGGCCTGATCGAGGGCGGCAGCACCACCGATCTCAGGGTCGCCGGCCAGGTGGCACGGGCTGGCATCAGTCGCCTCGCTCAGATGGCTGAGCAGTTTGCTGAAGCGCATTCCAGTGGGGCCGGCCAGGCCGGATCGTAGGCCGGGCCTAGGAGCCGGTGAGCACGAGCTGATCGCGGTGCACCGCCTCCACGCCGGCGTGCCCCATCAGCTCCCGCAGCTCCGTGCTGCTGAGGGTGGCCAGGCCGCGGCCCAGCTCCCGCCCGTCGCTGGCCAGCAGCCGCACAGCCTCGCGGCGGCCGAAATCGCCCTCCACCGCCTGCACCCCCACGGCCAGCAGAGAAGCCCCCTGGCGCGTCAGGGCCCGTTCGGCTCCCGCATCGAGGTGCAGGCTGCCCTTGGGCAGCAGGGCATGGGCCAGCCAGCCCTTGCGGTCGGGCAGGGGGGTGGGGCTCGGCTGGAACACGGTGCCGACCCGTTCGCCAGCCAGCAGGGCGTCGAGCACGGCGGGGTCGCGGCCGTCGGCCAGGCGCACGCGGATGCCGCTGGAGGTGGCGATCCGGGCGGCGGTCAGTTTGGTGGTCATGCCGCCGGTTCCCCACTGGCCGCCACCGGTGGCCACGCTGTGCAGGCTGTCGAGCTCCGCCAGGCTGCGCACCTCCTCGATCGGCAGGGCTTCGGCATCGGTGCGGGGATCGCCGGAATAGAGCCGATCCACATCGGTGAGCAGCACCAGCTCATCGGCGCCGATCGCCACCGCCACCAGGGCTGACAGGGTGTCGTTGTCGCCGAAGCGCAGCTCGTCGGTGGCCAGGGTGTCGTTTTCGTTGACCACCGGCACCACCCCCCAGGACAGCAGCTGCTCCAGGGTGCGGCAGGCGTTCTGGTAGCGGCGGCGGGAAGCCAGATCGCCGCGGGTGAGCAGCACCTGGGCCACCGGCAGGCCGCGCACGGCGAAAGCGTCCTGATACAGAGCCATCAGCCGCCCCTGGCCCACGGCGGCGGCGGCCTGCAGAGCCACCACCTCGCTGGGCCTCTGGTCCATCTCCAGGGCCACGCAGCCCAGGCCCACGGCCCCGCTGGTGACCAGGGCAATGGCATCACCCCGACGCTGCTGGCGACTCAGGCTGGCGGCCAGATCGGCGATCACCGCAGCCGTGGGCCGATCAGCACGGCCCCGCAACAGACTTGTGCCCACCTTGATCACCCGGCGCATGGCGCTCTGCTCGTGTGCCATCAGCCCAGGGTCGTGCCGACCCAGCGGGCCAGGCGCAACTCCAGTTTCTGCACCCGGTCCCGCTGGCAGGGATGGCCGAGCGGATCGATCGGCTTGACCAGCACGGTGAACAATCCGAGTCGGTTGCCGGCGATCACATCGGTGAACAGACGATCGCCGATGAGTGCCACCTCCTGGTGCGGTAACTGCAGCTCGCGCAGCACCCTGCGCAGGGCGCTGCGCCGTGGTTTGCAGGCTGAAATGGTGTAGGGCAGGTCGAGCTTGGCTGCCACCGCCCCGATCCGCTTGCGGGAGGGATTGTTGCTGAACAGGTGGATCGGCATGTGCCGCTGCGCCAGCCGCAGCCAGCGCAGGGCGCTATCGGGCAGCTCCGACTGGCGGCGAGGCAGCAGGGTGCGGTCGACATCGAGCACCAGGGCCCGGATCGGCTGGTCGAGCAGCTCCTGCAGGGGCAGCTCGGCCAGGGTGCACTCCCGCAGCCAGTTGGGGCGCAGCAGCTGACGCAGCATCAGTCGTCGCCCTCCCGCTCGTCCAGCTCAGCCTCGATCCGGGGCTGCACCCGTTCAAACTCCTCGCCTTCCACCAGCACGGCACCCGTGCCATTCATGCGGGCCACCACGAAGAAGGGATCGAGGGGGATGTAGAGCCCGTACTCCCGCTCGTCCACCAGGAAGCTCACCAGCAGTTCGTAGGTTTCCGAGTCGTCATCGGCGTCCTCGTCGTCGTCGAGCTCTTCGGGTTCGTCCAGTTCGCCGCTCACGGTGAGGGTGACGGCCGAACGCACGAGGGTGAGGTCGTGCTCCTGGAGCACCACATCGGCAACAGACAGGATCGGCTCGGTGGCATCGATCGTGTCGATCAGCTCCGGGTCCTCATCGTCGTCCAGGCGGAACAGGCACACCGGGGTGTCCACCGGGGTGAGCAGCACGTAGTCGTGGCCGTCGAGGGGGATCAGCTGCTCGAGGAAGCAGAGCAGCTGGCGGCCGTGGCTGTCGTGCACGAGCACCGTGGGCACATCGGCGGAACTCTCCGCGGGGGTCTGGGAAGGGGGTTCGGAGCTCATGCGGGGGGCGCGTGTCTTCTCAGGATGGTGCAACGCCGGCCATCTGGCCGCCGGCGATGGTCGCCGGCGGCACCGGTTCCGGGCCCTCCTGGAGCCACTGCTCCAGAAGCAGTGCTGCCGCGGCGCTGTCGAGGGCGCCGCTGCGGTCGCCGTGCAGGCCATGGCGCTCGGCGGCGGCCCAGCTGCTGGCGTGCTCGTTCACCCAGGCGAGGGGCAGCTGGAGCGCATGGGCCAGCCGATCGCCATAGCGCTGGCAATGCAGGGCCTGGGCGGTCGGTTGGCCGGCCGCATCGAGGGGCAGGCCCACCACCAGAGCGGTGACGCACCGCTGGCGCACCAGCGCTGTCAGGTGCTCCAGATCTGCGGCAAAGCGCCCCCGGGCCAGGGCCGGCAGGGGCGTGACCGTCAGCCCCAGGGGGTCACAGCCGGCCAGGCCGATGCGCCGGCGGCCCACATCAAGGGCCAGGACCGAGCGGGGCTGGGGAGGCTGGCGGCGGCCCGGCTGGGCTGGGTCACGCACGGGGGGGTGTGGGTGTGAGAGGGGTGGGTGTGGGCAGGGGCCGGCGGCGCGGCTGCCACTGGCCGAGGATGGCCTCCAGACGCTGGGCGGCCCGCGCCGGTGCCTGCAGGCCCTGGCGCCGCCAGACGCTGCGGGCCATCAGCACCCGCTCACCCCGCTCCTGGGCGCCGAGCCCGGCCATCCAGCGCTGCAGGGCCTCGTCGCGCAGATCGCAGCGCAGCCACAGGGGCTGACCAGCCCCCAGCCCGCTCTGCGCCTGCTGCAGCAACAGCTCGGTGGCGGGGCCCACCAGGTGCGTCCAGGCGGGATGGACGCTCAGTTCCACGTCGTGGCCGCCGCCGGGGTGGTCGCCGACCCAGCGCACGGCCGCCACCGCTTGCTCGCGGCTGGGATCCACCAGCATCCAGCCCCGGCCATGGCTCTGGTCGAGCAGGTCTTCCACGCGCCGATCCAGCAACTGCCGCAACCGGGCCGGGCAGACCGCCTGCTCCAGGTGCCACAGCAGTGGGGCCGAGCGGCGGTTCAGGGGGGTGAGTTGCAGATCGGCCGGCGCTGACGACGGCGGGGTGGCCGCTGCGGATGCGCTGGGCGCCGGCTGCCAGCACCAGAGCCGATCGGTGCGGAGGGGCTGGAAGCCCTGCTCGCGCAGCATCGCCAGGCGGGTGTCGTCGAGGGTGGAGGCGGCGGCGATCCAGCTGGCGGCGCCCTTGGCCCGTTGAATCGCTGCCCGCAGCAGGGTGGCGGCCAGCTCCTGGCGGGCGGCGGCGGGGGCCAGGCGCAGGTGCTGCATCTGCCAGCAGCTGCCGCTGCGGTTGAGCCGGCGGCAGACGATCAGCCCCAGGGGCTTCTGGCCGCTCAGCGCCACCAGCACCTGGGGCGCCAAGGATGGCCGGGCCAGCAGGGCCTGCAGCAGGCGCTCCGGCAGCCCCAGCAGCACGGCGCGCTGCAGCACCGGCTGCAGTGGCAGGAAGGCGGGGTCGCTGAGCAGGGGCAGGTGCCAGCCGGCCAGGGGCTCGAGGCGCCAGCTATCAGGCTCGGGCCGCTCAGGCGGTGCCGGATGGGCAGAGGGCGGCTGCAGGATCCCGAGCATGGGGGCGTGGCGTGGATGCCGGGTTGGTGCAACTGTATCGGCGACGCCCGGTGCGCGCCCCACCCGGGGCGGCTCAGGCCGGTCGCACCAGCACCAGGGGGGTGCGCTCGTTGGCATTGCCGGCGGGGTTCGGGCGCAGGGCCCGCTCCAGCAGGGCCTCATCGCAGCCGGGACTGGAGGCCAGCACCTTGACCCGGCCCAGGTCGTTGACATCCACCACCGCGACGGCCACGCCGAGGGAGTGGGCCATGGCGGCGCAGAAGGCGGCGGGTTGGTCGGGACCCAGCACAATCGTCTGGTCGTAGGGGGGCGTGGTGCCGGTGATGTCGTCGATCAGGCGGGCCTGCTCGCCGGCCAGCCGGTAGAACCAGCCCTTGCTGCCGACCAGCTTGAGCGCCAGGCCCACCAGCCAGGCCCCCAGCACCCGTGCCGGTCCGACCACATCGATCAGACTCTGCAGCCCGCAGGCGGTGGCCAGGGAGCTGGTGGGGTGGAACACCCGGCAGAGCAGCCGCGCCAGGCCGCTGGGCTGGACGGTGGCCGGATGGTGGTAGCGGCCCTGCATCACCGCCAGGGGTGTTTCACCGATGGTGAGCACGTCACCGGGCTGGATCAGGTCGCCCGCATAGCGGCGCAGCACGGCTTCGGGATCGTCCAGCACCCCCAGCAGGTGAGTGCCCACCGGCAGCACGCGGCAGCGGTCGCCCTCGCGCCAGCGGGCTGCCTCGGCGGCCAGGGGTGTGGGCTGTTGCAGCGGCACCAGCACGCCATCGCGGCGCTCGAGCCGACCGAAGGGGCCGTAGTTGATCCAGAGGATCTCCAGCCAGAGGGTGTCGAGCAGCTGGTCGAGGCTCTGGCCCGGGGCGCCGCTGAGGCTGATGTGGATGCGGGCGCTGGTGCTCTTGCGCCCCTTGACGATGTAAGCGGCCCAGTAGCCATCCGGGCGGGACTCCTCATCCGGATGCAGGGCCTCGATCCGACTGGTCACGGTGACGCCGGCCAGGTCGCCCCGGCCCAGCAGGGTGGGCCGCAGCGTGATCTCCGGCACCATCACTTCCATGCGGCGATGGGGATTGCTGATCGTGACCGTGCCGCTCACCTCCAGCCCCGCGGGGGTGCGCCCGACCTGGAAGCCATCGGCCCGCAGCCGCAACGGTGACGCGGGCCGCAGGCGATGGCGCAGCTCCAGCCACACCAGGGTGAGGCCCAGCAGCAGGGCCAGCACCAGCACCAGCTTCAGCAGAGCGAGGGCGACAAGCGTGGGGGGCAGTTGCGTTGAGGCCAATTGCGACCGAGCCAGAATCGCCGGAGCGTAATAGGGCCTGCGGCCTTAGCTTCAAGCCGTCGCGATTTCGGTGGCTGGCATGCGCAAGACCTTTGTGCTCGACACCAACGTGCTGTTGCACGATCCGGCTGCGCTCACCCGCTTTGAAGACAACAACATTCTGATTCCCATCGAGGTGGTGGAGGAGATCGATCGCTTCAAGCGCGATCCGGCCGAGAAGGGTCGCAACGCGCGCCAGGTCTCGCGGCTGCTGGATGCGCTGCGGGCCCAGGGCAACCTGGCCGATGGGGTGCCCAATGGCGATCAGGGCGGCACCCTCAAGGTGGAGTTCTGCCGCAATGAAACCCTCAGCCAGCTGCCCCCGGAGCTCAAGGCCGGCAATGGCGATAACAACATCCTCGCGGTCGCCCTCGAGGAGCAGCGGCTGCAGGCCGTGATGGGCAGCCAGCCGCCGGTGATCCTGGTCACCAAGGACACCAACCTGCGCATCAAGGCCGATGCGGTGGGCCTGATCGCCCAGGACTACACCAGCGATCGGGTCGATATCGGCGACCTCTACCCCGGCCTGTGCGAGCTGTGGGTGAGCGCCGAGCAGATGGACCGGGTCAAGCCCACTCCGGGCCTGGTGGTGGAGGGCCTTCCGCTGCAAAGCCCCCTGCAGGCCAACGAGGGGGTGACGCTGATCGACCAGGCTCAGCCGGCCCACACCCTGCTGGCCCGCTTCAACGCTGCCACCGGCACCCTGCAGCCGTTGCAGCGGGCGCCCAAGGTCAAGCTCGGCCGCATCCAGCCCCGCAACCGGGAGCAGACCTTTGCCCTGGATCTGCTGCTGGATCCGGAGATCCAGCTGATCACCCTGGTGGGCAAGGCCGGCACCGGCAAGACCCTGCTGGCCCTGGCGGCGGGCCTGCACCAGGTGGCCGATGAGCGTCTCTACGAGCGCTTGCTCGTGACCCGGCCGGTGATCTCACTGGGGAAGGAGATCGGTTTCCTGCCCGGGGACCTTGAGGAGAAGATGGGCCCCTGGATGCAGCCGATCATCGACAACCTGGAGTATCTGCTCGGTGGCAGCGGTGAGGAGGACGGGCGTGGTGCGCCCCGGGGTGGCGGTGGAGCTGGCGGCCGGGGCGGCAGCCACCGGGGGCCGCGCAGCAACTGGACCGACCTCAAGGGCATGGGCCTGCTGGAGGTGGAAGCGATCAGCTACATCCGCGGCCGCTCGATTCCGCGCCAGTTCATGGTGGTGGATGAGGCCCAGAACCTCACCCCCCACGAGGTGAAGACGATCGTGACCCGGGTGGGCGAGGGCACCAAGATCGTGCTCACCGGCGACCCGTATCAGATCGACAACCCCTACGTGGACGCCGAGAGCAACGGCCTCACCTGGTTGGTGGAGCGCTTCAAGGGCCAGGCCCTGGCCGGCCACGTCACCCTGCTGCGGGGCGAGCGCAGTGAACTGGCCGAGCTGGCGGCCAACCTGCTCTGAGCTGGCTGCTCTAGCCGTCCAGGCCGGTGCGCCGCTCCCAGGGGGTGACTCCAGAGCGGTGCTCATCCCACTGGCGCCGCCGCAGACGCTCGTAGGACCGGCAGAACTCCTCCCCGAGGGCCTGCCGCAACACGGTGTCGGCGGCAAAGGCGTCGAGGGCATCCCCGAGGCTGTTGGGGAGCCGGCGGGCGTTGTCGGGCGGCAGCGGATCGGCGTAGTTGTCGTTGTCGTGGCGGGGGCCGGCATCGAGTTGGCGCTCGATGCCATCGAGGCCGGCCGCCAGCACGGCCGCCTGGAGCAGGTAGGGGTGGGCGGAGCCGTCGGGGAGGCGCAATTCGAGGCGCTGGTGATCGGGGATGCGCACCATGTGGGTGCGGTTGTTGCCGCTGTAGCTGATGGCGCCGGGACTCCAGGTGGCGCCCGAGCTGGTGGGCGGAGCGGCCAGGCGGCGGTAGCTGTTGACGGTGGGGTTGGTGAGGCAGCTGAGGGCCGGGGCATGGGCCAGCAGGCCCGCCAGAAAGTGGTAGGCCAGGGCGGAGAGGCCCAGCTCACCGCTGGGGTCGTGGAAGAGGTTCTGGTTGGCGTTGGCGCTGCCGGCCACGCCCCAGAGGGAGAGGTGGGTGTGGCAGCCGTTGCCGGTGAGCTCGGCGAAGGGTTTGGGCATGAAACTCGCCCGCAGCCCCTGCTGCTCCGCCATCGCCTTCACCATCACCTTGAAGAAGGCATGGCGATCGGCGGTGGTGAGGGCGGCAGCAAAGGTCCAGTTGACTTCAAACTGGCCGTTGGCGTCTTCGTGGTCGGCCTGGTAGGGCCCCCAGCCCAGCCGCTCCATCGCCTCCAGCAGGGGCGCGATCAGCGGGTAGCGGCGCATCAGGGCCAGCTGGTCGTAGCAGGGTTTCTCCTGGGTATCGGCCCCATCGGCGATGCGCTCCCCGGTGGGATCAAGCAGGAAGAATTCCGCCTCCACGCCGCTGCGCAGCTCGAAGCCCTGTGCAGCGGCCCGCGCGAGCTGGCGGCGCAGCAGGCGGCGGGGGCATTGCGCCATCGACTGGCCGTTGAGCTGCAGCTCGGCCGCCACCCAGCCCACCTCCGGCTGCCAGGGGAGAGGCGTGAGACTGGCGGCCGCCGGGATCGCCATCACGTCGCCATCGGCCGGCGAGAGATCCAGCCAGGCGGCAAAGCCGGCGAAACCGGCACCGTCCTGGGCCATCCCGGCAACCGCCGAGGCCGGCACGAGCTTGGCCCGCTGGATGCCGAACAGGTCGGTGAAGGAGATCAGCAGGAATTTGAGGTTGAGGTCCTGCACCTGCTGGGCGAGATCAGACATGGGGCGCTTGCTCGAGGAGGGTGTTGACGATGTGGCGCAGGCTCTGTTGCTCCGCTGGACTGCTGTGGGGATTGCCGGCCCGGTGGCCGAGCTCCGAGCGGATCACGTGCAGCGCGGCTCCCGGGATGGCGTCGGCGTCGGCGGCCAGATCGTCAACCGGGAAGTAGAGGTCGTGGCTTCCGGCCACCACGGCGGTGCGGGCCCGGATGCCCGCCAGGCAGCGGGCCAGATCACCGCCACCGGCCACGTCATGGGCCAGCCAGGTGTCGAGCATGGCGATCAGGTCGCGCGGGTCGTGGCGTTGGTAGTGGGGCAGCCACTGGCGCTCCACGTGGTCTTCGACCGGTTCGGCGAGGGTGCGGAAGAACGGCTGGCTGGCGGCCCAGCTGGCATAGATCAGGGCATAGGTGCGCAGCCCCTGCTCCGGCGGCGCGGTGAAGCCGCCGCCATGCCAGTGGCGATCGGCGGTGAGTGCCTGGCGCAGGCTCAGGCAGAACAGGCGGTTGTGGGGGGAGGTGCGGCTCGTGCCGCAGACGCAGCAGATCCGCTCCACCGCCTCCGGGTGATCGACGGCCCACTGGTAGGCCTGCTGGGCCCCCATCGACCAGCCGTAGATGAGCGGCAGTCGTTCGACGCCGAACACCGACCGCAGCAGTTGGCGTTGGGCGGCGACGTTGTCGCGGTGGTGCACCACCCAGCCCTGTTCAGCCAGGCCCATGGCCCCATGGCTCGGGCTGCTGGAGGCGCCGTTGCCGAACATCCCCGCGATCACGATGCACCAGCGCTCCGGATCCAGCACGGGTCCCGCCAGCCAGGCGAGGTCTTCAGGGCGGGCGCCGTAGGAGGTGGGCACCAGGATCAGGTTGGAGCGCTCAGCGTTGAGCGCCCCGATCTGGAGATAGGTGAGCTGGGCCTCGGGCAGGGTGCGGCCGCAACTCAGGGGCCAATCGCCCAGGCAGTGCTGGGCCCGATGGGCGAGCGCGGTGGCGCTCATGCCGGCAGTCCCAGGGCTGGCAGGTTGCGCAGCAGCCGGCGGTGCACCGCCAGGTAGCCCCGATCGCAATGGCGCAGATGGGGCGCGATCGGGCGGTGGGCGGCCGGCAGCGCGTGGAAGGGCAGGGAGGGGTAGAGGTGGTGTTCGGCGTGGAACGGCATGTTCCACATCAACCAGCGCACGGCGGGGTTGGTGAGGGTGGTGCGGGTGTTTTCGGTGCCGTCGCGGCTGAAGCTGCAGCCGCTGTGTTCCGCCAGCAGCAGGATCCGCAGAAAGGGTTGACCCACCGCCAGGGGCAGCAGCCAGAACCACAGCAAGAATCCGTTACCCCCCACCAGGGAGGCCAGGGCCAGAGCCCCATACACCGCGAACTGCAGCCGCACTGAGCCGCGCACCTGGGGGATCGCCTCAGGGCTGAGGTAGTTCAGCCCGCTGAGGTCGCCCCACAGCAACCTGCGGTAGCCCGTCAGCTTGCCCGTCCACCAGGTCCAGCCGCTCACCTCGCGAAGGTAGGCCCAGGTGTTGGTGGGAACGGGATCCTCCAGCTCCGGATCGAGGCCTGGCTGGTGGGTGTAGCGGTGGTGCCACTGGTGGTAGCGGCGGTAGTAGGTGGCGTTGTAGAAGCTGAGCAGCCCTGCGATCCAGGCCACCGTGTCGTTGAGCCGGCGGCTGCGAAAAGCTGTGCGGTGGCCGCACTCATGCAAGGGCGCGAAGCAGGTGGCCAGGCCGATGCCGCAGAGCAGCAGCCCCGCCAGGCGCAGGGCCAGGGGCCAGCTCTGGTGCCCCCAGACCAGCCCGCCCAGCACGATCGTGAGCAGGTGACTGACCAGCCGCAGGAAGCCTGGGCCATCGCGGAGTGTGTTGAGGCTGGCCAGCGCATCGCGCTCCAGCAGTGGTGGGGAAGATGGGGCCATGGGCCCTATCCCACCAGCTCGCTTGCCCTGCTTCGGTAGGCGTTGTGACCATCTGCGCGTCCTGCGGCCGGCCGGTGAAGAAGGCCATCGCACCATTCGCTGAGAGGATCGATCCCAGTCCGCCCCGCTCCTCGCTCGGGGCCACAAAGGCCATAGGGATTCCGGCATCGGCAAAGGCGCTTTCACCGAGTTCGAGGGTCATCGGCTGATCCGCGGCGGGCGTTGCGCTGCTGCAGCCCGATCACCGATGCGGGCAGGCTTCTTCGCCCACTGCACCATCGGCTCAGCTGACACCCCGGATGGTCGTGGACTACTCGATAATTCGGCCATCGTTGTTGTTTCTCCATGCAGTCCAGCGATCCCCGCCGACAGGCGCTGATCGACTCGTTGCGGAGCCGGTACCAACAAGCCGAATGCCGAGCGGACGCTGAGGCCAAGCAAGCTCTGTTCAAGGAGGCGGTGTATCTGGGCATCCAGCCCGAAGAATTCACCCTGGCCCAGTGAGCAGCGGTGGTTCGGGGCCCCCTGAGGGCGGCGCGGTACCTGGAGTCCCCTTGCTCTTCCATAGCCTCTGGGGTTTCACGGGTGGTCTCGAACTGGCTTTGGCCCAGGCTCGCGGCCTTGGATTCGATGGTCTGGAGGCCAACCTCCGGCATCCCGCTCTGGCGGCAAGACCTGCCGGCGCGATTCGGCAGGATCTGGCCCAGGCCGGCATGGCCCTGGTTCTCGAGCTGGTCACCGGCGGCGACTATGTCCCCCGGCTCGACGCTTCCCCCGCCGAGCACCTGGCCGAGTTGGAGCAGCAGCTGCAGCGGGCCCCGGATCTTGATCCGCTGCGCATCACCGTGCTCACCGGCAGCGACAGCTGGTGTTGGCCTGAGCAGCAGCTGTTCTGGAGCAGGGCCCTGGAGCTGGCGGCGGCCTGCCCGCTGCCGGTGAGTTTCGAGACCCATCGCTCCCGCAGCTTCTTCAGCCCTTGGACGATGGCTCCCTATCTGGACGTGTTCCCCTCCCTACGGCTCACGGCGGACCTGAGCCATTGGTGCGTGGTGGCCGAGCGGCTGATGACCCCTGAGCTGGAGCCGGTGCGGGCGATCGCGTCGCGCGTCGACCACATCCATGCCCGGGTGGGCCATGCCCAGGGCCCTTCAGTGGGCCATCCATTTGCCCCGGAGTGGGCGGAAGCCCTGGAAGCCCATCGACGCTGCTGGCGGCTGTTTGGCCTGCACCGCTCGGCCGCGAGCTGCGGGCCCTTCACGATCACGCCTGAATTCGGCCCGGATGGCTATCTGCCCACCCTGCCCTTCACCGCTCAGCCGGTGGCTGATCTGCTGGAGATCAACGGGGCGGTGGCTGCCTGGCTGCGGGGGGGAGCCTTGGTGAGCAGCGATTCGAGTTCCATCCACTCGGCGTAGAGGGTCTGCCACTGCAGGATGCGCTGCTCCAGTCGGTGGGCCGGTCCGGGCTCCAGGCCGCTGCTGTAGCCCCGTTGGGTCGCTTCCACCAAGCGGCGGTCTTCCTCGAGAAAGCGCAACATCTCGGCCATCCACGCCTCGGCCATGACCGGATCCGCGTGTGTGGTGGACACCGGGGCAAGCAGCCAAACCTCCATCTGACAGCGCGACGGGGCTTGGGGATCCTGGGCGCCCGGGCCCAGTTCCGGCACAACGTGCAGCACCGCCAGGCGGCCATCGGGCCAGAGCAGCAGATGGGTCCAGGGGGCCAGGCCAAAGGTGAAGAAGGTGCCCTGCGCGCCGGAGGGGGTGGCCAGCAGCGAGCCATGGCGGCTGAGCACGTGCCGGTAGGAGCGGACCGGACCCTGCTCCCGGTGCAGGGTCGTGGGGTGGGCGATGGCGACGTGGTAATCGTCGAGGGTGTTGTCGTGGGCCAGCTTCCAGTTGCAGGCCAGGGGCCGCCGCTGGCGAGCCAGCAGCCGGCGGGGCTGTCGCCAGAGGCGGCCGGCTTCGCTCAGCACCAGATCCAGCTGCTGCTCCAGCGGCAGAGGAGCGTCCCCGAGGGCCACCCAGATCAGCGAGCCCTCCTCCCTTGAGACCAGCTCCTGGAGGGGCCAATCGCTGCGCTGGAAGGGCTCCAGGAATTCGGCTTCCCGGGCCGCGGCCTGCAGCTGGCCGTTGAGGTCGTAGGTCCAGCCGTGGTACGGGCAGACCAGCCGCCGGCAGGCATGGGCGGGTTGATCCGTGTCGAGCAGGGCCACCCCCCGGTGAGGGCAGCGGTTGACGAACACACGGGCTGGGCCCTCTTTCGGGCGGGTCAGCAGGAGGGGCAATCCCAGCAGCTCCAGCGCCAGGGCTTCTCCGGCGGCCAGTTCGCTGCTGGCGGCGATCGGATGCCAGCAGCGCTTGGCGTAAAGCTGAGTCTCACGCTCGGCGATGGACGGATCGCTGTAGAGCCAGGCAGGCAGAAAGGGGGCAGGTTGCATCGATCGCTGCTGTTCAGGTCACCAGGGCCGGCTCAAGGCTCCGCAGGCACTGGGCCAGTTCTTCGCGCAGGTCCAGAAAGGGTCGTGACACGCGTAGGTGGGACATCGGGCAGGGCTCCAGGTCGACCGTCACACTGCGCACAATCCGGCCTGGTTGGGGCGCCAGGATGTGAACGCGACTGGAGAGCAGCAGCGCCTCTTCCAGGTCGTGGGTGATCAGCAGGGCGGTGAGACCGGTGCGTCGCCAGAGCTGGTGCAGGAACTCCTGCATGGACTCGCGGATCTGGATGTCGAGGGCCCCGAAGGGTTCATCGAGCAGCAGCACCTGCGGTTCGGCGGCCAGGGCCCGGGCGATCGCCACCCGCTGTTGCATGCCACCGGAGAGTTCCCGTGGCATCCGCCGCCCGGCATCCGCCAATCCCACCACCTCCAGGAAATACGCCGTGCGCTCGCGGATCTCGCGCCGGCTGCGTCCCTGCAACTCCATGCCGAAGGCCACGTTGTCTGCCGCCGAGAGCCAGGGGTAGAGGCTGTATTTCTGGAACACCATGCCTCGATCAGATCCCGGGCCTCGCACCGGCACCCCATCCACCAGGATCTGACCGCATGTCGGGCGATCAAGGCCGGCGACCAGCCGCATCACCGTCGACTTGCCGGATCCGGAGCTGCCAACCAAGGCCACGAATTCACCGGTGTTGACGGTGAAGTTGATGGCGTCGAGCACCAATTTGGCGTGGCGTCCCTCACCGAAGCGTTTGGAGACGTTGTCAACGTGCAGATGCATGGTTGGGGAGGGAATCAGTTGGCCCAGCTACAGCTGCGGCGCAGCAGGAATCGGAAACCCAGGTCGATCAGCAGCCCGATCAGGCCAATCACGATCAGGCCCAGAAAGATTTCATCGGTACGCAGGAAGCGCTGGGCCAGGGAGATGCGTTTTCCCAGACCTTCGCTGGCGGCCACCAGCTCGGCCACGATCACCAGATTCCAGGCTGAGGCCATATTGATCCGGTAGGCATCGATCACCTGGGGAGCGATGCAAGGGGCGATCACACGGGTGAGCACCTGGGGCTGGCGGCCGCCAAGGGTGAGGGCCGTTTCCACCAGTTCATTGGGGACGAATTTCACCGCGTCCATGATCATCAGCGTGTTGAAAAACAGGGTGCCGATGAAGATCAGCAGCACCTTCGGCAGCTCCCCCAAGCCGAAGTAGATGATCAGCAGCGGGATGAAGGCCGGTGCCGGCATGTAGCGGATCAGGCCCATCAGCGGCTCCAACAGCCGGCAGATCACCGTGCTGGTACCCATGGCGATGCCCAGGGGCAGGGCCACGACCGCCGAGAGGGCAAATCCGCCGAACACGCGGCCCACGCTGGCCGTCAGGTCTTTCCAGAGCAGGCCCGCTTGGGCCTGCTGTTGACCGGCGGCCCAGACCGCAGCCGGACTGGGCAGGAAGAGACGGTCGACCGCACCGGTGGCAGCGATGGCCCCCCAGAGGATGACCACCACGGCGACCCCGGCGCTGCCCAGCACCCAGGGGTGGCGGAGCCAGGAGCCTCGCATCACGGCACCGCGTTCACGAACTGGGGCTGGAGCAGGCCGTCGAGTTTCGGCGGGGCCTTGGCCAGGCCGACCTCCTGCAGGAACCCGCCGATTTCCTGGGCGGCATAGGGCAGCGATTCCATCGTGGTGCCAGGTTTGAACACCTGCTTGTTCTGTTGCAGGTTGAGGATGGTGGTGCCGGCGTCGTAGGCCTGGTATTCCGGTTCGCTCACCCCAGCCCGTTCGGCGAGGATGGCCAGGCTGGCCTTGGGCTCTGCCTTGATGGCGTCGAGGGTGGCGAACCAGGCATTCACCAGCTTCTGCACCTTCTCAGGGTTGCTGGCCACAAACGCGCTGCGGCACACCAGGTGGTCGCTGATGGCTCCAGGGAAATCCTTGGAGGAGAACAGGGTGGTGCTGCCCGCCCGCTTGAGGGCCTGGGTGGTGAAGGGCGCGAACACGCCTACTGCATCCACCTTGCCGGCCACGAACGCGGCCGCGGCGGCACCGGTTTCGAGAGGCACAAAGGTGATGTCCTTGGCGCTCAGCCCGGCCTTCTTCAGACCCAGCAGCAGCAGGTAGTGATCCACGGTGCCCTCCTCAGCGGCGACCCGCTTGCCCTTCAGGTCGGCGACGCTCCTGATGCCCGGTGCAGCAATGATCTGGTCGTTGCCGGTGGAGTAGTCGTTGGTGAGCACCACCTGCAGGTCGGCCCCGCCGGCGATCGAGCTGATCGTGTCGCCAAGCGTCTGACTGTTGCAGTCGAGTTGGCCGGCGTTGAGGGCGTTGATTGAATCCAGGTAGCCGTCAAACCACTGCAGGGTCACCGGCACGCCGGCCTGCTGGAACAGGCCCTTGTCTTCGGTCACTTTCCAGGGGATCCAGCCCGGCCAGGCGCTGTAGCCGATGCGCACAGGTGTGTCCGTGCCGGCTGTTTTACAGGCGCTCAGGCCGGTGGCGGTCAGTCCGAGCAAGAGCAAACCGGCCAGCAGGCGGGATGGCAGGGGGCGGTTGATGGTCATGGTGGTGGGTGGGGTGGTGACGGGGCTTGTGACGGTGGTCGAGACGGTTGAGGCCTGGGGTGTCGCCGCTCAGAACAGCTCGAGGTAGCGCTCGGTCTCCCAGGCGGAGACAACGCCGTGGTAGCTGCTCCATTCGTCGCGCTTGAAGGCCACGTAGGCGTCGGCCATGGCGTTACCGAAGACCTGGCGGGATAAGGGGTCGGCGGCAAAGGCCTCAATGGCCTCTCCAAGGGTGCGCGGCAGGGTGGTGAGACCCCGCGCGGCGCGCTCCTCCGCATTGAGCTGGTAGGCATTCACGAGATTGGGTTCGCCGGGGTCGAGACGCTCACGGATCCCCTCCAATCCGGCGGCCAGGAGCATGGCCGCTGCCAGGTAGGGATTGCAGGCGCTATCGGCGGCGCGGCACTCCACCCGGCTGCCTGCCCCCGGAATGCGCAGCATGTTGGTGCGGTTGTTGTTGCCGTAGCAGATGAAGACCGGTGCCCAGGTGAAGCCGCTCATGCTTCCCTGCACCACCAACCGCTTGTAGCTGTTGACCGTGGGGGCAATCACGGCACAGATCGCCGGTGCATGGCGCAGGATTCCGGCGATGAACTGGCGCCCCAGTTCACTCACCCAGCCCGCCCTCTCTCCTGCAGGGCTGAACAGGTTGGTGCCGCTCTCAAGATCGGCCAACGACATGTTGAAGTGGGCGCCGCTGCCGGTGCGATCGGCGAAGGGCTTGGGCATGAAACTGGCGATCAGGCCGTGTTTGCGGCAGATCTCCCGGGCCATCAGGCGGAAGAACGTGACCCGGTCAGCGCAGACCAGGCCATCGGCGTAGTTGAAATCGGTTTCGAACTGACCGTTGCCGTCTTCATGGTCAAAGGAATACACCCCCCAGCCCAGACTGTTCATGGCCTGCACCAGTTCATCCAGCCAATCGAAGTTGTCGAGCAGCCCGCGCAGGTCGTAGCAGGGCTTGGCGAGGGTGTCGCCGGCGCTGGCCGGCATCAGCTCGCCGTTGTCACCGCGGCGCAGGGCGAAGAACTCGGTTTCGATGCCGAGGTTGAAGCGCAATCCCAGCGCGGCCGCCTGATCCTGCACCCGGCTGAGGATGGTGCGGCTGCAGGCGTCAAAGGGGCTGCCTCCCAGTTGCAGGCTGCTCGCGAACCAGACCGTATCGGGCTTCCAGGGCAGCACCGTGGCGGAGGAGAGGTCTGGCAGCGCGGCCACCTCGTCGTCGCTGATCTCCTGGGGGACCCCGTCGAGGGCCGCTCCCGTGAAGAGCTCGGAGCCCCGGGCCATCGATTCCAGGTGGTCGATCGGCACCGCCTTGGCTTTGCAGACGCCGTGGAGATCCACGAAGCTGGCCAGGGCGTAGCGCACGCCCCGGGCGATCAGGTCGGCTTTGAGTTGGGCAGCAGCGGTGGCCTGCGACAAGCCTGGCTCGATCAGCGTGTGGGTCATCGGTTCCCTCCCGCCACCAGGTGTTCGGACTGCCGGGCGGTCAGGTTGAGGGCCCGCTCCTGGCGTAGCCAGGCATGCCACTCCTCCAGTCCTTCCCCGGTGCTGGCTGACACCCGGATCACGGCACAGCGCGGATTAACGGCGCGGATGTGGTCTTCAATCCGCTGAATGTCGACCGGAAGGTAAGGGAGCAGGTCGATCTTGGTGATCAGCACGCAGTCCGCTTCGCGGAACATCACCGGGTATTTGAGCGGTTTGTCGTCGCCCTCGGTGACGCTGAGCAGGGCTACCTTGCGGTGTTCGCCCACCTCGAATTCGGCGGGACACACCAGGTTGCCCACGTTCTCCACCCACAACACATCGAGGCCGGCGGGATCGAGGCGCTGTCGCAGCAGCTTGAGGCCGCCGCTCACCATGGCCGCATCCAGGTGACAGGCCCGGCCGGTGGTGATCGGCACCACCGGCACCCCCACGGCTTCCAGGCGTTCGGCATCGAGCAGGGTGGTCATGTCGCCCTCCAGCACTGCCATCGCCAACTCGCTGGAGAGGGCCGCCAGGCTGCGTTCCAACAGGGAGGTTTTGCCCGCACCAGGGCTGCTCATCACGTTGAGGCAGAGCAGTTGCCAGGCGTCGAAGTGCTCGCGGTTGTGTTCAGCCTGGTGCTGATTGGCGGCCAGCAGATTGAGACCAAGGGTGTCTTCCAGGGGCATGTGCATGGCATTCAGACCGCACGGGCGGTGACAAGGGAGGCAAGGGATGACGGGGCGACCGGCTCGCTGGGGAGGTGGTAGTCGACGGAGCGAATGCGCAGTTCGCGGCCGCTGACGATCTCCTCCATCGGGTGGTTGCAGCAGGGGGAGCGGTAGGCCTGCTGGGGATCCGGGGCGTAGGTGTGGGAGCAGGCCACACACCGCCCGACGAGTGCCACGGGCTCAATCGCCAATTCAGCTCCAGCGAGCCAGCTGCCCTGCACGGCAGCTCGCCAGGTGGTGATCAGCTGGTCGGGTTCCACGCAGGTGAAGGCGCCCACCTGCAGGTGCACCCGTTGCACCCGGGGAACCTGGGGCTCGTGCTGCTGGCGCCATTGCTGCATTGAAAGCACCAGACACTTGGTCATGTCGACTTCATGCATGGGCCTATCTCCACTTCTGGTCGACGTTCATGTTGCAGACGTCGCTCACCCAGCTCGGTTTTTCCTTTCGGGGCAGCTGACCACTCACCACGAGGTGGGCCATGGTGTCGCAGATGACCCGGCAGGCCATCAGTGAGGTCATGTCGCTGATGTCGTAGGGCGGCGACACCTCCACCAGTTCGAGGCCGCAGACCGGCACATTGCGCACAATCAGCTCCAGCAGCTTCAGGGCTTCGCGCGGCAGCAGGCCACCCGGCTCCGGCCAGCCGGTGCCGGGCACGAAGCCGGCATCGATGCAGTCGATGTCGAAGGAGATGTAGACGCAGTCGGTTCCATCGGTGGCCCGCTCAATTGCGAACTGGGCAGCGGCCTCCAGCCCCATCTCGCAGATGTCAGTGACGGTGAGCACGTTGGTGCCCCGCTCGCGGCAGACCTTCACCCCTTCGCGCGGCACCTGCCAGCCGCCAATGCCGAGCTGCACCAGATTTTTGGCGGGTGCGTTGGCCATGTTCGTGGCGTGGAACCACGGACAGGTGTGCATGCGCTCGTCGAGGTCGATCTCCTGGGTGTCGACGTGGCGATCAAAGTGGATGATGCCGACTTTCTTGTCGCCCAGGTGGCGGCAGACACCGCGGACGGTGGGAAAGCCGATCGAGTGGTCGCCGCCGAGAATGATCGGAAAGGCGCCGCTGGCAAACACGTGGGCGATGCCCTTGGAAATCTGATCGAAGCTCTTTTCGTTGTTGGCGGGAATCGTGAAGATGTCGCCCACATCGCAGAGGGTGATCTGCTCGCGCAGATCCACACCCATTTCGTAGTTGTAGGGCGTGTAAAGCGCGGAGATGCGGCGAATGCCCTGCGGGCCGAAGCGGGTGCCCGGCCGATAGGTGGTGCCGCTGTCGTGGGGCACGCCCACGATCGCCACATCAAACTCACCGACGCGATTCACGTCCTCGATGTAGGGCGCCTTCATGAACGTGTTGATGCCCGCGTAATGGGGCAGTTCACCGCGCGAGAAGGTGGAGATGCGCCGATCGACGATGCTCTCGGCCGCCTCAAGGCCGAAGCGATGGGCCTGATCCACCTCCTGTTGCCAGCCCGTGAGCGGCAGGGCCCGCTCTTTTTCGAGGGCCTGCATGCCCTCGCTGGGATGCAACCGTTCGAAGGCGCCTGACGCGCCCGATGGGGAACTCATGGTTTGGCAGGGGGGTCGGAGTGAATGCGGTCTCCCGGGCTTTTATCCCTCCGTGCCCCGGCGGTGGCCGGTGAAGCTCTCTTGGACCAGACACCCTTGATGGGCCGGAACCCTAGAACTCCTAATCCGCAATAAAAGTGTGAAGGAAGCGATCAGCGGTGATGGTCGCGATCGTTACCGGAGCTGGGATTGATCCGGCAGCTCGCGGATGCCTCAGTGGTGCTGGTGCTGATGGTTGTGCTGGTGCTGGTTGTGTTGATGTTGATCTGCGGAGTTGCCGTGGCGATCCCCCTGTTGGGTGGGTTGGTGATGGTCGGGATGGGCGCTTGCTGGTTTGGGGAAAGCCGGCGCCAACCCACAGGCCACGAGCAGGGCCAGGGGGATCAGCCGACGGCGGAGCAGAGGGGGATGCATGACGGGAAGCGCCGGCCTGGAAACAAAAGCTGCCGGCGATGGCCGGACCGTATCGATGGCTGGGCCGTTCTCCGGTAGCCGTTGCCACAGGATCGCCGCTGCCAGGGCGTGGTCCCCTGGTGCCTCAAACCATCTGGTCGGGCTGCACCCACCGATCGAACTCTCCGGCGCTGATCTCGCCGAGCACCAGGGCGGCCTCCTTGAGGCTGAGCTGGTGGTTGTGGGCGTGCTTGGCGATGGCGCAGGCCCGGTCGTAGCCGATCGCCGGGGTGAGGGCCGTCACCAGCATCAGGCTCTGATCCAGCAGGGTTTCGATGCGGCTTTCATTGGCCTGGAGCCCCTCGACGCAGTGTTCGCGGAAGCTGGTGCAGGCACCCGCCAGCAGGGCGATGCTCTCGAGCACGTTGTGGGCGATCACCGGCTTGAACACATTGAGCTCGAAGTTGCCCTGGCTGGCGGCGAGCTGCACGGCGGTGTTGTTGCCCATCACCTGCACGGCCACCATCGTCAGGCTCTCGGCCTGGGTGGGATTCACCTTGCCCGGCATGATCGAGCTGCCCGGTTCGTTCTCCGGAATCACCAGCTCGCCGAGGCCGCAGCGGGGGCCGCTGGCCAGCCAGCGGATGTCGTTGGCGATCTTCATCAACGAGCCGGCCAGCACCGTGAGAGCGCCGTGGGCTGCGGCCAGGGGCTCATGGCCGGCCAATGCCTGAAATTTGTTGGGGGCACTGGTGAAGGGCAGGCCGAGGCGCTCGGCCAGCCGCGCCGCCACCGCCTCGCCGAAGCCGGCCGGGGCGTTCAGCCCGGTGCCCACGGCCGTGCCGCCGATGGCCAGCTGGTGCACCTGGGGCAGGGCAGCGCGCAGGCTCTCCAGCCCCAGCTCCAGCTGGGCCACGTAGCCGCCGAATTCCTGTCCCAGGCTGAGGGGCACCGCATCCTGCAGGTGGGTGCGGCCGATCTTGATGATCGCCGCGAAGGCCTCGGCCTTGGCTGCCAGGGCGGCGCGCAGGGCGTCCACGGCAGGGATCAGGCTGTGTTCCAGCTCCACCGCCACGGCCACATGCAGGGCGGCGGGAAAGGTGTCGTTGCTGGATTGGCTGAGGTTGACGTGGTCGTTGGGGTGCACGGGGCTCTTGCTGCCCAGCACGCCGCCGCCGGCTTCGATCGCCCGGTTGGCGATCACCTCGTTGACGTTCATGTTGGTCTGGGTGCCGGAGCCCGTCTGCCACACCTTCAGCGGGAACTCGGCATCGAGGCTGCCGGCGGCGACCTCTTCAGCAGCAGCCACGATCAGGGCCGTGAGCTCCGGCGACAGCTTGCCCTTGGCCTGGTTCACCTCGGCGCAGGCCGCCTTCAGCTGGCCGAAGGCGTGCACCACGGCCAGGGGCATGGCCTGGCCGAAGGGGAAGTAGTGGATCGAGCGCTGGGTCTGGGCGCCCCAGTAGTGCTGATCGGGCACCTCGATGGCGCCCATGCTGTCGGCTTCCAGGCGTCCCATCAGCGGCTCACCACCTCCGAATTGAGTTCGTTGAAGCTCTCGGTGGTGCTGCTGGTGCCACCTTCCGGCAGGGGGATGCCGGTGGCCTGGCTGACGGCGGCATTGATGGCATCGACGCTCACAGCACCCTGCTCATCGAAGACCACCCGCCCCTCGCTGTTGAACACCACCACCTGGGGGATCGAGCCCGACCAGTAGTGGGCCGGGTCGGTGGGGCCGGAGTCAGCGCGGTTCTGGAGCGGGTCGGTGACGAGGGGGATCAGGTCGATGGCGTTGAGCCACACCCGCTGGAGCTCCGACACCACGGCCGAAAACTGCTTGCTGGCCGCGTCGTCGTCGAGGTAGTAGACCACCACAGCGGTTCGATGGTCGGCCAGGGCCTGGGCGAGGCTGCTGCGGGGCGGCACCAGGGAGCCGTTGCCGGCATAGAGGGCATAGATGTTGCCGTCGTAGCTGTTGCTGGTGAGGGACGCCTGGGCCGGAGGGCTCGCCAGGCCCCAGAGGCCTGCCGCCAGCAGCACCCCCAGGGCGGAGCTGAGCAGGGACCGCAGGATGTTCTGAAGCGCTGAGGCCCGTGCCCTGATCCCTTGTTGGCCGTTCCTGTTTCGCCCCATGCCGGGATGCAAGCTCGAATAGAGCCATTGTGAACGGCTGTTGGTTGGCTCCGGCCCGCTGGGGTCAGCTGCGGCCCAGGTTGCGGCCCATGCCCTGGGCAATGCCCCGGCCCACCAGGCCGATGGCGCGGCCCAGCACCCGGGTGAGCAGCACCACCACCAGATCGCCCAGGCCGCGCACCAGGCTCTGCACCTGGGGAGCCAGCGCATCCCGCGTTTCCAGGGCCAGGGTCACCAGCTGCTGCAGCCACCCCAGCTGGCGCAATTCGGCGTCGCGGGGTTCGGTGAGCTCCTTGCAGCGGATGGCGCCATCGCGCAGGCAGTAGAGCCGGCGGCGGCTCTCATAGAGGCTGATCGGCCGCTCCACCCAGCTGCTCCAGCGTTGTTGGGCGTTGAGCTGGTTGCGCAGCCGCTCGAGGTTGCGGGTGGCGAGCAGGTCGGGTTGCAGCAGGTAGCGGCGCAGCTCCGGCCACTGGGCGCAGCTCGCCAGCACCTCAGCGCTCACCAACTCGGCGCTGCGCACCAGCCAATTGCTGAGCAGCATCTCCAGATGCAGCACGGCCAGCGGCTCATCGGCGGCCAGCAATCGCCCCTGCACCAGCAGGGGCTGGGCCCGCACCAGGGCCGCCAGCATGGGTTGGGCATCGGGCAGTTCCGGGTCGCCGCCGGAGAGGTCGCTGCTGCGGATCAGGGTTTCGGCCACGGGCTGGAGACTGCCCTCAAGGGGCAGCTGCACGTAGGGATTCACCAGGGTGCGCAGGGCCTGCTGGCGCAGTGCCGGCTGCCACTGCTGCCAGCGCTCCTGCAGCGCTTGCTGGGGGGCGGGGTCGCTCAGCAGACGCAGGCGCAGGCTGTCCACCTGGCTGAGCAGGGCCAGCAGCAGATCACGCCGCCGATCCCCGCTGAGCCCCTCGAGGGCCAGCAGTTGGCCGGTCTGGTTGCGCACATCAACGTTGGTGCCGGCCTCCAGCCGCTGGCGGATGGCGCGCCAGACGCCTTCGGCGCTGCGCTGCTGCAGGGTGATCGCCAGCATGGGTTCAGGCCCAGCCGGGGTATCGGGCCCATCGGGCCCAGTCACCGAGGGGCCGGGGCCGGAGGTGAGCGGCCCCCAGGCCACACTCACGGGCCCCCAGAGCAGCAGCAGCAGCTGGCGGGCCGACGACAGTTCGCGCAGGCGACCCTGCAGCACCAGCAGCTGCACCAGGTTGGTGGGCGGCGGCGTCAGCAGACGCCCGATCGCCTGGATGTCGGCATCGATCTGCTGCAGGCCACTGATCAACAGCCACTGGCCCAGCCCCAGGGCCGGGGTGGCCGTTGCGGCTGGTGTGGGGGTGCCTGCGGCCACGGCCAGCACCCGGCCGCCGGCCAGCAGGGTGGGGATCGCCTCCAGCAGCTCCTGCGGACCCGGGGCCTCCAGCAGTCCAGCTGCGGGCAGTTGCAGCAGGGCTTCGTCCTGGAGGCCGTGGCCTGCCGGCAGCAGCAGCAGCACCGGCGCCGGCTGCCAGCGTTCCTTGAGGCGCAGCACTTCCTGGGCCAGGCCTCCCCGGATGTCCTGGTTGCTGGCCTGCCAGATCACCAACGCCGGCAGGCCCTTGAGTTGATCGGGGGACTCGGCGATGCGGTAGAGCCCGGCCTGGGCCGTCAGCAGCCGGTTGAGCCCATCACGCAGCAGCGGTTCGGCAAACAGCAGCAGCTGCGCGCTCACAGGTCGGGCCAGAACGGTTGAACAACGCTACCGATAAAGGCGAAGTTTCTCCAGGTTCTGGTCAGGGCTGGCTGGCGGCAGATGGTGGTTGGGAGCGGCTTGCGCGGGCCCGGGGACGGCCGGTGAGGTGCAGGGTGTAGCTCTCGATCGCAAAGCCCGTATGGCGTTCGATCTGGTCGAGCAGCTCGCGGGGCAGTTCGACGTCGAGATCCTGGATGGCGCCCGATTCGGCACAGGTGAGGTGGCTGTGGGGATCGCTGCGGTAGCCGTAGAGCCGCCCGCTGGCGCGATCCAGGCACTCGATCACCCCGGCGGATTGCAGCGCTTCCAGGTTTTGGTACACCGAGGTATGGCCGATGTTGCGGCCCAGGTTGTTGAGCTTCTCGAAGATGTCGCGGGCGCTGAGATGGCTTTTCTCGGCCCAGAGCAGATCGAGCACCATGCGCCGCTGGCGGCTGAGCCGCATGCCCAGCTCCCGACAGCGCTGATAGACCTCATCCACGCTGCTGGCACAGCCGAGGTTGGTGCTGGAGGGAACTGCACCGGAAGGTTGGGAAGCAGGAAGGGCGTCGACGATCACGCGACACACCTCGGGGATGGTGATGCAGTTATAGCCAACCCACACCCGATCCGCTTACGGGATCAGGCCAGCGTGCTGGTGATGGGGTCCTGCAGTCTGCCCTCGCCGATGGCCTGCAGGGCTTCGGCCAGATCCACACGGCCGTCGTAGAGGGCGCGGCCCACGATCACGCCGTCCACCCCCAGGGGCGCCAGGGTCAGCAGGGAGAGCAGGTGTTCGAGGGTGCCGATGCCGCCGGAGGCGATCACCGGCACGGCACTGGCCTCGGCCATCGCCCGCAGGGCCTCGAGGTTGGGGCCCGCCAGGGTGCCGTCGGTGGCGATGTCGGTGCTGATGATCGCGGCGATGCCGCTGGCCGAGAAGCGTTGGGCCAGAGCCGTGGCCTCGGTGCTGCTTGCTTCGATCCAGCCGCGGGTGGCCACCTTGCCGTCTTTGGCATCGATGCCCACCACGATCCGGTCGGGATGGCGGGCCGCCAGGGCATCCACCAGCTCGGGTTGCTCCAGCGCCACCGTGCCCAGGATCACCCGATCGAGGCCGCAGGCGAGCAGCTCCTCGGCCCGCTCGGCGCTGCGCACGCCACCACCGAGTTGCACCGGAATGTCCAGCGCGGCGGTGATCGCTTTCACTGCTGCGTCATTGACGGGTTGGCCGGTCTTGGCGCCGTCGAGATCCACCAGGTGCAGCCGCTGGGCCCCCTGGCTCTGCCAGCTCAGGGCCTGGGCAACGGGATCGTCGCTGAAGCGCGTCACCTGGTCGTAGTCGCCCTGGTGCAGCCGCACGCAGTGGCCGTCGAGCAGGTCGATGGCGGGAATGATCTGCATGGCGAGGGGCGGCGGCAACTGCTGCCAGCCAGGCTGCCAGAGCTGCCGATCACGCAGGTCCCGCAGGGGCACCACCAGGCGAAATTGCCGCTCCAGCACCGCCTCGAGTTCCACGGCCCGCTCCTGGCCCTTGCCCCGCTCCCCCAGCAGGGCGAAGTGGCGGTACCCCCGGGTCTGCGGCAGCCGCTGCGGTTGGGCGGTCCAGCTTCGGCTCAAGCGCATGGGCTGGGCTGTGTCATGGAGGGGTTGCGTCTTGAATGGCGCCCAGTTTCGCGGCCCGTGGCCGGCAGCAGCATGAACATCCTGGTGATGGGCGGCACCCGCTTTGTGGGCAAACCCCTGGTGGAGCGGCTGGTGGCGGCGGGCCATGCCCTCACCCTGTTCACCCGCGGCAACAAACCGGCGCCGGCTGGTGTCGAGCACCTGGTGGGCGACCGCAGCACTCCCGACGGTCTGCAGCAGCTCGAAGGTCGCCGTTTTGACGTGATCGTGGACAGCTCCGGCCGCACCTCGGAGGATTCCCGCGTTGTGGTGGAGCGCACCGGTGCGCCCAGCCACCGCTTTGTGTATGTGAGCTCGGCCGGGGTGTATGCCGACAGCGAGCTGTGGCCCCTCGACGAGGACAGCCCCACCGATCCGGCCAGCCGCCATGCCGGCAAGGCGGAAACGGAGGCCTGGCTGCGCAGCCAGGGGATCCCCTTCACCAGCTTCCGGCCCACCTACATCGTCGGCCCGGGCAACTACAACCCGGTGGAGAGCTGGTTCTTTGATCGGATCGTGCACGGCCGGCCGGTGCCGTTGCCTGGGGATGGCAGCACGATCACCCAGCTGGGCCATGTGAGCGATCTGGCTGCTGCCATGGCCCGCTGCATCGATGTGGAGGCCGCCGCCAACCGCATCTACAACTGCACGGGCCGCCAGGGCGTCACCTTCCGCGGCCTGGTGGAGGCGGCGGCGCGGGCCGCGGGTCTGGATCCGGCTGCCGTCGAGATCCGCAGCTTCGATCCGGCCGGGCTCGACAAGAAGGCCCGCAAGGCCTTCCCGCTGCGGCTGGCCCACTTCCTCACCGACATCACCCGGGTGCGGCGCGAACTGGCCTGGGAGCCGGAGTTCGACCTCGAGGCCACCCTCGCCGACAGCTACACCCACGACTACGCCCTGCGGATGCCCACCAGCCCCGATTTCAGCGCCGATGCAGCGTTGATCGGCTGAGGGCCGGATCCCCAGCCTCGGGGGTCACCGCGCCCCCCAGCGAGCTCACATAAGTGGGATCCTCGCTACCGAACAGGTGATCGAGGTGGGTGAAGTAGAGGCCGAAATGGGCCCCGTGACGCCTGTGGTGCAGGGCATGGTGGCTGGGCCCGATCAGCCAGCGACCCAGCCAGTGGTGGGGGAAGGCCAACGGCAGTCGCTCCAGGCCCAGATGGTTGACCACCGCCCAGATGGTCATGGTGGTGAGCACGGCGATCAGGGTGATCGGGTGCAGCGGGATCAGAGCCACCAACAGGATCAGGAACAGAGCCTGCAGCGCCGCTTCGGGGGGATCGAAGGCGAAGGAGGTCCAGGGGGTGGGGACGCGGGAGCGGTGGTGCCCCCGATGCATCCAGGGGTAGAGCGCCGGCAGGTGCACGAGCCGGTGGGTGAGATAAAACCAGGCGTCCTGCAGCACCAGGACCAGCCCGTAGCTCGCCAGCCCATAGGCCAGCCCGCCGACGGGGTGCAGCACTGTCGTGTAGAGGCGGGTCAGCCCGTGGCGATGGGCGCTCAGCAGCACCAGGGTGGCCAGGGCGAACACCCCGGCCGAGAGCACCGAAAGAACGATGTCTGAGCGGATCGAGACCGCGGTGGGTTGCAGCAGTGGGGGCTGGCCCGGTGGCCGGGCGGCGCTGCCTGGGCGGTAGAGCAGCAGGTGGGATACCCCGGCCACCAGCACATAGCGCGCCAGGATCAAGCCGAACACGATCAGCCCATCGATCAGCTCCGCGCCGCCCTGTCCTGTGCCCGCAAGAATCACCGCAGCCATGTCCGCCCTCCCATCCAGCTGATCGAACCCAGCGGTCCAGGCGTCAACTGGCTGTCAACGTCGCCCCAGTCCAAAGGCTAGGTAGGGATTCATGCCGGTTGAACTCCAGCTCAGCGGCCTTGCCCAGGCGGTCAGCGCAGGGGGGAGCGCAGATATCCCCAGGCCGAACTGAGCGCCAGCAGCAGGGACGGCCAGAACAGCCAGAAGCCGATCAGCTGGGCCCAGCCGCTCCCGCCCCAGGGCCAGAGCAGCAGCAGCAGACTCACAAACTGGAGGATCGTTTTGGCCTTGCCGCCCCAGGAGGCGGGGCCGCCACCTGGGGCGGCGCTGCGCCAGCCGGAAATCAGCAGTTCCCGGGCCAGCAGCAGCCAGATCGCCCACAGGGGAAGCAGGCCCTCGGCTCCGATCCAGAGCAGGGGGGCAGCGATCAGGATCTTGTCGGTGAGGGGATCGAGCCGGGCTCCCCATGCCGAGCCGCCCCCGGCGCGTCGGGCCAGCGCGCCGTCGGCCCAGTCGCTCAGCCCCCCCAGCACCAGCAGCCACCAGCCCACGGCCGGCTGGCCGGCTGCCAGGGCCAGGATCAGCGGCAGGCCCAGCAGGGCGCGGCCCACGGTGAGGCCATCGGCCAGGCGGCGCAGTCTCCCCGGTCCGTTCCCCTGCCTTGTCATGGTGCTCACCCTGCTCGGGCCCAGAATGGCTCCAGTCTTGAGTCCTGGCCCGTGGTGCAACAGCTGGTTTCCGCCGTGATGTCGGCCCCGGTGCTGAGCGTCACCGCCGGCAGCCCCCTTCAGGAGGCCGTGCAGCTGATGAGCGCGCACCACATCAGCGGTCTGCCGGTGGTGGATGGGGAGGGGGTGCTCGTCGGCGAACTCACCGAGCAGGACCTGATGGTGCGGGAGAGCGGCTTCCAGCCAGGGCCCTACGTGATGCTGCTCGATGCGGTGATCTACCTGCGCAACCCGCTCAACTGGGACAAGGAGGTGCACCAGGTGCTCGGCAGCACGGTGGGGGAGGTGATGAATGCCAAGGTGCACACCTGCAGTGCCGACCTGCCCCTGTCGGCGGCCGCGGGCCTGCTGCATGAGCGCAGCACCCAACGCCTGTTCGTGCTGGATGGCGAGCGCCGCCCCGTGGGTGTGCTGACGCGGGGGGATGTGGTGCGGGCGCTGGCGGCGGCGGGCTGATCAGGGCTGCGGCAAAGGCGGCGGGGGTGGCGCTCCGGGCAGCTGGCCCCCCACCAGGACGGCTTCGGTTGCGCGGCTTGTTGCACCCGAGGCTGAATCGCTGGGAGCGTCCTGCTGCAGGGACTGCGGCTCCGGCTGGGGCTGGGGCCCAGCCAGGCTTGCGCTGCCGGTCTCCTGCAGGGGCTCCTCCCCCTCCGGCAGCGCTTCGCCTGCCGGCAGCACCAGGGGCTCGGGCAGGTCGGCGGGCAGGCCGAGGGTTTCCAGCTCCACGCCCGTGATCGCGGCGGTGGTGCTCGCCTGCTCCTGACGCTGCCGCAGGGCCAGGGGGTCGGCGCTGATCGGTGGCTCCCGCAGGGGCGCCTTGGCGCTGGCCCGCTGGGGATCCCTGGGGCCCAGGGGCGCCCAGATCAGCTGGGCGATGGGCTCCACGCCCTGCTCCATCAGCCGGTTGAAGCCGGCCAGGGCCCGGTCCACCAGTTGGCCCCCCAGGGTCTGGCCGCATTGGAAGGGATTGCCGCAGCCCTCGGCCGCCGTGCGCCCCGCCAGCCCGGCCAGCAGCGATCCCTGCAGGGGGCTGGGACGTCGGCTCAGCCGCAGCAGGTAGGGCACGTGCACAAAGCTGGTGGCGCCGCCGCTGATCCAGTTGGCATCGGCGGCGCTGAAGCCCTTCTGGGCCGGGATGATGAACCGGCTCTTGGAGGCGTGGTCGGGCAGGTAGGCCGCCCGGAGTCCCCGCTGGCGGGCCAGGGAGCGGGTTTGCTCCAAGGTGAGGCCATCGCGGCTCATCAGCACCTCCAGCCGGCCGTCGGGGCGCAGGCCGATCACCATGCGGATCCGGGGCAGGAGGTAGCGGATCTGCTGCCCCATGGAGATGCTGTAGGCCCCTCGATAGGCCGCGGGGGGCTGCTCCAGGTCGTTGTACACGCTGTGCAACCCGCCGATGAAGGTGTCGAAGCGTCGGGCGCGCTCGGCGGTGAGCTCGCCGTAGCCGAATTCCACTCCGCCATCGCGGCGGATGCCCACGAAGGCGCGCTGGCGGCTGGCGGTGCGGTTGCGGCCGCGCCAGATCCGATCGCCCAGCTTGATGTCGCCCAGGGGCACGGTGATCTCCCGCCCCCCTTCATCGACGTGCCGCTCGTACATCGGGCCGGAAATGAAGGCCAGGGCCTGGCGGTCGGCGAAGGCCTCCTGCTCCCGGTCCCAGCCTTCAAACAGCTCAAGCTGCACCTCCCGGGGGTCGAAATCGAGCGCGTAGACGCTGTCGTCGGGCTGATAGCGGAAGGGCTGGCCGTCGGCACTGGTGAGCAGGGGCGCTCCGGCCCTGGGCCCACGGTCTGGCACCGGTGGTGCGATCGCCACCAGAAAGCTGAGAAAACCCGCCGGCATCGCCACCATCAGCGACCGCTTGCGTTGCCACAGCGGCCGTTTTGCCGGCGTGCCTCCGGCCGGGGGCCGGTCCGGCAGGGGGGTCAGGGTGTCGGGGTGTTGCTGGGGGCTGCTTGCGTCCAATCCACGACGGCGCCGTCCGCCACCAGCCAGATCCGATCACGTTGGGAGCAGGGATGGCCTCCCGTCAAGCGACCGAAGGCGGGCAGGGCCAACCGCTCCTCGCGCTGGCAGTAGCTGAAACAGGGCAGCCGCAGCCGATCGGCGCCCCGGCCCACCACGGCCACCGGATGGAGGTGGCCGCAGAGGTTGAGGAATCCGGCCCGCGGTTCCGGGATGTGGCTCAGCCACCAGGGGCCCAGCGCCTGGGAGGGTTCCTGCGGCACCCCGGCAATCCAGCTGCCGTGGTCGTGGTTGCCGCCGATCAGCCGGAGCGGGCAGCCCAGCAGCTCGGGCAGGGCATCCAGCTTGGCCCGCAGCTCGCCGGTGAGCCCCAGGCGGCTGTGGATCAGATCCCCCAGCACCACCACCTGCCGGGGCTGCCAGCGGTGGGCCAGATCGAGCAGGCCGTTGAGGGTGGCGCCATCACCATCGCTGGGCAGGGGGATGCCGTGGGCCTGGAAGGTTTCCGCCTTGCCCAGGTGCAGGTCGGCCACCAGCAGGGTGCGGTGCTGCGGCTCCCAGATGGCCCGGGCACCCAGCAGCTGCAACTCCTGACCCTGCCAGGAGAAGGGAGCGGTGTCAGCGGCCATCGAGCCCCATCACCCGCCTGTAGGCCGGCCGCGCCTGGGTGGCGGCGATGGTGGCCTGCACGTTGGGGTAGGGCGACAGATCGATCTGGGGGAAAAAGATCGGCAGGTAGGCCAGGTAGGCGTTCACGGCGCAGTCGGCGACGGTCCATGTGGGGTTGCCCCAGGGGCCGGCCAGCAGGGAGCGCTCCCCCGCGAGCAAACCATCAAGCACGGTCATCAGCCGGGGAAACTCCCGTTCCCGGTTGGACGGCACAAACAGGGCCACCGCCAGGGTGGCGTTGGCGAACAGGATCCACTGGGTGGCCAGGGCCCGCTGGGCCGCCACCTCCGCAGCCGTGCCGCTGAAGTCGTGGCCGTGGTGGTCGGCGAGGTGCAGCAGGATCGCGCCGCTCTCAAACAACTGCAGGGTCTCCCCGCCGGGTGCCCGGAAGGTGTCGTCAACCAGTGCCGGCACCTTCGCGAAGGGGTTGAGGGTGGTGAAAGGCGGCTGCCGGTGTTCGCCGGCCTCCAGGTCGAGCTGGATCCACTGGTAGGGGATGCCCTTCTCCTCCAGATACCAGCGGGGCATCGAGGCGCGGCTGCGGGCGCCGCCGTAGAGCGTCAGGCCCATCGGGTGTCATTCGGCAGGCTTTCGATTGTGCGCCAGCCTGCGGGCCCACAATTGGATCAGACGCCATGGCGGCTGTGGTGGAGGGCAATCCAACCGGGGAGGACACCCTGTTGCGGCTGGCGCCGCATCTGTTGGGTCGCTCCCGCCGCGGCATCGTCGGCGGCAGCCGCTACGCCCAGCGCCTGCGGGACCAGATCCGCCAGGCGGCAGCTGACCCCGAGCACCGTCCTGTGCTGATCAGTGGGGAACCCGGTCTGGAGAAGGACAACATCGCTGCCCTGATCCACTTCGGTTCGCCGCAGCGGCGTCAGCTGCTGGTGCGCCTCGATGGCGCCACCCTGCGGCCGGATGGGTCGACTCTGTTCGGCAGTGCGTGCAGTGGCGGCGAGGGGTCGCTGTTGGCCGCACTGGCCGGCGGCAGCCTGCTGATCGACAAACTCGATCAGGTGCCGGCCCCGCTGCAGCCCACCCTGTTGGAGCTGGCCCGCAGCGGTCGCTGGTGTGCCCCCGGGCCGGACAGCCCCCAGCGGCACTTCAACGGCCGTGTGTATTTCACCGCCGAGGCGGCCATGCCCGCCTTCGATGCCTGCTGCACGCTGATCCGGGTGCCGCCGTTGCGGGTGCGCCGCCAGGACCTGGGCGAGTGGTTGCGCTACGGGGTGCGGCAGCGGGCGCGGCGCCTGGGCTGGGATCGGCTTCCGGATGTGAGCGATGGGGTGGTCAAACGTCTCCAGAACCACGACTTCCCCAACAACCTGCGCGAACTCGATGCGTTGATCTATCGCGCCTTGCAACAGGCCCGCCGCCAGGGAGGGGATGCGGTGATGGCTGCCGGCCCAGGCCCGGTGCTGCTCCCTGATGACGTCTTCTGGACCTCCAGCCGCGCCACGCCCCGGCGCTTCGATCTCTGGCGCTGGAAGCCGGCGCTGCGGGAGTGGATGCGCTCGCCACGGCTCTGGAACGGCCTGCTGTTCGGTCTGGTGAGCTGGGTGTTCGTGCTGGTGAACCTCTGGCTCTGGATGGGCCCCCAGGACCGCCAGCACAACGGCGGGCTCAACCTCTTCTGGGCCTGGTGGTGGCCGTTGATCCTGCTGGCCTATCCGCTGGTGGGGCGGCTGTGGTGTGCGGTCTGCCCGTTCATGGTGTGGGGCGAGATCGCCCAGCGGCTGGCCCGCGCCCTGGGATGGCAACCGCGCCCCTGGCCCCGCGGTGACCTCGACCGCTGGACCTCGCCGACGCTTGCCGCGGGCTTTGCCGCCATCCTGCTCTGGGAGGAGCTCGGCAACCTGGAGAACACCGCCTGGCTGAGCAGCGCTCTGCTGCTGCTGATCACGGCCGGAGCGGTGGTCTGCTCGCTGGTGTTCGAGAAGCGCTTCTGGTGCCGCCACCTCTGTCCGGTGGGGGGCATGAATGGGCTGTTCGCCAAGCTGTCGATCCTGGAGCTGCGGGCCGAGGCGGGCACCTGCAGCGGCAGCTGCAGCAGCTATGGCTGCTTCAAGGGTGGCCCGGCGGTGGGTGAGGGCATGGCCACCCGCGGCTGTCCCCTGGCCACCCATCCGGCCCACCTGATCGACAACCGCAACTGCGTGCTCTGCCTCACCTGCGCCCAGGCGTGCCCCCATCGCTCGGTGCAGCTGCGGCTGCGGCCGCCGGCGGCCGACCTGCAGCGGGAGATGGATCCGCCCTCAGGAGAGCCGGGGCTGATCCTGGTGCTGTTGGGTGGTGTCTGTCTGCATCACTGGCAGCGGCTGCTGGGCTGGTTGCCCCTGGCCCCGGCTTCGCTGCAGGTGGGCCCCCTGCTGCCGCGGTTGGCGTTTGCCACCCTGGCTCTGGCCCTGCCCGCCCTGCTGCTGCAGCTTTTGACCCCTGTCGTGGCGGCCCCCAGGCGGCGCCAGCTGCTCTACGCCCTGCTGCCGCTGGTGTGGGCCCTGCTGCTGGCGCGCCACCTGCCCCTCGGGCTGGCTGAGGCCGGCCAGGTGGTGCCGGTCACCCTCGCACCGCTGCAGCTGTCCTGGGCTGCGTGGCTGCCCGGCTGGAGTGCCGATCCCCACGTGATTGCCTTCTGCCAGAGCACCGTGGTGTTGCTGGGGTTGGGCGGCTCGCTGGTGCTGGTGCCGCGGCTACTGCCGCTGCCGCCGTTGCGACTGGCGGCGTTTCTGGTCGGGATGGTCTTGCTGGCCGGGGCTGGGCGCTGGCTGGTCGCCGTCGTCTGAAGGTCGCCCGGGATGCCTGTCGCCTCTTCATGGGATGGCGAGGGTTCAGGGGGTGCGGCACAGGCGTTGCAGGTCGCTGATGCGATACAGGCTGCGGTTCTCACCCGGTTGGGCTTCGGCCAGGCGTTGGTTCTTGGTGAGGTGATTGGCAGCCCCCAGTTGGTTGGCCAGGGCCGCCTTCTCGACCCCCTGGGCGCTCCGCCATCGGGCGCAGCGCTCCAGATTGCCGGGCGACACGAAGGCCTGCACCGGCCCAGCCAGCGCCAGCACCGGCAGCACCGGCAGCACCAGGCCGACGATCCCCTTGCCCGGGTTGCTTGCGCTCATGCCATGGCCTCCGGCCCCGTCATGTCGGTGCCTTGGCCGGGGATAATCGCGTTGCCCTCCGATATCTCAGCCATGACCATTGCTCTGCTGATCGCCCTGGCTGGATCCCTGGTGCTGATGGCCGTGATTGTCAGGCGCCTCGAGCAGGCCTGATGCCTCATGGGGCGAGGGCTGGGAGCTGCTGCACAACTCCACGGGGTGCCCCTTGGCGCGCTTGGCCGCATACATGGCGTTGTCGGCGGCGGCCAGGAGCTGCTCGCAGCTGTTGCCGTGCTCCGGGTAACGGGCGATGCCCACGCTGGCTGAGATGGTGATGGTGGGGTCGAGCTCGCTGTAAGGGGCTCGGGTGGCTTCCACCAGTTTCAAGCCCATGCCCATGAGCTCGTCGGTGCTTCCCGCCTCCGGCACCAGCACCACAAACTCATCGCCCCCCTGACGACAGAGCAGGTCGCCTTCGCGGATTACCTTGCGAAAGCGCTCCGCCACCATCTGCAGCACCCGGTCGCCCACGTTGTGACCGAAGCGGTCGTTGACGGGTTTGAAGCCGTCGAGATCGAGGTAGAGCAGCGCCACCCCATGGCCATGGCGCTTGGCCAGGGCGAGATGGCGTTCCAGCTGCTCCATCATCATGGAGCGGTTGGCCAGGCCGGTCAGGGTGTCGTGCTGGGCCATGAAGCGCACCGCCTGTTCAGCCCGTTGCCGCTCGGTCACGTCCTGCAGCATTCCCACGTAGTACTGGGGCTCGAGGGTGTCGTCGCGCACGGTGGAGATGCTGAGGTGATGGCAGCGGATTTCACCGCTGCGCACCCGGTTCCAGATATCACCTTCCCAGAAGCCCTTGTTGATCAGTTGATCCCACATCTGCTGGTAGAAGGCGTTGTCGTGTCGTCCCGACTTGAGCAGGTTGGTGCGCTGCCCCTTGATTTCTGACAGGCGGTAGCCCGTGAGCTGGGTGAAGGCGTTGTTGGCCATCAGGATCCGGCCTTCGGGATTGCTGACGAGAATCCCCTGCCCGCTCTCCTCAAACACCGTGCTGGCCAGGGCACGTTCCTGGGCGGCCGCTTCGCTGATCGCCAGGGCTTCGCGGGTGGCGAGATGGTTGCTCACGAGGATCCGGGTGAGCAGGGCGGCCACCAGGCTGCTGCCCAGGCCCACGACCAGATTCATCCAGTAGGCATTGTCGATGCCATTCGGCCCCACCAGGCGGGGCGTGAGCTGGACGCCTACCAGCCAGGTGCGCCCGCCCACCTCGATGGTCTCGTAGCTGGGATGGCTCAGCGCGTTGCGGCGCAGCAACCTGAGGTTGTCGAAGAGGATGCGAGTGGCGGCGGGTTGGTCGCCATCGAACACGAGCACGCCGGTTCCGGCCATGTCAGCGTTGTCGATGCCGGCGATGGCGCTGTTCACCACATCGTTGATGCGCAGGGGGGAATAGGCCCAACCCAGCAGCGCCTGCCGGTTGCCCCGCCGCACCTGCCCCGGATCGGCATAGATCGGCAGATAAATCAGCACGCCCCCTTGAAGGTCTTCCTGGGTTTCCTGCACCAGTTGCACCTTGCCCGTGAGACTGGCATTGCCGGTGCGCCAGGCGCGCTGCATGGCCTGTCGCCGCACCATCTCGGTATACATGTCAAAGCCGAATGCCCGCTGGTTGCGCCAGTCGAAGGGCTCGAGAAATTCGATGGCGGTGTAGTCCGTCCGGGGCCCCGGCGGCCGCACGCTGAAATTGGTGAACCCTTCGCTGCGGATGCGGGCTTCATAGGCCGGAAGCTGGGCGGCTGGAATCCAGCGGGCAAAGCCCACGCCCTGCACGCCCTTGAGCTGGGCCGTGTTGAGCGCAACGGTGTCGTAAAAGGTGCTGAAGTCCTGGCGATCCACTGCGGTGGAAGCGTTGAACAGCCCCACCACGGCGGTGAGCAAGGCGATGTTGACCTCCAGCTTGCTGCGCAGGGCATCCACCACGTTGTCGAGCAGGGTGGTTTCGATGCGCAGGTGTTTCTGGACGCCGAAGCGCCGGGTCTGTTCGCAGACGGCTGTGGTGAGAAGCAGCCCCCCGACCAGCACCAGCAGGGGCAGCAGGGCCACGGGCCGTTGTCGCCGGCCAAAGCTGACGAGCTGCTGAATCAGGATTCGGGGCTGTACCCGCACGAGGCCGATCCTGATGCTGTTTGAACCCTAGACATCTCCTCTCAAGACGTTTCTGTCTCTATCCGTTCGGCGTCCTGGCGGAGCCGTTGCAGGCGGTTCAGCAGCGATTCATTGCTCATGCGGTTGTTGAGGCGTTCCGCCAGCAGGGGAAAGGCCAGTGGGCCGGGCCTGGGGGTGCATTCGAGCTGCAGGGTGCAGCGCTGCAGCCGCTGCAGGGCGCCGTGGATTCTGGGCAGATCGAGCTGTTCACTCAGCACCTCCGATCGGGCCTGCGCCAGCAGGCGATTGTGGGGCTCGTGTTGGTTGAACACATCAAACAGCAGGGCGGCGCTGATCTGCAGCTGCCCGCCGGATCTGGCCTGGCCGGGATAGCCGTTGCGTACCAGTCCACTGATCTGGGCAATGGCGCGGAAGCGGCGGCGGCAGAGTTCCGAGAGGTTGATGGCCTGCTGCAGATCCGCCTCAAGGTTGGTGCTCTCCAGCAGGGCCTCGCTGTGGAGCTCGAACAGCTCCGCAAACGGGTAGCCCTTCGGGGCCAGCAGTTCGAAGCCGTAGTCGTTCACCGACACGGTGATCGTGCTGGGCTGCTGGCGGGCCAGGCGCCAGGCCCAGAGAAAGCCAAGCCCCTCATGCACGAAGCGGCCCTCAAAGGGATAGGCGTAGAGATGGCTTCCCTCCCGGCTGCGGCACACCTCCACCAACAACTCCTGGCTGCGGGGCAGCCGCGACAGCTGGTTCTGGCGCTGCAGCAGGGGCTCCAGGGCCTGCAGTTCCGGGCTGTCGAGGTGGGCTTCACCCGCCAGGGCGCGGGCACAGCGGTCGACTTCGGCGCGCAGGTGCTGGCTGAGCAGGGCGGAGAGGGCCATCTGGCCACCGGCCCAGGCGGGCACGGTGGAACTCTTTCTGGTGGTGGCCTTCACCTGGGCGGTCATCTCCCGCAGCCGCACGAATTCCAGCTGACGGCCGGCAAAGAAGAACACATCGCCGGCTTTGAGCCGGCCGATGAAGGCCTCCTCCACATGGCCGAGCACGGCGCCGCGCACGAAGCGCACGGTGACGGCGCGGTCGGCGGTGATCGTGCCGATGTGGAGCCGGTGCAGCCGGGCGATGGCCTTCTCGTTGACGCGGTAGAGAAAGGGCTCGGTGGTGCCGGGCTGGAGGGGCTCGCGTTCGAGCTTGCGGTAGCGGGGATAGGCGCCGAGGCAGTCGCCGCCGTGCTCAAGAAAGCGCAGACACCACTGCCAGTCGTCATCGCTGAGCTGGCGGTAGCTCCAGGCGGTGCGCACCGCGGCCAGCGCCTGCGCCGGCTCGAAGCCCGGGCCGCAGGCCAGGGTGGTGAGGTGCTGGAGGAGCACATCGATGGGGGCGATCGGCGGGTGGCGGTCTTCCACCAGCCCGGCGGCCAGGCCGCGGCGCAGGGCGCTGAGCTCGAGGAGCTCCAGGGCATGGGTGGGCATGAACAGCACCTGGGAGGTGCCGCCGGGGGTGTGGGCGCTGCGCCCGGCCCGCTGCAGCAGCCGGGCGAGGTTTTTGGCGGAGCCGATCTGCACCACCCGCTCCACCGGCTGGAAGTCGACGCCGAGATCGAGGGAGCTGGTGGCCACCACCCAGCGCAGGGCGCCACTTTTGACACCGGCCTCGATCGCTTCGCGCTCGGCCCGGTCGATGGCGCTGTGGTGCAGGGCCAGGGCGCCGTCCATTTCGGGGCAGGCGTAGCGGAGGCACTGGTGCCAGCGCTCGGCCTGGTTGCGGGTGTTGGTGAACAGCAGGGTGGACACCTTCGGGTCGAGGGCGGCCACCAGCTCTTCGTACATGCGCAGGCCGAGGTGACCGGCCCAGGGGAAGCCATCGATGGAGTCGGGCAGCAGGCTGCGGATCGCGGTGGGTCGGGCGATCGGCGCGGTGATCAGGCAGGGCTCGGGAGGTGGTGCTCCGGCGGGGGCGCTGCCGATGGCGGTGTGGGCCGCTTCCTGGAGGTTGCCGATGGTGGCGCTGATCGCCCAGGTGCGCAGGCCGGGCCGCTGCTGCCGCAGCCAGCTGAGGCAGAGCTCGGTCTGACTGCCGCGCTTGCTGCTCATCAGCTCGTGCCACTCATCGAGCACCACCGCCTGCAGACCTTCCACCAGCTGGGGTGCTTTGGGGTTGGCGAGCAGCAGGCTGAGGGATTCGGGGGTGGTGATCAGGATCTGGGGCGGGCTGCGCAGCTGGCGGGTGCGTGCGCTGCTGGGGGTGTCGCCATTGCGGATGGCCACCTGCAGCGGCCAGCTCATCGCTTCGATCGGTTGCTGGATGGCGAGGGCGAGATCACGGCTGAGGGCGCGCAGGGGGGTGATGTAGAGCAGGCGCAGGCCCTGGATGTTGGTTTGGGGTGTGGTGGTGCGTCGGGGGCGCTTGTTGTTTTCAGACTCTCCCTGTTTCTGTACGGTCTGTACGGAATCAGGGACACGGCGCTGCGTTGTGCCTGCCCCCTGCTGCACGGCGAGCATCTCGGCGATCGGACCCATCACGGCGGCATAGGTTTTGCCGGAGCCGGTGGGCACCTGGATCAGTCCGCTCTCACCGGCGAGGTAGGCCGCCCAGGCCTGACGCTGAAACGGCAGCGGCGTCCAGCCCTGCTGGCTGAACCAGGCCTCGATCGGCGCCAGGATTGCGTTGGGCGGATCGGATCGCCTGGCCTGGTCCACAGCGATCACCCGTGCAGTGGTGAACGCTAATCACCGGGGTGGTGGTGGTGCCAGGTGCTGCTCAGGGATGGGGCTGGGCAACCAACTGGCTTCGGAGCCGCGTTCTTCTCTGATGTTTGGTGTATTGGGGCTCGATGCTTGGATTGATGTGTTTACACAGGAGAGTGCGTTGGTGGTTGGTGGTCTTGTTGGTTGTTGAGATGGTGGCAGTGCAGGGACTGATTGGCTACGCCTTCATCAGGTGTGGTTAGAAAGTGGGTTGCATCGGTGTGGCGGGAATGATGACCGACGGGCATCAATGAATGAGCAGTGATGTTTAAGGTAGGCTGAATCGATGTAACGCAGCCCCTGAGTGGCAGGAAAAGGCTATTGGGGGAGCAGTAGAGGGCTGGTGGGAGCCTGTCCACATGAGGGGAGGGTTAGCCATTACGTTGAACCTAGATGCCAAACTTTTCTGCCTTGGCTGCTTTAAGTGCTTCTACATATCTTCTTCCAAACGAATTCTTTTGCATTCTCTCATCATCGCGATGGATCGTATAAAATCTACCGGTGCTCTCTTCAAGGCGAACATAACCCATCCAGTACTCATCAATCCACCTGATATATGGTTCATAGTCTTGCAAAAAAGACAAGTCCTAGCTGTCTTTCCTCATGCGAATGGCACACCAGGTCAAATGGCTTGCACGTCGGATTACCATCCAGAATCAATAGGTCGTGACCCGCCTCAGTGGTGAATCGCTGAAGCTTGTCCATATATTCACCATTATCAAACTTGTCAAAGTCATTTGGTTTCACCTCGACAAAATACTTATCCGCATTTGGTAGGGTGATCTCAAAGTCTGGAAGATAGAAGTCTCCGTCCTCCAGTTCATATCCTTGATTCTCGTATGTCCACTCCCAGCCCATGTTCGTAAAGAAAACGGCCCACCTGGCCTCAGCCCTGGATCGGAAGGTGCTTCCATTGTATGTAGTTGGTAAGGATTTCATGTGGGCTTACATGGATTGCTAACTATTCGTCCAAGCCGCGCCGCAAATCGGCGTCGGCTTGGACGAATAGTTAGCTGCCGCCTCGCTACACATCAAACATCCCGGCCCACAACCATTCCTGCTGGAAGGTACTGAAGGGGGTCGGTGAGCCTTGCATCCGTCAGCCTGAGCCATGAGTCAAACCACGTAAACCAAGTGAGCAGGGCGTTGTCACCGGCGTCGACTACATCAAGCGACCCGCGGAGAAGAGAGCTCAGATCGGCACCGTATCGCGCATGAAGCTGATTTCGGTGTGGGCTGTCGGGCTGTCCGAGCCGTGCGATCTCTCGATAGTCACCTGCCATGGCAACTGTGCCGCTTAGCACGACGACCAAGTCGGGTCGTTCCCCATCGGGTACAGCTGTGAGCTCCGCTACCAGGTTCGCCTTAAGCCTTTCGGCGCTCGGACCCTCGAACGCCCAGATGACGAATAATGACTTGCCCTGCTGGAGAGGCTTGCAGAAGCTCCTATTCATTTGCTTGAATCGCCTACACTTAGCCACTGAATCTTTTATCTCACTCGGCGAGAGTGATGTCTTGACTTCAACAAGCGCATACACCGCTTCGACTGGCCAGAGATTATTCCGGGAGGAAGCGTGTAGTGGAGCGTTGTTCAGATGATCGACAACGATGACGTTCGCTTGATTCGAAAAAAGCCCTTCGCTTGAGAAAATCAGACCGCTGCTGATGCCAAACCTCTGCGGCAAATGCTCCCGGAGAAACTGACTAACAAGGTCTTCTCGATTTTCGCCGGCGGAGAGCCTGTGGGTAGCAAAGTTTCGACGAATTGCCGCAGACTTCGCAGCCATCACGCGGGCTACATCCTGTAGTTATTCCGGTAGGACTGTCACGGCGTCTCCAAGGCAGCTAACGTCCAAGCTCACCGGCGGCTACGGAGCGCAGCGAAGTAGCCGTCCGGTGCAGCGCCTTGTTAGGCGATTCAGAACTGAAAACCATGAAGCTTAACCTTGGGTGAACTTTTCAATCTCGCCTCTACAAATGACTTATCACGGATGAACAAGGTGTTTCCTGAATTCAGGTTTTTTCCTTCAAGGCTGATAAGTGTTCGTTCAAATGGGTTATACGAATATGTTTCAAAGCCGTAATTAGCCATCAATTCAAGGATTCGTAGTTCATCAAAGCCATATCGGCTACCACTTCCGTTGAGTTCCATAATCACAGAATGTAGTGTTTGCTTTTGCAAGGTTTCGTGTGCACCTTCAAGCACAGGCGTTTCAAATCCTTCTACGTCGATTTTTATCAGCGCCGGCGTCTCGCTTTGTAAAGCGGCATCCAATGAGGTCACTTCAACAGTTACCGCGTTGGCGCACTGCTCACCGGACGCAAGGGCGTGGTTTGTTGTGTCACTATCACTGGTGAAAGCAATGCTTCCTTGCTGAGCTCCCACGCCCTTGTTTATGGATTTTACTTTTCCGTCCAGGTGATTAAGGCGCATGTTTTCGATAAGGCGATTATAAGTACTTGGAACTGGCTCAAAGGCAATGCCTTTAGCTCCAATAGCCGAACAGGCGAGAATAGTGTAGGAGCCAATATTTGCACCAACATCAAGAAAAAGGTCTTCGCCTCGCAAGAAATGGAGCAAGAACGCCATATCCGGAAACTCATGGAGGCCAGTGTAAATGTTTCCAGTTAATCCAGTTTCTCCGGTTTTGACTAAGAACTTGGAGCCATTGACCCAGTCGTAAACGATTGAACCAGGAACCAACCGACTGCCAATTTGCCACTTTGCAAAGCGAATAATGGATCTGAGCTTGTGTCCTCGATTGAGGGGGTGGTTTATGATGAATTTGATCGTGTCGAGATGTGACATAGTTTTTCCTTTTTTTGCGCCTAACTCTTTATTGGCAGGTTCCGATAACCACCCCGCGCTCAGGGTTACTTTCTGCGAACCACTGCGATAACTGCGGATCGGATCCCTCGGATCTCTTGGGTTGCAAGGCTTCCACTCATGTGTTCCCGCAAGCTAGCCGTGGTTCACGGGTCCGATAACCACTTGTTCCTTGGAGCACACTCATTTTGCCCTGCCACTCACGTAATCTTGCCCATGAAGACTTGACTCGCGCAGCCTAGTCAATAACCGCATATTGCTATATCGGTCGCGATTATTTTGCCTCTGCGGCTCACCCGTCCTGTCCCGGCATGGCAGTTGCCAAGCTTTGGCCTCGCTGGCGTGTTTGTCGTGGCGCGAGTAGGCGATACGGGGAAGTGCACGGCGATGCCCATCAAAGGCCAGCTCCAACACCAGAGCAGGCTCCACCACCCGCACCCACCAGCAGCGCTCGGGGATGTGCCCGCGTACCCAGCGATCCAGCGCCGTGCCCTGGTGATCCCGGGGATCGATTCGCTGGGCAGCGATAGCGTCAGGTCACCCTAAGTGCCGTCATTCAGCAGGGCCACTTCGGCGCAGAGCCCGGGTCCGAAGGCCAGGGCCAGGCACGGGCCGGGAGCAGCCGCGCGCCGCAGGCGATCGAGGATGAACAGGATCGTCGCCGACGACATGTTGCCGTGCTCCTGCAGCACGGCTTCAGACGCCGCGATCTGGTGAGGCTCCAGCTGGAGAGCGGCGGCGCAGGCCTGCAGGATGCGGGGGCCGCCGGGGTGCACGGCCCAGCTGGCGATGTCCGCCAGGCGCTGGCCCCTGGGTTGCAGCCAGTGCTCCAGCCAGGGACGCAGCTGGCCCGCCACCGCCTCCGGCACCCGCGAGGAGAGGCCCATCTCGAAGCCGTGGTCGCCGATCTGCCAGTGCATCAACTCCGCGGTGTTGGGGATCACGGTGGAGCCGGTGGCCAGCAGCTGGAAACCAGGGTTCGGGCCAGCGCCAGGCCCTGGGTTGGCGGGCCTGGCGCTGGCCACCAGGGCGGCCGCCCCATCGGCAAACAGGGCATTGGCCACCACCTTCTCCGGATCCCAGCCGTAATAGAGGTGCAGGCTGCACAGCTCCACGCAACACAGCAGCACCACCGCATCGGCATCGGCCTCCACGAAGGCCTGGGCCACCCGCAGCCCGTTGAGGGCGCCGTGGCAGCCCATGAAGCCCACATGGGTGCGCTGCACCCCCGCATCCAGGCCGAGTTGGTGGATCAGGGCCAGATCCAGGCCCGGCGCCTGGAAACCCGTGCAGCACACGGTGATGAGATGGGTGATCCGCTGGGCCTCGATCGCCGCATCGGCCAGGGCGCCGCGCACCGCATCCAGGGCCAGGGGGGCGGCATGGTCGGCGAATGCCGCCATGCGGGCGGCCGTGCTGGGGCTCTGGCTGCCGTAGAAGGGCAGGCGCTCGTGGATCGGGTGCTGGTCGGCGTGGCCGGTGGCCAGCACGCTCCCGCGCTGGCGCACCTGGGTGCGGCCCTGGATCCGTCGCACCAGCGCGGCCCGGCTGCCGTTGTCGGCACTCACCCGTTCGGCCAGGGCCATGGCTTCGGTCTGGCTCACCTGGTGGGGCGGAACGGCGGTGCCGATGCCGCGGATGCTCAGGGGCATGGCGACACCTGCAGGGAGGGGACAGCCACATGGTTCAGCTGGGCCACCAGCTGCTCAGCGACGGCCGGCAGGTGTTGGCTGAGGCCAAAGGCCAGGGCCGTGGCCGCCGGCTGGCGCAGCAGCAGGGCCAGAGCGCGGCAGAGCCGTTGGCGGTGGCCGATCCGCCGGCGCAGCTCCTGCTGCCAGCGCCGCTCCAGCGCTGGGCTCCAGCCCTCCAGCCCCGCCAGCACCAGCGGCGCCGCCGCTGCGCCGGCCGTGAGGGCCCAGGCCATGCCTTCGCCGGTGAAGGGCTCCACGTAGCCCGCCGCGTCGCCCAGCACCAGAAAGCGCTCGCCGGCCACCACCGCAGCGCGGCGGCTGAGGGCCGGGGTGACCTGCCAGCGCGCCTGCTCCAG
>JBILUH010000107.1:0-3818 GCA_044371095.1 Cyanobium sp.
TTTCCTCGCGGTGGTCTGCTCGTAATCACCGAATCCGAGCTGCTTGCCGCCCATGAAACCAGCCATGCCCAGCGATCACAGAGCCATTGTCGCGTGGATTGGCCGGGTTATCCAGAGTTTCCCTAACGCGAATATGTGCGCCCTGATAATTGTCCAAACATTGATTGGATCTTCTGGGGTTGCGATTTATCGAGGTGCCCAATATAGAAATTTTGATGCCGATGGCTGGTGAGCACTCGCCGCCATCGGCACTCGGCATCGTCAGCCCTGCCAGGTCTGAACCACCGCGCTGGTGAGGGCGCCAGGCTCGACGCCGGGGAGGTGCACCTGCTGGGCGTTGAAATCCAGCAGCACACTGGCGCCGCCCGGAGATGCCACCACCCTGGCCCGCTGGCCTTCTGCCCAGAAGCCCCTGAGGTCGAGGAAGTCTTGGCGGGGATCGAAACCGCTGACGGTGAGCTGGCGACCCCAGGCGTAACCGAGCTGGAAGCGCTCGGCGATGGTGGCGTTGGCGGCGATAGAGCTGGTGGTTGCCTCCACAGCGATGGTGCTGCTGGGCAGGGGGGGAGCTCCCCCGGTGAGACCACCGGCGATCAGCGGATCGGTGCCGTAGTCGCCCCAGATGGCGCTGAAGCTGCCGTCGGCGGCAGCGGTGCCGTTGTGGGTGTTGGCCAACTGGCCGAGGGGGCCTGCCTTGTCGCGGGCGATCGACCACATCGAGAGCATGCCGAGGCTCTTCTCACGGGCGAAATCCTCCAGCAGCTGGGCATCGGTGGTGGTGAACACCTCGCTGGTGATGTCGTTCACGCCGATCATCGGCGTAACGCCGAGCTGGTTCCAGCCGAAGCCGAGACCAAAGCTGCGGTGGAGCTCGCTGAGCTGGCTGAAGCTGGCGTTGGCGGCATCAATGGCGTACTGGCCCATGGTTTTCAGGGACGGCGGCGCGGCGCCGTTGCCGTAATTCATGGCCATGATGTTGACGCCATCGAGCTTCACTCCCGCCGCCAGGGCCTGACGCACCACTGCCAGGCCGTTGGCGGTGAGACCCTGGGGTATCACGGGCAGGGTGTACCAGATCTCCAGGGCGGGAGGGCTCTGCTGCAGCAGCTTCAAGGCGCTGGCCAGCAGCTGGTTAGACGCCCGGTTGGCGAGGGCGGCACCTTCGATATCGAAATCAATGCGGTTCAAGGCAAGGGTGTCCACCACCTGGCGGTAGAGGTTGGCCAGGTCGTTGGCGGTGGCGCCTCTGGCCGCCAGCTTCTGGGCCAGGCTCACACCGGCAGCCCCACCGAAGGACACCATCGCGTCACCCCCCAGCGCGCGCAGCTGGTTGATCTCCTCCCTTAAGGCGATGGCCTGTCTATTGGTGCTGCTGAGGGTGAGGGCCTGCAGGCCGGCCCAGGCCGCATCGCCGGAGGGGGTGGCCTGGATGAAGCCGAGGGTGAAGAGACCCACCCCATGCTGGCGGGCGAGGCCATCGAGGTCGGGCACCGGATAGAGGCCCATGTCCACGTAGGGCGCGAAGAACTGCTCGCCCCAGAGGGCATCGGCGCCATTGCCTGAGTTGATGCCGCCTGGCGGCAGGGGGGTGGTGCCGTTGCCGGGAGTGGGGGCTGGCGGCGGCGTGGGAGTTGGAGTCGGAGTCGGCGCCGGAGGTGGCGTGGGTAGGGGTGTCGGTGATGGGGTGGGGATCGGCGCAGGAGTGGAGCCGCCGCCGCTGCTGCTGCCGGTTAGCAGCACCTCGCTGGAGCTGAGGCTCCCCAGCCGGGTGCCGGTCGGCAGGGCACCCTGCACGTAGGAACGGCTGGCCCGGTTGGGCTGCAGGGTGGTGCCCCAGCGGGGAGGGCCAAGGGTGATCAGCCAGGTGCCATCGGCCTGTTGGCTCTGCTGCAGTGAGAAGTTGCTCACCTGGCGCAGGGCAAAGAGGCTGGTGAAGCTGACGCTCCACTGGCTGATGGGCTTGGCGGAGGTGTTAGTGAGCAGGATCTCGCCGTCGAAGGAGCCGTTCCACTGCTTGGTGAGACGCAGGTCGACGAGGATGCCGGATGAGGTTGTGATCGCCACGAAGCTGGGGGAGCGGAAGGGCCTCCATCCTTCGCCGACCCACCGCCCCGCCGCATCCTGCGGATGAAGGATTTCGGCCCTCAGCCCGGGCCTGAGGGCAGGTAGCCCAGGCGCAGGCCGGTCACGGCGGCAGCGGTGCGGTCGACCACCTGGAGCTTGGCCAGGATGTGCTGAACGTGGTCGCGGGCGGTGACCTCGGCGATCTGGAGCCGTTCACCGATCCGCCGGTTGGTGCAGCCTTCCGCCACCAGGGCGAGGATCTCCACTTCGCGGGCGGTGAGTTCGGCGCTGGTCAGGCCATCGGCGTCGAGCACGGCCTGGCAGTCGCTATCGAGGTAGAGCCCGCCGGCGGCTAGGTGGGTGAGGGCCTCGAGCACTACGCCGCGGCCCACGTTGCGTTGGCTGATCACCCCCTGCACCCCCGCGGCCAGGGCGTCTCGGATGGCCACTCGATGGGGGGTGCCAAGGCTCAGCAACACGGTGGGTGGAGAGGGGCGGCGCAGCACCTCCCGCAGCATCGGCAGGGCGGGACCATCCCCCAGGAACTCCTGACAGAGCAGCAACACATCACCGGCCTCCGCCGGCAGCAGGGCCAGGCCGTCGGCCCCGCGCCGGCAGATCCCGAGCAGCCGCTGGGGCGGCTCACCATCTGGGCTGTCGAGCAGCTGGGCCAGCATCAGCAGGCCGTAGGGCAGCTGGCCGGTGCATAGCAACAGACGCCAGTGACTGAGCTGGATGCCCACCGCCCGTCTGCGGTGCAGCAGCTCTTCCGGACTGGGCAGGGCGGGATCGCTTCCGCGGGGGGGCTCCATGCAGCGCAGAGGCTGGGAAGGCCCCATCCTGGCCGGATGGCGGATGCTGGATGCATTGCCCAGGGAGAACCGCCGCCGTGCCCGGATTCCAGATCACCACCCAGGACGATCTACCCGGGCCGGATGGGAATGAGCCCTATGTGCTGTTCGTCAACGAGACGGAGTACGGCAATCCCCGCTTCCTGCGCACCAACGTGCTCTCGGCCCGGCCCGACATCAAGAAGTACACCTCCCTGCGCTTCCGGCAGGACGTCAAGCGCCATGCCGATGGCCTCCGGCCGGGGCAAGACCTGGTGATGGTGTTCATGGAGGCCATTGATCTCGACCCACCACTGACGCTGGTGAGCAGCGATCTGCACTTGGAGCTGGAGGGCTACCCGGTAGAGCAGGGGGCGGAGATCGAGATGCCGCTGAATCCGCCAAAAGCCAGCAGGCAGGGCCAGGGCCGCTGGCTACCCTGAGCCTGCCTGCGCCAGGACCGGGCCATTGATGCCAGAGCCCAGTCCCCGCGGCCACCGGCAACTTTCTGCCGTCCGCCAACCAGGCGCTGGCGGATCTGGAGCAGGCGGCGGGCAAACCCGTACAGATCTTGGAAGACCCCATAGGTGGCTCTGGGCATCGCCGCCCTGCGGGACAAAGATCCCGAGGCGGCCCCAGGCCCGCTGGAGAAGGCGGTGGTGCTGGAGCCCCGCAATCCCTTTGCCCTGCGCACCCTGGGTCAGTTGCTGCTGATGAAGGACGACGCACCAGCGGCCTTGCCCCATTTGCGGGCGGCAGCCACGGTGGCCCCGGACGATCCGATCAACCTGTTCACCTAGGGCTTCCTGAGAAAGTGGGGCCGAGCCCAATCCGCCAAAGACATGAGCTCGAATGGCCTGGAGCCTTGTAGTTCATGCGAGAGCGACCTGAGCGCACAGGTGCACGAAACGTGAACCCTTCCCT
>JBILUH010000016.1:0-47845 GCA_044371095.1 Cyanobium sp.
TAGGCCTGATCCAGGCTGGATTTCACGGAAGCCTCCACGCTCAGGCTGCCACAGGGGTACGTTGCGAATTCTGGGCCATCGCCGAACCGCTGATCGCCTGAGCGCACTGCTTACCGCTGAGCACCGCCCCTTCCATTGAGGCCAGGTAGCGCTGCATCGTGTAGCAGCCAGCCAGAAAGAAGTTGGGGATCGGCGAAGCCTGATCGGGACGCAGCTGCTGGCAACCCGGCACGGTTTTGTAAACCGATAGGGGCGTTTTCACCACGATCGACTTGCGCAGGGTGGCCTGATCGTCGCCGGTGAAGTGCATCGGGAACAGGCGCTTCAGCTCCTCCATGGTGGCGGCCACGATCTCCTCATCGGGGCGACCGATCCAATCCTTGGCCGGGGCGAACACCAGCTCCAGCATGGAACGCTCGGGATCCTCGTATTCCTTGCAGGTGTTGCTCATGTCGGCATAGACACTCAGCAGCGGGCTGCGGCTGAACAGCAGATGGTCGATCTCGGTGAGCTTGCGGTCAAACCAGAGATGGATGTTGATCACCGGCACGCCATTGAGGCCGTTCAGCTTCTCAAAATAGGGAAGTTCCTTCCAGGGTTCGGGCAGCAGCAGCTTGAAGGGATCCACCGGCATGGCACTCACATAGGCATCGGCCGTGAGCGTGCGGGGCTCCTGGCCCTTGATGCCGCCGATGTGGAACGCCTTCACCGTGCCGTCGTCGTTGAGCTCGATCTGGCGCAGGGGAGCGTTGAGATGCACCTCCCCACCACGGGCCTCGATGTAATCCACAATCGGCTGACACAGCCTCTGGGGCGGGTTGCCATCCAGAAAAGCCATCTTCGAGCCATCGCTCTCCTGCAGGAAGCGATTCAACGCCGTGAGCACCACCGTGCTGGAGATCTCATCGGGATCAATGAAGTTGAGGGCCTTGGCCATGGCGATGAAGACCTCGTCATTCACACGCTCGGGGATGTTGTGCAGCCTGAGCCACTCCGTCCAGGAGTACTGATCACACTCTTCGACGTACTGCTGGCCACGGAGGATCGCCGGCACCAGGCCGAGGCCGAAGGAGATCTTCTCCGGCCAGGTGAGCAGGTCGTTGTTGCCGAGGATCGCCGCCAAACCATTGAAAGGGGCTGGGATGTCGGGGAATTCGAAGCGGCTGTAGGTGCCGGGAGTTTCCTTCTGGTTGAAGATCATCGAGTGGCTCTTCCACTGCAGACGGTCTTCGATGTTCAGTTCCTTGAACAGCTGGCGCATGTTGCGGTAGGCGCCGAAAAAGATGTGCAGACCGGTCTCGTACCAGTCGCCATCTTCGTCCTGCCAGGCCGCCACCTTGCCGCCCAGCACATCGCGGGCCTCAACGACCACCGGAGTGTGGCCAGCATCACAGAGGTATTTGGCGCACGACAACCCGGCCAGACCTGCTCCGGCGATGACGACGCGCATACCCACACTGGAAACAAGGGGCAACCTTAAAGGGGGGCTTCCGACCTTCGCGGCCTGGGGGGTTTCTAGAGTTGGCCGATCGGGTGCCTGTCACTGCTTCCCCATGGCCGACTCCAGTCCTGCCGACCCTCTCACCGCTGAAGCTCCCAACGCAGCAACCCTGCTGAAATCCACCACCCGTCACGTGCGGCTGTTCACAGCCCGGGTCGAGAACGGCGATCTGGTGGCCGATCCGGGCCAACTCACCATGGATGTGGATCCAGACAACGAATTCCTCTGGGACGGCCCTGTGCTGGCCAAGGTGCAGAACCATTTCCGGGAGCTGGTGGAGGCCCACGCCGGCGCCGACCTCACCGAATACAACCTGCGCCAGATCGGCTCGGAGCTCGAGGGCCTGATCCGCCAGCTTCTGCAGGCCGGAGAGCTTCGCTACAACCCGGATGCCCGGGTGCTCAACTACTCCATGGGCCTGCCCCGCAGCACCGAAACCCTGTGAGCCGCTCCCGCCCGTCCGACTACGGCAATGGCCGCTACGGCGGCAACCGATCCAGCAGCGGTCGGTATGCCGAGGAGCGCTTTGATGACGACCGCTATGGCCCTGAGTCCTACGGACGCGGCGAACCACGGCGGTCAGCTGGGCGCAGCGGGGGTGGAGGCAAGGGCGCTCCGGGAGGTGGCCCCGGTGGCAACAGCCCCGGTGGCAGCGGCCCCTTTCAGTTCAACGTGGGCACCCTGGCGATCCTGGCCGGCGTGCTGGTCGTGGGGATCGGCATCGGCACCGCCATCTCCAGCACCACCCAGGGCGACCAGGGCAACATCGCCAGCAGCCAGCAGCTCGACATGGCCGTGCCCGATCCCGAGTTCTGCCGTCAGTGGGGCGCCAGCGCCTTCGTGATGGACGTGGAGCTCTACACCACCATGAACCCCAGTTCCAGCTTCGTGACCCAGCCCGAGCTCAAGGCCGGCTGCGTGATCCGGCGGGAAAACTGGAGCGTGTTGCAGAAGGAAGGCGCCGTCACCAACGAGCAGATGCGCCAGTGCAAGCAGCGCATGAACACCTTTGCCTACATCGGCTCCGTGAAAGACAAGCCGATCGTGCGCTGCGTTTACCAGACCGACACCAGCCAGAACAAATTCCTCACCAAGGGCGTCGCTGATGACACGGTGGGCGTCACCCCCGAGGCCGATCAGTTCTGAGTGGCAGCGGCAGGGGTCTCCTGCTGCAGCGGCCTGCGCAGGGGGCTGTCGGGGCTGGCGAACACCGGGAGCACCTCCTTGCGGAAGGCATCGGCGGCCCGCGAGCAGTAGCGGGCCGGGTGGGTGATCAACTTCAGCTGGCGGCGCACCAGCAGATCAGCCACCTGAGGGCGGTGCAGCGTGCCGGCTGAAAGCTCCCGCTCGATCGACACCACCGGCAGGAACGCAGCCCCCAGCCCCGACTGCACGGCATTTTTGATCGCCTCAAAGGAGTTGAGCTCCATCTCGATCTTGAGGCGGCCCACATCCAGGCCGGAACGGGCCAGCAGCTGGTCGACCATTTTGCGGGTGGTCGACTGGGCATCCAGGCAGACAAAGCCCAGCCGGTAGAGGTCGTCCTTGGTGAGCTCGGGCAGGCGGGCCAGGGGATGCTTCACCGGCAGCACCAGGGCCAGTTCGTCGCTGGCGTAGGGCACCACCTGCAACAGTTCGCCCAGCTCGGTGGGCAGCTCGCCGCCGATAATGGCCAGATCCACCTGACCATTCGCCACGCTCCAGCCCGTGCGGCGGGTGCTGTGCACCTGCAGCTGCACCGCCACCTCCGGATACTTCTGGCGGAACAGGCCGATCATCCGCGGCATCAGATAGGTGCCGGTGGTCTGACTGGCGCCGACGATCAGGGAGCCGCCGCGGAGATTGTGCAGATCCTCGAGGGCACGGCAGGCCTCCTGGCACTGACTGAGGATCCGGTCGCAGTAGCTCAGCAGCAGGTGGCCGGCTTCGGTGAGCTGAGCCTTGCGCCCGCCGCGATCGAACAGGCTGACACTGAGCTGCTTCTCCAGGTTCTGGATCTGCAGGCTGACCGCCGGTTGGGTCACATAGAGGCTGTCGGCCGCTTTCTTGAAGCTGCCCTCTGAAGCGATGGCCCGCAGGATGCGGAGCTGATCAAGGGTGAAGGGCAGATCTGCCATCGGGTTGCCTGGGTGGGCCTGGGCCTGCCGGCTGGCGAGGAGAAAACTCTAGGGGGGAAGTTGGGCAGCGAGAATCGTCAACTTCACAACTCCCCATCCGGACCTGTGCCCCCCAGCTCCCTCCACCACAGCAGCTCGGTGATGCTCGGCCTGCTGCTGGCCTTCGCCGTGATCCACAGCGGCGGCGCGTCGCTGCGGGCCTGGGGCGTGGAACGGATCGGGGAGCGCGCCTGGCGCCTGTTGTTTGCCGCCGTGAGCATTCCCTCAGCGGTGGTGGTGATCGGCTACTTCCTGGCCCACCGCTACGACGGCCTTCGGCTCTGGAACCTCCAGGACCAACCCTGGATCATCCCGGTGGTGTGGGTGGGCACGGCGATCAGCTTCCTGTTCCTGTATCCGGCCACCTACAACCTGCTGGAGATCCCGGCGGTGCTGAAGCCCCAGGTGCGCCTTTATGCAACGGGGATCATCCGCATCAGCCGCCACCCCCAGGCCGTCGGCCAGATCCTCTGGTGCGCCACCCACCTGCTCTGGATCGGCAGCAGCTTCATGGTGGCCACCTGCGCCGGCCTGATCGCCCACCACCTGTTTGCGGTGTGGAACGGCGACCGGCGCCTGGCCAACCGCTTCGGTGCCGCCTTCGAGGAGCTCAGGGCCAGCACCTCGGTGGTTCCCTTCAAAGCCGTGCTGGACGGCCGCCAGCAGCTGGTGCTCTCCGAATTCCTGCGGCCGGCCCAGCTGGGCATCGTCATTGCCGTGGGGGTGTTCTGGTGGGCCCACCGCTTCATCGGCCTGGGGGCCACCGCCTTCTCCCGGTCGGCCCTGGGCCACTGGCTGGCCTGATCTGACCACAGCGACTGAGCCGGGGCCTTTGGATGGGCGCCCCCGCACAGGGCTGGGCCCAACCTGAACGGCTGCCTACACTTCCCCCAACCAGCCTGCGCCGCATGCCGTCAGCCGCCGAACTCGCCTGGTTGATCCCGGTGCTGCCCCTGGCCGGAGCCTGTTTGACAGGCCTGGGGCTGATCAGCTTCAACCGCACCGTCAACCGGCTGCGCAAACCCGTGGCCTGGCTGCTGATCAGCTGCGTGGGGGCCGCCGCGGTGCTCAGCTACGCCGTGCTGGCCCAGCAGCTGGCGGGGGCAGGCCCCACCGAAGTGCTGTTCAACTGGGCCAGCGCCGGCACGTTCAACCTGCAGATGGGCTTCCGCGTGGATGCCCTGGGGGCGGTGATGCTGTCGCTCGTCACCACCATCGCCGTGCTGGTGATGGTCTACTCCGATGGCTACATGGCCCACGACAAGGGCTATGTGCGCTTCTTCACCTATCTGGCCCTGTTCAGCAGCTCGATGCTGGGCCTGGTGATCAGCCCCAACCTGCTGGAGATCTATGTGTTCTGGGAGCTGGTGGGCATGTGCTCCTACCTGCTCGTGGGCTTCTGGTACGACCGCGACGGCGCCGCCAATGCCGCCCAGAAAGCCTTTGTGGTGAACCGGGTGGGCGACTTCGGCCTGCTGCTGGGGATCCTCGGCCTGTTCTGGGCCACCGGCAGCTTCGGCTTTGAGGAGATCGGCAGCCGGCTGCAGGAGGCCGTGGCTGGCGGCAGCCTCTCCAACGCCGCGGCGATCCTGCTGTGCCTGCTGGTGTTCATGGGCCCGATGGCCAAATCGGCCCAGTTCCCCCTGCATGTGTGGCTGCCCGATGCCATGGAGGGCCCCACGCCGATCTCGGCCCTGATCCACGCCGCCACGATGGTGGCCGCCGGCGTGTTCCTGGTGGCGCGCTTGCAGCCGGTCTACGCGCCCTTCCCGGCGGTGCAGGCCACGATTGCGGTGATCGGCACGATCACCCTGTTTCTGGGGGCCTCGATCGCCCTCACCCAGATGGACCTCAAGAAGGGGTTGGCCTACAGCACCGTCTCCCAGCTGGGCTACATGATGCTGGCCATGGGCTGCGGCGCCCCGGTTGCCGGCATGTTCCACCTCGTCACCCACGCCTTCTTCAAGGCGATGCTGTTTTTGGGCTCCGGCTCGGTGATCCACGCCATGGAAGAGGTGGTGGGCCATGAGCCGGTGCTGGCCCAGGACATGCGCCTGATGGGCGGCCTGCGCCGGTTCATGCCGATCACCAGCACCACCTTCTTCATCGGCTGCATCGCCATCAGCGGGATTCCCCCCCTGGCGGGCTTCTGGAGCAAGGACGAAATCCTGGGGGTGGCCTTCGGCCAGTTCCCGATCCTGTGGGTGGCGGGCTTCATCACCGCCGGCATGACGGCCTTCTACATGTTCCGGCTGTACTTCCTCACCTTTGAGGGCAGTTTCCGCGGCGGCGACAAAGCAATGGCGGCCCAGCTGCTGGCGGCCGCCGGTAAGACCGCCGACGACCACGGCGACGACCATGGCCATAGCCACGCTGAGCATCCCCACGAATCCGGCTGGCAGATGGCCCTGCCCCTGGCGGTGCTGGCGGTGCCATCGGTGCTGATCGGCCTGCTCGGCACCCCGTGGAACAGCCGCTTCGGCAATCTGCTGGATCCCCAGGAGGCCGCCGAGGTGGCGGAGCACTTCAGCTGGGGAGAATTCCTGCCCCTCGCCGGAGCCTCGGTGGGCATCTCCGTGGCCGGCATCAGCGTGGCTGTGCTGGCCTATGCCCTGCACAAACTCGATCTGGGCAGCGCTGTGGCGGCTCGATTCCCGGCCGTCAACGCCTTTCTGGCCAACAAGTGGTACCTCGACGCCATCAACGACAAGCTGTTCGTGCAGGGCAGCCGCAAGCTGGCCCGCCAGGTGCTGGAGGTCGACTCCAAGGTGGTCGATGGGGTCGTCAACCTCACAGGCCTGGTGACCCTCGGCAGCGGCGAGGGTCTCAAATACTTCGAAACGGGCCGGGCTCAGTTCTATGCCCTGATCGTGTTCGGCGGCGTCATCGCCCTGGTCGTCTTGTTCGGCTCGCTGGGGTGATCGGGTCGGCCGTTGCGGACGCTGCGCGTCCAACACGGCCTCGCGCGCTCAGCCCAGCGAGCCTCACACCGCAGAGGGGTCGGCACCGCACCGGCCACCTCCCACGAGCGCTCAGAGCCCTCTCCCCGCTTTGCGCGCCCTTCGTCGTGCTGGCGGCGTGAGCGCGCAGCGCGTGACGCCAGCACGACGAAGGGCGCGCAAAGAACCAACGGTCTGTGTGACTCCCCGCATCACAACTGGGACAGACCGGCTGGAATTTCTACACTCCGGCCAAACGGTGAGGCCTGGTTCGTGCCCTTCCCCTGGTTGAGCGCGTCGATCCTGTTTCCGATCGCCGCCGCCCTGCTGATCCCCTTCATTCCCGATGCCGGCGACGGCAAGCGGGTGCGCTGGTACGCGCTGGGAATCACCCTGACCACCTTCCTGCTGACGGTGGGGGGCTACCTGAACGGCTACGACCCCTCTGTTGAGGGGCTGCAGCTGGTGGAGCGCGTGCAGTGGCTGCCCAGCCTGGGCCTGGCCTGGTCGGTGGGCGCCGACGGCATCTCGATGCCGCTGATCCTGCTCACCAGCTTCATCACGGCCCTGGCGGCCCTGGCGGCCTGGCCGGTGACCTTCAAGCCGAAGCTCTTCTATTTCCTGCTGCTGGCCATGGATGGCGGCCAGATCGCGGTGTTCGCCGTGCAGGACATGCTGCTGTTCTTCCTGGCCTGGGAGCTGGAGCTGCTGCCGGTTTACCTGCTGCTCGCCATCTGGGGGGGGAAGAAGCGCCAGTACGCAGCCACCAAGTTCATCCTCTACACGGCCGGCAGCTCGCTGTTCATCCTGGTGGTGGGCCTGGCGATGGCCTTCTACGGCGGTGGCACCCCCACCTTCGAGTACACAGCCCTGATGGCCAAGGACTTCTCCACGAAGTTCCAGCTCTTCGCCTACGCCGGCCTGCTGATCGCCTTCGGGGTGAAGCTGCCGATCGTGCCGCTGCACACCTGGCTGCCCGATGCCCACGGCGAGGCCACCGCACCGGTGCACATGCTGCTGGCCGGCATCCTGCTCAAGATGGGCGGCTATGCCCTACTGCGCTTCAACGTGCAGCTGTTGCCGGAAGGCCATGCCCAGTTCGCACCGCTGCTGGTGGTGCTGGGGGTGGTGAACATCATCTATGCCGCGCTCACCTCGTTCGCCCAGCGCAACCTCAAACGCAAGATCGCCTACAGCTCGATCAGCCACATGGGCTTCGTGCTGATCGGTATCGGCAGCTTCAGTGCCCTCGGCACCAGCGGTGCCATGCTCCAGATGATCAGCCACGGCCTGATCGGCGCCAGCCTGTTCTTCCTGGTGGGCGCCACCTACGACCGCACCCACACCCTGCAGCTCGATGAGATGGGCGGGGTTGGCCAGAAGATGCGCAAGATGTTCGCGCTCTGGACCATCTGCTCCCTCGCCTCCCTGGCTCTGCCCGGCATGAGCGGCTTCGTCAGCGAGCTGATGGTGTTCACCGGCTTCGTCACCAGCGAGGCCTACTCCCTGAGCTTCCGCATCGTCATGGCGGCGCTGGCAGCGGTGGGCGTGATCCTCACGCCGATCTACCTGCTCTCGATGCTGCGGGAGATCTTCTTCGGCAAGGAAAACGCCGAGCTGGCCTCCCACACCCATCTGGTGGATGCCGAACCGCGGGAGATCTACGTGGTGAGCTGCCTGCTGGTGCCGATCGTGGGCATCGGCCTCTATCCCCGGATCATGACCGACACCTACCGCGCCTCGATCGAGGCCCTGGTGCAGCGGGAAACCACGGCGCTGGCCAAGGTGATCCAGCCACCGCCGGGCGATCTGATCCGCCAACCCCTGCTGGTGGCCCCAGCCCTGCCGGCCTGAGCCAGCAGCCCCTCTGTTCGGCACCGACAGGGTTCAGCAATAGCGCAGCGCGGTAACAAAACTGTGCGGATCGACGGCGGTGCGTCCCGCCCCCAGCTGCGCTCCTTACGCTCCTGGTCCGCCCAGGAGCTCCGCGCCACCCGCCGCTCCACCGCGACGACCCCGAAGGACCCCGCGATGAAACAGCTGAATTTTCTGCTGATCTTCAGCTTTGGCCTGGCCACGGTGATGTTCACGCTGGAGAACACAGCCCCCACCACCGTCCACTTCCTGCCCGGACTGAGCGGCACCCTGCCGCTGGCGGCCCTACTGCTGGTGGTGGGCGGCATCGGCGCCACCGCAGCCTGGGTGTTCGCGGTGTGGACCGGCGTTGTCCGCAAGGTGGAGGCACTGCAGAACCAGAGCGAATTTGCCGCCCAGCAGGTGCGGATCCAGGAGCTGGAGAACGACCTCCAGCGCTACCGGGCCACCGTCGATGCCCAGCTGGGTCTGCTGCCAGCCGCCGGCCAGAGTTCAGCTCCCAGTGAATCCGGCCCGTCCGAAGCGGCCGGGGGCAGCGAGTCGATGACTGTGTCGGTGAGCTGAGCGTCGGTGAGCTGAGAGCCCCCAGCACGGCCCCGCCGGTAGTGCTGGGACGGCCCTGCTGGCCGGGCTCTGGCATTACCGGTAGCGTGACTCCTGGACGCATTGGTAGATCGCGCGGATTGGCTGAAGGAGGCGCCAGGCTGGCCATCCGTCTGCTGCAGGACGCAGCGGAGCGGGGCGAACTCGACCCGTGGGACGTGGACGTGATCGCCGTGGTGGATGGTTTCCTGGACCAACTGCGCCAGCGCATCGCAGTGCCGCGTCTGGTGGCCGCTGCGGGAGCGGGCCGAGGCGGCAGCTACGAGCAGGATCTGGCCGAAACCAGCGAGGCCTTCCTGGCCGCTTCGGTGCTGGTGAGCCTCAAAGCCGAGGTGCTCGAGGCGGCCACCTTCCCGCCGGAACCTCTCGACGACCAGGACTTCGGCTTTGACTTCGACGCCGATGGCCAGGGCTGGTTGGTGAGCCCCGTCATGGAATTGCCGCAGCGGCCGGAACGGCACCTCTGGCGCCGCCCCGTGGCCCCCCCTCCCCTGCAGCGCCCCGTCACCCTGGGGGAGTTGATCCGCCAGCTGGAGGACATCGCCGAGCGGCTGGAGCAGGATGAGGGCCGCACCCGTCAGCGCCACCGCCCCAAGCGCTACAGCGAACGCGCCGCGATCGAACAGGTGGCCGCCCTGGCCCACCGGGAAAAACTCCCTGAAACCACCGCCGCCCTGAGCCAGTTCTTGCTGAGCTGGGAACCAGCCCATGACTGGGCCCCGTTCAACGAGCTGGTGCAGGACTGGGCCGCCAACGTGGAGGCGCTGTGCGCCGACGCCGACCTGGACCGCGATCGGGTGGGCGTGTTCTGGGCGCTGCTGTTTCTCTGCCACCAGGGCAAGGTGGACCTTGACCAACAGGGTGGGCTGTTCGGGCCGCTGCGGCTCCGGCGTCTGCTTGGCGCCGGCGAAAGCCGCCAACTGCCCCTCGTGCCAGAGCTCGGGGCGGCCGCGGCGCTGCGGGCAGCCTGACCAGGCCGACTAAGCTGGGGACTCCGACAGATGTGAGCAAACGCCAATGAAGGCGATGATCCTGGCGGCTGGCAAGGGAACACGGGTGCGTCCCATCACGCACACCATTCCCAAGCCGATGATCCCGATCATGCAGAAACCCGTGATGGAGTTTCTGCTGGAGTTGCTCCGGGAGCACGGTTTCACCGAAATCATGGTGAACGTCTCCCATCTGGCTGAGGAGATCGAGAACTACTTCCGCGATGGCCAGCGCTTCGGCGTGGAGATCGCCTACAGCTTTGAAGGCCGGATTGAAGACGGCGAGCTGATCGGCGACGCCCTGGGCTCAGCCGGAGGCCTCAAAAAAATTCAGAACTTCCAGCGCTTCTTCGACGACACCTTTGTGGTCCTCTGCGGCGATGCCCTGATCGACCTGGATCTCAGCGAAGCGGTGCAGCGCCACAAGGCCAATGGAGCCATGGCCAGCCTGATCACCAAGCGGGTCCCCAAAGACCAGGTCAGCAGCTACGGGGTCGTGGTCACCGATGACGCCGGTCGGGTGCGCTCCTTCCAGGAAAAGCCGTCGGTTGACGAAGCCGCCAGCGACATGATCAACACTGGTATTTACATCTTTGAGCCCGAAGTGCTCGACTTTGTTCCGAGTGACCAGCCCTTCGACATCGGCTCCGACCTCTTCCCCAAGTTGGTGGAAGCCGGGGCGGCCTTCTACGCCCTGCCGATGGAATTTGAGTGGGTGGATATTGGCAAGGTGCCCGACTACTGGCAGGCGATCCGCGGGGTGCTTCAGGGCCAGGTGCGCCAGGTGCAGATTCCCGGCAAGGAAGTACGCCCGGGGGTGTTCGCCGGTCTCAATGTGGCGGCCGACTGGGAAAAGATCAATGTGACCGGCCCCATCTATGTGGGCGGCATGACCCGGATCGAGAACGGCGCCACGATCATCGGCCCGGCGATGATCGGCCCCAACTGCCACATCTGCGAAGGGGCCACGATCGACAACTCGATCATTTTTGACTACTCCCGCATCGGTGCTGGTGTGCGGCTGGTGGAGAAGTTGGTGTTTGGGCGCTACTGCGTCGACCGCAACGGCGACCACTTCGACCTGCAGGAGGCGGCACTCGACTGGCTGATCACCGACGTACGCCGTCAGGATGTGCTGGCTCCCTCGCCCCAGCAGAAGGCCATGGCCGAACTGCTCGGCACCGACCTGGCCCTGAGCAACACCAATTAAACCGCCAGCGAACCCGCCATCGAAACAGGCTGCAGCGGGGCAAGACCGGCCTGCTGCAGGATCGCTGGAATCCGCTCCTCGGCTTTGATCGCCATCAGGTGCACACCCTGGGCGATCTGCAGATAATCAGCCACCTGTTCCGCCGCGATCGCCACACCTTCGTCGGCCGGATTGGCCGCTGCCGCCAGCCGGTCAATCACCGCCTGGGGGATGTTGGCCCCCGGCACCACCCGATTGATGAAGGCCGCATTGCGGGCCGACTTGAGCAGAAACACCCCTGCCAGCACCGGTAGCTCCAGGGGGGCAGCAAGCTCGCCGACAAAGCGCTTGAGGGCTTCGGCGTCCATCACCATCTGGGTTTGCACGAAGCGCGCTCCGGCCTGCTTTTTGCGCTTCAGTCGGCTCCCGAGACCACTCCAGCTGGGTGACTGGGGATCGGCGGCGGCACCCGCAAACAGGGCGGTGGGTCCGTCGGGCAACGGCCCCTGCACCGGATCCTGGCCGGCATTGAACTGCTGCACCAGCTGCAGCAACCGCACCGCCTCCAGCTCATTCACCGGCCGGGCTCCAGGCTGGTCCCCGGCCCGTACCGGATCGCCGGTGAGACAGAGCAGATTGCGCAGGCCCAGGGCATGGGCACCCAGCAGATCGGCCTGCAGGGCAATGCGGTTGCGGTCGCGGCAGGCCAGCTGCAACACGGGCTCAATCCCCGCATCCAGCAGCAGGCGGCACATGGCCAGACTGCTCATCCGCATGACGGCACGGCTGCCGTCGGTGACATTCACGGCATGCACCCAGCCCCGCAGGGCACCCGCGGCCTCCAGGGTGCGGGAGGGATCTCCACCTCGAGGCGGCATCACCTCGGCGGTGAGGGCTGGTTTTCCGCTGGCCAGGGCCTGTTGAAGCAGCAAGCCGAACCGTTCTTCTCAGGCCCATCATGGAACAACGCCCTGCCTACAGTGGGGCTCAGCCTGCGGCCTGGGCCGATGGATTCCGATCGCTCCACAGGTCGCTCACCGGGCCAGGGCCGTCAAGACCTCTCGGAGCGGGAAATCGAGATCATCGAACTGGTGGCCCAGGGGCTCACCAACCAGGAGATTGCTGCCGCGCTGACCATCAGCAAGCGCACCGTGGACAACCACGTGAGCAACATCTTCACGAAGACGGGCGCCAAAAACAGGGTAGCCCTGCTGAATTGGGCCATGGACAACGGCAAGATCTGCCGGGATGGCTTCAACTGCTGCTCGCTCGACGGCAAAAAGGCTCCGACGACCTGACGCTCAGATCTGCTGACGCTCAGAGCGCCGGGGCCGCCTCCGGGGGGAAGGTTTCATCATCGGCAAGGGCCGCCAGGCTGTAACCATCGACCCCAAGACCGAACAGCTCGGCATAGGCCAGGCAGTCGGCCTGATCACGCCCTGCGAAGCGCAGCATGCCCAGGTTGTCGTAGAGACCGGTCACGCAGGCTTCTTTCGAATTTTTTCAGATTCACTTTAAGGCTTCAAGCAGTTGCCGCCGTTGGGCCTCCGGCCAATCCACCAGGGGGGACCGCGCCAGTGCCGCATTGCTGAGTTCGTGGCGGCCAGTCAACTCAAGGACGCACCAGGCAGGGAGCTCCAGCTCCGGCAGGCCCCGCTCCCAAATGGTGGGCGCCAGTTCCACCTCAGCCACCACGAGCGGAGCATTGCCCGCCTCAAACACATCCAGCACCCACTCACCACCAGGCAGATCCAGGCCGTAGCGCCATTTACTGAGCCGCTGAGGGGCCAGCGCCAGCAGGGCCTGGGCATCGCCGTCGGGAATGGAGTACTCAAATTCCTGGCGCACCAGGCCCTCCGGCAACACATCTGCCGCCGGGGGCAGTCCGCCTGATCGCGCCTTGAGGGTGAGCCAGGCTCCGGCCACGGCGGGCAACCCCTTGGCGCAGCGAACCCGCACGGTGAAGCCGTCGGCGCCCGCCGCCAGATAGCCCTGCTGCAAATGGGCCTGCCAGCGGATGTGCCGGCGCCACACGTCACCCCGCACCAGAAAGCGCCGCTCGATTTCCAGGGCCATGGCACTGCTCAGTGGGAAGAAAGCTGAGTTGGGGGAGGCCCTAATTGTGGGAAGGCTCCACAGCCGTGAGGCTGCCGGCCCAGTGCAGCTTATGGGTGAGAGTGCGGTAGTACGACGGGCTCTGCTCAAGCAGCACCTGGAGAGCGGGATGGGGACTGCGCTCCACCACGGCCCGATCCCCCGGCTCCAGCACCGTGGCATGGGCGCCATCTTTCCAGAGCTTCACCCGGCGGCTGGTTTCCCCCAGGGGCCACACGGACAGCTGGGCCCGCGGCGGCACCACCACGGCCCGGCTGGACAGGCTCATCGGGCAGATCGGATTGACCACGATGGCCTCGATGCCGGGGTGAAGGATCGGCCCACCGGCAGCCATGGCATAGCCAGTGGAGCCGGTGGGGGTGGCAATGATCAGTCCATCACCGCGGTATTGGTCCACCACTTCGCCGTCGATCTCCAGCTCAAGCACGCACGTGGGAGAGACCTCGTCGAGGCAGGGGCGAAAATAGAAATCGTTGAGGGCCAGGTGGGGACCATCAGCTTGGTCCACTCCATCGCCGCGGTCGATGTGGGCCTGCAACATCATCCGACGCTCCAGGGCGAAACGGTCATTGCGCAGCCGCTCCCAGAGGCTCTCCTCCTCCGCCTTGCCGGCATCGTCGCTGAGGCGCAGGAAGCGGCGATCGTGGGTGAGGAACCCCAGGTGGCCTCCCACATTGAAGCTGAGGATCGGCACATCAAGGGGGGCCAGATGACGGGCGGCACCGAGAACCGTGCCATCGCCGCCCAGCACCAGAGCCAGATCAGGCAGGTGAGCCTCAGTGGCGAGCAGGCCGGGGAAGGGGTTGCGAGCCAGGCCACTGGAGGCCACCACCACATGCACGCCCTGGTTCGCGAGGTCCTCCGCGCAGCGCTTGGCCTGACGATGGGCAGCCTGACTGCCCGACCGTGAAATCACCCAGACCCTCTCAAGCCGCATGGGGGGAGGGGCGGCTACCAGCGCAGCAGGTTGAAGCGCTCCATATCGACCGTTTCCCGGTTGCGGTAGAGAGACAGCAGGATCGCCAGGCCCACGGCCGCTTCCGCTGCCGCCACGGTGATCACGAAAATGGCGAACACCTGACCCCGAATCAGCTGGCCGTCGAGATAGCTGGAGAACGCCATCAGGTTGATGTTCACGGCATTGAGCATCAGCTCGATGCTCATCAGCACCCGAACCGCATTGCGGCTGTTGATCAGACCCCAGACTCCCGTGCAGAACAACACGGCCGCCAAAGCCAGAAAAGCCTGAAGAGGAATCGTGCTGGGAACGGTGATCTCCATGGGGCTAGGGGGATGGGGGAGCGGTTGGGACGGCGCCGACTGGATGAAGCCGGAGAGGGGGCAGAAGCGGTCGTTGGATCAAACGCCCTCAGCGGGGAGATTTTTCCAGGAGCAAGGGCGTGCGCTCCTTCTCGATCAGGCCCTGATCGACCGCCTCCCCGGTGATCACATCACTGCTGAGCACATCACGGCGCGCCAGCACGATCGCCCCGATCATCGACATCAACAGCAACACCGACGCCAGCTCGAAGGGGAGCAGGTAGTCACTGAACAGGTGTTCGCCGATCCGGATCGTCGCCTCTTCGCCAACAGGCTCGGGACCAGGCAGGGCCCAGGGCGTGGTGAAGGCCACCCGGATCAGCAGGACAAACAGACCACCGCAGACGGCTCCCGACAACAGACGGCGCAACCCCAGGCCCGGAATGGCCGCCAGGTTCTCCTTCTTGTTGACGAGCATGATCGCAAACAGGATCAGCACGTTGACCGCGCCCACGTAGACGAGCACCTGGGCTGCCGCCACGAAACTGGCGTTGAGGAGCAGATACAGACCCGCCACCGACAGAAACACCCCGCCCAGCAGGAAGGCGGAATAGACGATGTTGGGCAGCAGCACCACACCGAGGGCACCGAGCACGAGCGTGGCGGAGAGTGCCACAAAACTGATCAGCTGAGTGGTGGAGGCGATGGTCATGAAGCGTCTCCGGTGGGCTGGACGGAAGCCTTGGGATCGGCTTTCGGGAGGGTTTCGAGCACCTGCTCAGGCAGTTTGCCTGCGCGGGGGGCGGTGTCGGGAACACCATGGGGATCCATCACTCCCTTGGGCAGGTAGACCAGCTCCCGCAGCGGCAGCACCGCCGGGTCGCTGGTCACGCTGGTGGGAAGACGACCCAACGCGATGTTGTCGTAGTTGAGGCTGTGGCGGTCGAAGGTGGACAGCTCGTACTCCTCGGTCATCGACAGGCAGTTGGTGGGGCAATACTCCACGCAGTTGCCGCAGAAAATGCACACCCCGAAATCAATCGAGTAGTTGCGCAGCTCCTTCTTCTTGGTGGCCTTGTTCATCACCCAGTCGACCACTGGCAGGTTGATCGGACACACCCGAACGCACACCTCGCAGGCGATGCACTTGTCGAATTCGTAATGGATCCTGCCGCGGTAGCGCTCCGAGGGGATCAGTTTCTCGTAGGGGTACTGGACGGTGACCGGCCGTCGCCGCAGGTGATCGAAGGTCACCGCCAGACCCTGGGTCATGTACTGGGCCGCACCCACCGCATCGCGGGTGTAGTCACCGACTTTCTTGAGGAACCCAAACATGGAGCTGGCTCTGAGGGGGAATGCGGGCGGAAATGGTCAGCCCATGATGGCTGGTTTGGAAATGGGCTGGCGCCCGGGGGTGGGCCAACGGCCCGTCATCCGCCGAAGGCCATCGGGAAGGCGAGCTTGAGGGCCGCCGTGATCAACAGGTTGACCAGGGCAATCGGCAGCAGAAACTTCCAGCCCAGATCGAGCAGCTGGTCGATCCGCACCCGCGGGGTGGTCCAACGCAGCAGGATCGCCAGGAACACCAGCAGGTAGGCCTTGAGCACGGTCATGACGATCCCAACCGAGCCGGTGATCAGCTGCACCAACGGGGCATCGATCGGCTGGCCCAGCCAACCGGCCAGCCACTCCACCGGAATCGGGAAGCCCCAGCCGCCCAGATAAAGCACGGACACCAGCAGGGCCGAGAGCACCAGATTGATGTAGCTGCCCAGATAGAAAAGGGCGAATTTCATGCCGGAATACTCGGTCTGGTAGCCGGCCACCAGCTCCTCTTCGGCCTCCGGCAGGTCAAAGGGCAGGCGTTCACATTCAGCCAGGGCGCAGATCCAGAAGATCACGAAGCCCACCGGCTGGCGCCAGATGTTCCAGCTGAGGATGCCCGCACCGGTCTGCTGGTCGACGATGTCGACAGTGCTGAGCGAGTTGCTCATCATCACCACCGCCAGCACCGCCAAAGCGAGGGGGATCTCGTAGCTGATCGACTGGGCCGCCGCACGCAGGCCGCCCAGCAGGGAATACTTGTTGTTGGAGGCGTAGCCACTCATCAGCAGGCCGATCGGCTGGATGCTGCTGAGTGAGATCCACAGAAAGATGCCGATGCCCACGTTGCTGATCAGCAGGTGCTGCCCGAAGGGCACCACCAGCCAGCTGAGGATCACCGGGATCAGCACCAGCACCGGCCCCAGGGTGAAGAGCAGGCCATCGGCCTTGGCCGGGATGATGTCTTCCTTGAAGACGAGCTTGATGCCGTCGGCGATCGGCTGCAGCACGCCGAGGGCACCGGCGTATTCCGGGCCGATGCGCTGCTGCACGGCGGCGGAGATCTTGCGCTCCAGCCACACGTTCACCAGCACCCCCACCACGGCGGCCACAAGCACCAGCACCATCGGCAGGGGCAGCCAAAGCAGATGGGCCGCTCCAGGGCTCAGCCCGAGGCCTTGCAGGGCCTGCTCGAAGCTGGCTTCCAGATCCAGGCCTGGAGCCGTGTTGGTCACCATGACGGCAGCTCAGATGGGGGCAATTTAGCGGGCACCAATCGGCTGCCAGTCTCGCCCGGTCGAGCCGGTATAGATCTGGGTCGGGCGATAGATGCGGTTGGCCCCCAGCTGCTCCTTCCAGTGGGCCAGCCAGCCAGCCGTGCGGGCAATGGCGAAGATCGGCGTGAACAGGTCTTCCGGGATGCCGAGCTTGCGGTACACCAGGCCGGAATAGAAGTCGACATTGGGGTAGATGCCCTTGGGGCCCAGGCGATCGGCGGCGGCCTCCTCGAGCTTGCGGGCCAGGTCGTACATCGGGTCGTGGCCGAAGCGATCGAACAGCTCCTCGGCCAGTTTCTGCAGGATCACGGCCCGGGGGTCCTTGACCTTGTACTCCCGGTGGCCGAAGCCCATGATCTTCTGCTTGCCGGCGATGGCCCGATCGAGCCAGGGCTCCACCTGATCGTCGGTGCCGATGCTCTCCAGCATCTCCAGCACGTCTTCGTTGGCGCCGCCATGAAGGGGGCCCGCCAGCGTGCCCACCGCAGAAGCCACCACCGCGTAGGGATCGGTGAGGGTGCTGGCCGTCACACGGGCACTGAAGGTGCTGGCGTTGAGGCTGTGCTCGGCGTGCAGGATCAGGCAGGCATCAAAGATGCGGGCCGCCAGGGGATCGGGCTCCCGCTCCGTGAGCATGTAGAGAAAATTGGCTGCGTAGGCCAGGTCGTCGCGGGGCTGGATCGGATCCTGGCCTTTGCGGATCAGCTGGAAAGCCGCCACCATTGTGGGGATCTTGGCCAGCAAACGCACCACTGCCCCAACGATGTACTCGGGGTTGTCGAGGGCGCGGCGGGAGTAAAAAAGCCCCAGTGAAGCGGCGCTGGCCTGCAGCGCATCCATCGGGTGCCCCTGGGAGGGGAAGCTCTTCATCATGTCGCGGATGCGGAAGCTCACCCGCCGGTGCATCTGCACCTCGTGCTCAAACACCTGCAGCTGATCCGCCGTGGGCAGCTCGCCCCAGATCAAAAGATTGGCGGTCTCCAGGAAGGTGCTGCGGGCAGCCAGTTGATCAACGGGGTAGCCGCGGTAGGTGAGCACCCCCTTCAGGCCGTCGATGTCGCAGATCGACGACTGGGTGGCCGGCACCCCTTCCAACCCCGGACGAAAAGGGGTCGGGGCCTGTGGTCCGCTTGCTGCCATGCGCGACGCTGTCGATGGGGCGAACCTACGGCGACCCTGGCGACGGCTGCCGTAGCCGCAGCAACCGAGGGCCGATCAGGGCCTCCAGGCGGATGCCGGAGGCTCCCAGGCGAAGCAACACCATTCCTGCCTTGCGCAGCTTGATCGTGCCCGCCGGCGCCCCCAGCAGGCTGGAGGCCAGGTCGCCGAGATCCGGCTCATGGCCCACCAGGCCCAACCGCCGCCAGGAACCCGGCTGCAGCAGCGGCCGCGGATCGCCGCCTGGGGCCAGGCGGGCGTCCACCGCGAAACCATCGGCCAGGCCTGCTTCCACACCCAGCTCAGCGGTCTGCACCGCCCGGCGCAGGGGACTGCTCAGCAGCCGGTCACAGTCGAGCTGCAGCCGGTGCAGCTGCTCGGCCACCACCGCTGTGCGGCAGATCCCCTCCGGCGTGAGAGACCTCTCCCCATCAGCGACGTCGGGGTGTCGCTCCTCCGCCAGGCCATGGCGCCAAAGCAGCAGTTCGCGCTCAGCCAAAACCGAGTCGCGCCTTGAGGTGCACGCCGGCCCCCCCGCCTGGGGGCGCATCCGGGGCCGCGGCCAAGCCGAGGCTGAGCCCCTGCACCGCCGGCGCCAGGGGCTGGCCCGCCAAGCCCGAGAGCAGCTGCCAGGTGCTCCAGCGCTGCAACAGAGACCGGGCCCGCCCGCCGCCCATGGCCCATTGCAGTGGCGCCCGGGGCAGGTCGAGGGCGGCGACTTGCTCCAGCCGCTTCCGGGGGGGCTGGCGGGCGTCGCGCTGCTCCTGAAGCACCGCCAGGGTCTGGCCCCACCAGGCCAACTCCCCCTGGCTGGAGCGGGCACCGGCCAGGCTGGCCTGCAGCTGGTCTGGCTCGGCCCGCGCCGCACGACGACCACCCTGGGGAGCCTCCAGGCGGGTCCAGACCCGGACGCTGGCATCGCCCTCAACGGGCAGGGGGGCGGCAATCAAGCCCTCGGCGGTCAGGGCCCCATCGAGCAGAGCGGGATCGGGTTGGTCGGCGGCGGTGCCGAGCAACCAGCCCTGGCGGCTCTCGCTCCACAGCAACGGGCCGGCATCGGCCGCCGCCACCTGGGCCGGCAAAGACCCCTCGGGCGCCTGGAACACCGCCGCCAGCAGCGGCTGCCAGAGCACGGGCCAGGCGGCGGGCTGTTGCACGAGCGCCAGGCTGTCGGACTGGGCCTGCAAGGCATCCAGCAAGGCAGCACCGGTCGCATCGCCTGGAGGGGGGGCAGGCAGGAGCGCCTGGGGCTCGGCATCCGGGCCGAACCGCAGCCAACCATCCAGCACCAGGGAGCGGCCGTCGGGGCGCAGGCTGGCCACGAGCTCCTGCGCCGCCCCCGGCGCCGTGAACGCTGCCGGCAGGCCCAGCCAGGGGCCCAGGGCCTCCGGGCGGGCCGTGAGCAGGGCAGCGCCCTGGCCCAAGCGCTGCACCGCCTCACGAAAGCGGGGGCTGGCGGCCTGGTTGAGTTCGTCGATCTGGGACACGTCGAGGGCCTGCTCCAGCACGCCGCGGCCGGAGGCGATCAGCACCAGGTCGTCGTTGATCAGCGCGGTGGCCATCGGCACCGGTGTGGTGCCGACCAGGGCGCCGCGGCCACTGATCAGACCCATGCCGCGGTAGCTGCTGATCTGCAGATCGGTTCCGGCCAGGCTGCGGGTCTGCCAGAAGCGCTGCAGGAAGCGGCGGGCCCCATCGGCGTCGCGGCTGTGCAGCGACAGCAACCAACCATCGGGGGGCGCACCAGGCTCGGATGCCAACAGGGCCAAGCTGAGTTCACGGCCCAGCCAGGGAGCCAGCTCGCTGGGGTAATCCAGGCCCGCCGCCGCGAAGGCCCCGTCCCGCAGGCCGGCCACCGCCGCCACCGCCGCGCGTCGCTCACGGGTGGGCGCCACCGCCCGGGCGTACGACACGGGCTGCTCCCCATCGGTCAGCAGGTAGAGGCTCAGGGCGGCCTGCCTGGGCACGAAACGCGCCGCCTGTGGCGGCACCAGGGCCTGATATTGCAACTGCAGGGGCGAGCGCTGCAGCACCAGCCACCAGCCGCCAGCCGCCAGGCTCAGCAACAGCAACGCCACCGCCAGCACGACCGCCAGAAACGGGCGGGCCTTCATGCGTCCCACGCAGGATGGGCCCATCTTGACCCCAAGCCACCCCCCGTGCCCGCGATGCACCATCCAGACCTGCCCCAGGCCGGCACGCCGCAGACCATCCGGGCACGCGAGCTGCAGGCCCGGCTGGAGCAGGGCGAACCGATCCAGCTGGTGGATGTGCGCGAGGACGCGGAACTGGCGTTGGCCCAGCTGGCCCACCCCGTGGTGCACTTACCCCTGAGCCGCTCCGCCGACTGGATCGGCAACCTCCAACAGCTGCTCGACCATGACCGCCCCGTGGCGGTGCTGTGCCATGCGGGCGTGCGCAGCTGGCACCTGGGTTGCTGGTTGATCCAGGAACACGGCTACGGCGAAGTGTGGAACGTCCAGGGGGGCATCGATGCCTGGAGCGTCGAGGTGGATCCCGGCGTGCCCCGTTACTGAGACCCGCAGGATCTGCCTACGATCGCCGCACCCCTGCAGCACCCGCTTGCAGTCTCCTACGACCCGCCCCTTGCCTCTTCGGCAGCAGGAGGTGCTCCAGCTCGCCGTGCGGCACTACGTGGACACCATGGAGCCGGTGGGCAGCCAGACCCTGGTGCGGCGCTTCGGGCTGCAGGCCAGTCCGGCAACGGTGCGTTCAGCCATGGGGGCCCTGGAGCAGCGCGGCCTGCTCACCCAGCCCCACACCTCCGCCGGACGCATCCCGAGCCAGCAGGGGTATCGCACTTACGTCGACCAGCTGCTGCCAGCTCCAGGCGCAGCCGCTCTGCAGCTGGAGCGCGAGCTCACCGGGCTGAGCCTGCAGTGGGCAGCCCTCGACGACCTGTTGCTGCACCTGAGCCGGCGGCTGGCCGATCTCACCGGCCTGCTCAGCCTGATCACCCGCCCCCAGCGCCATCAACCCCAGCTGCAGGCGCTGCGACTGGTGGCCAGTGGCGAGCGCCTGCTGGTGTTTCTGGTGGAGGGAGGCGCGACCGCCAGCAGCCTCAACCTGCGGCTGCCCGCCCAGACCGAAGCCGAACTGGCACCGCTGGAGCGCTGGGTCAGCACCCAGCTCCAGGGCGGAGCGATCGACTGGGGCACGTTGCCGTCCCACCTGCGCAGCAGCGGCGCGGTGCTGCGCCAGGCCCTCACAAGCCATGGGCAATCCCGCCATCTTGAAGGGGAGGGCGCCGTGACCATGGGGCTGGCGGGCCTGCTCGCCCAACCGGAATTCAGCCAGACCCTGAGCCTGCGGCCCCTGGTGGAGCTGGTGGAGGACGCCCCCCAGCAGCTCCTGCCCCAGCCGGGCATCTGGATCGGCGCGGAGCATCCCCACCGGGCCCTGCACCAGTGCGCCGTGGTGCAGGCCGATTACCGCAGTGGTGATGGGGGCATCGGCCAGGTGGCCCTGGTGGGTCCGATGCGCATGGCCTATGCCACCGCCCGGGCCACCGTGCGCTCGGTGGCGCGGGTGCTGGAACGGCTGCTGGGCTGATCAGACCAGCCCACCCACCAACGGCCACCAGCCATCCGCAGCAATCAAATCGGCATCGCTGAGCTCTGCGGCCCGGCGCACCTCCGCCGCTTGACTGTCCAGCAGAGAGCCATGGAGCGACTCCCCCAGACCGATGCGCAACAGGGCACTGGAGGCGAAGGCGACGGAGGCCTCTGCCAGGGTGGTGGGCAAGCGCGACACCTGATCAGCCGGCAACAGAGCTGGATCGCCGCTCAGCGGCGGCGGCAGAGGCCGTTGCTGCTGCAGACCATCAAGCAACACGACCTGCACGGCCCCAAGCAGCAGGTAGGGATTGGCCGTCAGATCACTGACCTTGAGTTCGAGATGGGCGGCGGCGCCATCGTCAGCGGTGGGAATCAGCCTCAGGGCCGCCTCCCGATTCTCAACTCCCCAGGCCTGAAAGGGCGCCGACCATGAACTGGGACCCAGGCGCCGGTAGGAACTCTCCAGGGGACAGGCCAGCGCCAGCAGGGCCGGCAACTCCTCCAGCAGGGCGGCCAGAACTCCACCGCCTGCACCGGTGAGGCCACCGGGGCCGTCGCCGCCCTGCAACAGCGGCACCCCCTGGCGTTGAACGCTCAGGTGCAGGTGCCCCCCATTGCCCACCCGCTCCAGGCTGGGCTTGGGGCTGAAGCTGCAGCGCCAACCGAACGACCCGCCAAAACGGCGCGTCACCCGCTGAATCAGCAGCCTGGCCAGCACCAGCCGATCAGCTGCTTCCAGGGGGGAGCCCGGCGCCAGCGACAGCTCGAACTGACCAGCGCCGTACTCGGGATGAAACTGCAGCCAGGGAAGACCGGCGGCCTCAAGCGCTTCGAGCAACGCCGTGGCGTAGTCGAGACCCTCGACCAGCCGATCGGCTCCGTAGGGGCCACCAGGGATGGCCGGCACGGGCTGGCCATCGGGATCGGGGACTGCCACCAGCCACTCCAGTTCAAAGCCGGCCCGCAACTCCACCCCCATCTGCTGGAGCCGCTCCTGCTGGTGCCGGCAGAGGAAGCGCTGGTCACCCGCATAGGGCGCCCCGCCGCGCTCGAAACGCTCACCAGGCGCCCAGGCCCAACCAGCACCAGGCTCCAGGAGGGCCAGGGCATGGGTGTCGGCGCGAAGGCGCAGATCGCCGTCCGGACGCGCGAGACGATGGGCCGGATCGATCACGCCATCCGCGCGGAAAGCGTCCGACACCGGCGAGAAGCCCACACCCACAGCGGCCGCCGCATCCACAGCAGCCAGGGGCACCACCTTCACCAGCGGCGCTCCGGCATGGTTCACCCAAGTGATGGCTACCCAGCGAATGCCCTGATCGGCCAGGGCCGCAGCCGGCGACGCTAAAGGACTCGGCACAGATGGACGGAGAGATCAGGCCATGATTGATCTGAATGCTCACGCTTGCATGGATCCCTGCCCACCACCGGAGTGGTGGCAGCAGGGCACCTGCGGCGATGCCCAGCCCAGCCCAAGGCCGGCGTTTGATCAGCAGTTCCGCCAGCTCACCTTGCCCGCTGCCCGTTGCGCCTTATTGCTGGGACGGCAGGCGCAGCTGGAGGTGATCCACACCGTGATCGCCAACCTCACGGCTGACGGCCGTGAACGGAGCTTCGAGGACAAGCGCTGTGGGATGGGCTTCCCCGCGGGTAGTCGGGCAGCGGAGGTGATTCCCGAAGTGCCCCCCCCCCCTGGCGGATGAGCTGGTGCTGCGCAACATCGGCATCCGCACCCTGGTGGTGATCGGCCTGCCCACCGACCCGTGGCCCTCAGTTCCTGATGGATCCGAGGGGCGCCGTAGAAGCCGCGGTGCTGCTCGAACACCGCTGCTACCCCCAGTGATGAGCAGCGTTGTCCTGGGCCCTGTGACCAGGGTTCTGCTGCCGCTGCCGCCAGCCTGAAAAAATCCTTCTCCTTCCTGAGCTCAGCGCCTGGTCCTGGTTGGGTTGGTCATCGATGGACAGCCTGAGGGTCATGGCGTGGCTCCTATCGACCTGTCCACGAAAACAGGGCAACCCCACATCGACTGGAAGCAGCCTTGAACCTTCTCTATGGCGAGTTGCGGGCTGAGATGCTGGCGTTAGAGGTGGCTTTTGCCGGGGCCCAAGGTGCTGATCCGCCCGTGAACAAGGCGATGTGGGGGCCCAGCAGGTTCAATGGCACCGGAGCGATGCCTCCGACCATCCCTGCACTGAAATGGTTGGTGATTGAGGACTGCTCCCGGATCTCTCACCTGAAACAACCTCAGCTGTAGACAAAATTTCGGAGCGCGTTCTTGGAAAGAGTGAACACTCGCACCAAAAAATGAGATTCAGCCCCCCATCTGATCGCCGAGCTTCTCGGCCACGGTGTTCACATCCTTGTCGCCGCGGCCCGACAGGTTGAGCACCACCTCGGTGCCGGGGGCCAGGGTGGGGCAGAGCGTCTCCAGCCAGGCGAAGGCGTGGGCCGTTTCCAGGGCGGGGATGATGCCCTCCAGGCGACACAGAAGCTGCAGGGCATCGAGGGCTTCGGCATCGGTGACAGCGCCGTATTCGGCCCGGCCGATCGTTTTCAGGTAGCTGTGCTCGGGGCCCACCCCGGGGTAATCGAGGCCGGCGCTGATCGAGTGAGCCTCCTGCACCTGGCCTTCGTCGTCCTGGAGCAGGAGGCTCATGGCGCCGTGCAAGACGCCCACGCGGCCCTCGGTGATGGTGGCGGCATGGCGGCCGGTGGCCACGCCGTCGCCGGCGGCCTCCACCCCGATCAGGCGCACGGCCGTGTCCTGCACAAAAGGATGGAACAGGCCCATGGCGTTGGAGCCGCCGCCCACGCAGGCCACCAGCACATCGGGGTTGCGACCGAAGGCCTCATGGCACTGGCGCTTGGTTTCCTCGCCGATCACGGCGTGGAAATCGCGCACCAGCATCGGGAAGGGGTGGGGGCCCGCCACCGAGCCGAGGATGTAGTGGGTGGTTTCCACGTTGGTCACCCAGTCGCGGATGGCCTCACTGGTGGCGTCCTTGAGGGTGGCGGTGCCGGCGGTCACGGGCTGCACCCTGGCCCCCAGCAGGCGCATGCGGAACACGTTCAGGGCCTGGCGACGCATGTCCTCGGCGCCCATGTACACCACACAGTCCAGACCGAAGCGGGCGCACACGGTGGCCGTGGCCACGCCGTGCTGGCCGGCGCCGGTTTCGGCGATGATCCGCTTCTTGCCCATGCGCAGGGCGAGCAGCGCCTGCCCCAGGGCGTTGTTGATCTTGTGGGCGCCGGTGTGGTTGAGGTCTTCCCGCTTCAGCCAGATGCGCGGCCCGCCCTCGGCACGGCGGTAGTGCTCCGTGAGCCGCTCGGCCTCATAGAGGGGATTGGGGCGCCCCACGTAGGTGCGCAGCAGGTGGTTGAGCCGATCGGTGAAAGCCGGATCCTTCCAGGCCTCGGCCGCGGCCTGCTCGAGCTCCGCCAGGGCGGGAATCAGGGTTTCCGGCACGTACTGGCCGCCGAACTGGCCGTAGCGGCCCAGGCTGTTGGGACGCGCCGCCAGCTCCAGGGCGGTGGGATCGAGGCCGCTGGCGGTGGACACAGGGGGAACGGTGCTGGTCACCGGCGGCGGAGCAAGATCACTGCAGCGTAAGAAGCAGCCATGGCCAAGGGCGGCTGGCAGGAATTCAGCAGGCCGGAAAGCCTGGAGCGGAGCGCGGCCGGGGGCCAGGCTGGCGGACCCACCCCCAAGGCCCAGCAGCGGGTGCGGGTGCAACGCACCAAGGCGGGCAAGGGCGGAAAACTGGTGACGGCCATCACCGGCCTGGAGATCGCCGATGCCGAGGCCAAGGCCCTGCTGAAACAACTCAAGGCCGCCGCCGGCACCGGCGGCACCGTGAAGGACGGCGTGATTGAGCTGCAGGGCGACCAGGTGGCCCCGGCCCTGGCCGCCCTGGAGAAGGCCGGCTACCGGCCCAAGCAGGCGGGGGGCTGATCCGTGCCGACCACCAGCCCAAGGCCCTTTGAGCCCCTGCGCAAATGCCGAGTGGCCTGGCAGGGACTGCGACTCGCCCTGCGCGACAAAGCCGTGGTGTACACCCTGCTGATGTCCCTGGCCCTGTTGGCGGTGGCCTTCACCCAACGCGCCTGGGTGGATTTCGGACTGCTGATCGTGGCGACGGCACTTGTTCTGGCCGGCGAGCTGCTGAACACCGCCATCGAGGAGCTCTGCGATTACGTGCAGCCGGAGCCGTCCCCTCAGATCGGAGCCACGAAGGACATCGCCGCCGCAGGGGTGGGGGTCTGCATCCTGGCCTGGGCCAGCGTGATGTCGCTGGAGGCCTGGCGCCTGCTATGGGCCAACCACCGCTGAACGCCAGCAGGGACCAGAAGATACTGTCCCGATCAGACTTGCCCGAGACGCCATGACCACCAGCTCCACCACCCCCACCTACGGCGAACTCACCACCCAGGGCGCCTCCACGAACATCGCCTGGCACCACACTTCGGTGGACCGGGCCGCCCGGGCCGAGCAGCGGGGCCACCGCAGCGCCATTCTCTGGTTCACCGGCCTGAGTGGCTCCGGCAAGAGCACCCTGGCCAACGCCGTGAATTCGGCCCTGTTTGAGCGGGGGCTGGCCTGCTACGTGCTCGATGGCGACAACATTCGCCACGGCCTCTGCAAGGACCTGGGCTTCTCCGATGCCGCCCGCGAGGAGAACATCCGCCGCATCGGCGAAGTGAGCAAGCTGTTTCTGGATGCGGGCGTGGTGGTGCTCACCGCCTTCGTATCGCCGTTCAAGGCCGACCGCGACAAGGCCCGGGCCCTGGTGGATGCCGGCGATTTCATCGAGATCCACTGCGCCGCCGACCTGGACGTGTGCGAGCAGCGCGACACCAAGGGCCTTTACGCCAAGGCCCGGGCGGGCGAAATCAAGGAGTTCACCGGCATCTCCAGCCCCTATGAGGCCCCCGAAAACCCCGAGCTGCGGGTGGATACCGGCAACCAGATCCTGGAGGAGTCGGTGGCGCAGGTGCTCAGCTACCTGGCCGGCCAGGGCGTGATTCCCCAGGCGGGTTGAGCAGTTCCCCAGCCCGCAGCTGATCGCCCCAGGCATCGAGGAAGGTCTTGGCGCAACTGGCCGTGGGCACGGCCAGCAGCAGCCCGAGCAGATCGCCCAGCCCCAGCAGGCTGCCCAGCCGGGCCCCCACCGGCAGGCTGATCAGCAGCCAGGCCGGCTGCAGTCCCACAATCCGCCCCATCAGACGGGGCTGGATCACCTGATCCACCACCTGGCCCACGCTGATGGCGGCCACCAGCACCTCCAGGGCGGTGCGGGGATCATCGAGGGCCAGCAGCACACTCACCAGCACGATCGTGAGGGCGCTGGCATAGGGCACCAGGGTGGTGAAGCCGATCGCCACCGCAAACAGCACGCCATAGGGAATGCCCAGCAACGTGAACACCACGATCTGGGCGGCGCTGAGAATCAACGCCAGCACCACCTGACCGGCGAAGTAGCCCCGGAAGGTGCGGTTCAGGGTGACCACCACCAGCTCCCGCACCCGTGGCGGCAGCCACTGGGCGAGGCCAGCACTGATGCCCTCCCCCCCCAACAGCAGAAACACCGCCAGCACCAGCACGATCACGGTGTTCACCGTGAGGCCCACGGTGGCCCCAAGCAATCCAAGCAGCTGCTGACTGACCTGGCGGGCCAGCTGGCTGGTGCGGGTGAGCAGTTCGCTGCTGAGGTCGCCGAAATCACTCGGTAGCCCCCGGGTCCCAGCCCAGGCCTGCAACTGCTGCAGCAGCGTTTCGCCCTGGGCCAACCAATTGGGCAAAGCCGTGATCAACTCGCCCAGCTGCTCGATCAGCCGCGGCACCAGCCAGACGGCCGCCAAAGCGAGCAGGCCGAAACTGAGACCCACCACCAGGGCAAAGGCCAGCCAGCGCGGCAGGCCGCGGCCCATCAGCCAGCGGCTGGGCAAATCGAGCAGGAAGGCGATCAGGGCGGCCCCCACAAACAGCGCGGGGAAGGGAGCCAGGGGCAACAGCAGCTGGCGCAGCACCCAGAGGTTGAGCACCAGCAAGGGCAGCGCCAGGGCGGCCTTCAACCAAGGGGGCAGGACAAGGCGCTCCAGCATCAGCCCATCTGCTCCAGGTAGGCGCGGCTGCCGAGCTCCACCAGGCGGCGGTCCTTGCTGGTCACCTGGGCGTGCAACTCAACGCGATAGGCCGCGATGGCGGCCGCCAGGTCCGCATCAGCGGTGGCCAGGATCTGCACGGCCAGCAGGCCAGCGTTGGCGCCATTGCCGATGGCCACCGTGGCCACGGGGATGCCCGCCGGCATCTGCACGATGGAGTGGAGCGAATCCACACCGGAGAGCGCCCGGCTCTGCACCGGCACGCCGATCACCGGCAGGGTGGTGAGCGCAGCCACCATCCCCGGCAGATGGGCGGCGCCGCCGGCGCCGGCAATGATCACCTTCAGGCCTCGGCCGGCGGCCTGCTGGGCAAAATCCACCATCTCGAGCGGCGTGCGGTGGGCCGAGAGCACCCGCACCTCCACCGCCACCCCGAAGCGCTCCAGCAGCTCCACCGCCGGCTGCATGGTGGGCAGGTCGGAGTCGCTGCCCATCACCACCGCCACGCGGGGGATTAGCTCCAGCGCAGAGGGATCAGGGGAAGGGAGCGCAACCACGCAGGCGCAGGCGGAGAATGGCATTGTCCCGTCTGGCCGCCCGGACGCCACACCTGCCCCCCTCCGCCCATGCGCTGGCTCAGCAACGTTCGCCTGCCCCAGGCCCGGCGCTGCAGCCACGGCGCCCAGCAGCGCTGGCGCATCGGCCTCGACGACGACAACCTGATCACGCTGGTGGAGCCCCTGCCGGATGGCAGCCGGGCCGCCGGTGACGACTGGGGCGGCGACTGGCTCAGCCCTGCGGGGGTGGACCTGCAGATCAACGGCGGTCTGGGACTGGCCTTCCCGGAGCTCACCGCCGCCGATTTGCCCCAGTTGGAGCGGCTGCTGGAGCTGCTCTGGCGCGATGGCGTCGAAGCGATCTGCCCCACCCTGGTGACCTGCGGAGTGGCGCCGCTGCGCGAGGCCCTGGCTGTGTTGGCCGAAGCGCGAGAGGGGCATCGCCCGGGCCGCTGCCAGCTGCTGGGGGCCCATCTGGAGGGTCCCTTCCTGGAGCCGACACGGCGCGGCGCCCATCCCGCCCAGCACCTGGCCACCCCGAGCCTGGCGGCCCTGCTGGAGCGCATCAACGGCTTCGAAGACGACATCGATCTGGTGACCCTTGCCCCGGAGCTCGACGGAGCCGCGGAGGTGATCGCCGCCCTGGCCGAGCGGGGCATCGTGGTGAGCCTGGGCCATAGCGCCGCCAGCGAAGCCCAGGCCGACGAAGCCTTTGCGCACGGGGTGACGATGCTCACCCACGCGTTCAATGCGATGCCCGACATGCACCGCCGGGCGCCGGGGCCGGTGGCGGCGGCCGCCCTGCGGGGGGACGTGGCCATCGGCCTGATCGCCGATGGGGTGCATGTGGCCCCCACCATGGCGGTGCTGCTGCAGCGGCTGGCCCCGGAGCAGGTGGTGCTGGTGAGCGATGCCCTGGCCCCTTACGGCCTTGGGGAGGGGCAGCACCGCTGGGACGAACGGCTGCTGATCGTGCAGGACGGCAGCTGCCGGTTGCAGGACGGCACCCTGGCCGGGGTCACCCTGCCGCTGCTGGAAGGGGTGCGGCGCCTGGCGCAGTGGACCGGCGAACCCAGCCGCGCCATCGCCGCTGCCACAGTGCTGCCACGCCGGGTGCTGGGGGATGACCGCAGCCTGCCCCAGCTGCTGGTGGGGACTCCGCTTGTCGAGACCCTGCGCTGGCACGAAGGCGCCGAAAGCCTGATCTGGCAGCGACCCGGGGCCGACGCCACTCCCTAGGATCCGCGCCACGAAAGGAAGTTCCATGTCCCCCGAGCAACTGCTGGACGCCAACCAGGCCGAAAAACTCGAGGTGAAGGGGTACTTCGAAACCACCGGCTTCGACCGCTGGAACCGCATCTACAGCGACAGCGACGACGTCAATCGGGTGCAGCGCAACATCCGCATCGGTCACCAGAAGACGGTCGACAACGTGCTGGCCTGGCTGCGGGAGCAGGGCAACCTGGAGCAGCGCAGTTTCTGTGACGCCGGCTGCGGCGTGGGCAGCCTGACCCTGCCCCTGGCCCAGCTGGGGGCCGGATCGATCGCCGCCTCCGACCTGTCGGCTGCCATGGTGCAGGAGGCGGAGCGCCGGGCCGATGAGGCAGGCGTCAAGCCTGGCCAAATCAGCTTCCTGGCCTCCGATCTGGAGAGCCTCAGCGGCCGCTACGACACGGTGATCTGCCTGGACGTGTTCATCCACTACCCCCAGCAGCCCGCCGAGGAGATGGTGCGCCACCTGGCGGGAATGGCGGAGCGGCACCTGATCGTGAGCTTTGCCCCCTACACGCCGCTGCTGGCGCTGCTCAAGGGCATCGGCCAGCTGTTCCCGGGCCCCAGCAAAACCACCCGGGCTTACACCCTGCGCGAGGCGGGCATCGTGGCCGCCGCCGCCGAGGCCGGTTTCAGGCCCGTGCGCCGCAGCCTCAACAAGGCGCCCTTCTACTTCTCCCGCCTGATCGCCTTCGAACGGGCCTGATCAGGTCTGGGCGCCTGGGCGCACCACCCGGAAGGTGAGGTTGAGGCGCTCCTGCTGCAGCCGCAGGCGCTTCGGCAGAGCGTGCTGCCACCACAGCTGGGTGGGGGCTTCCATCAGCAGCAGGTCGCCGTTGTGCAACGCCAGGTTGAACGGGGCGCAACCGCTGCCGTCACTGGCAACGCCCACGCTGTAGCCGGCAGGCGAGGGCAGACCCGGGGGCCGGCGGGGGCTGGGACGGGGCCGTAGGCGGAAGTCGCGGGGGGCGCCAAGGCTGAAGGAGGCGATCGGCGCGGCTGGATCGAGTTCGGCTTCGTCGTCGGCGTGCCAGCCCATGGCATCGCGGCCGTCGCGGTAGCGGTTGAGCAGCAGGGAGTTGAAGCGCCAGCCGGTGAGCTGCTGCAGGGCCTCCCGCAGGCTGGCGGCAGCAGGTGACCAGGGCTCGATCGCATTGGCCAGGCCGCTGTAGCGGTAGCCGCAGCCCGGATCAGCCATCCAGCAGGTGAGCCGCGGCAGCAGGTGACGCCGGCCATACAGGGTGATCGCCTCCTGCTTCCAGGGCACCTCGGCCTGCAGCGCAGTCAGGAGCTCGGCTGCCCGGGCCGGCGGCAGCCAGGCCGGCCAGTGGCGCAGACGCAGGCCCGGGCGTTCGAGAGCCTGTTCAACAGCTTGTTGAACAAGCCCAGAATGCAAAAACTCAGCCATCGGCGGCACCCCGCAAGGCCTCAGGCAACGGCGCCTCCAACTCCAGCAAGCCGGCATCGTCCCAGGGCAAGCGCAGCCGATGGGCATGCAGGTGGTAGCCCCCGTCCCCCGGCAGCGCCTGATCCAACGCCACCCCGCCAGGGCCATAGAGCGGATCGCCCAGCAGTGGGGCCCCGGCGGCAGCGGTGTGGATGCGGATCTGGTGCGGACGCCCTGTGGCGATCGTCACCTCCACCAACCAGGCCCGCACACCGCGCTCCAGCAGGCGGAGCACGCTGAAGGCCGGAAGCGCGGCGGGATACGCGGGAGGGGCGGGGGCGGCAGAAGCGGCAGCCCAGATGGTGCCCAGGCGCCCATGGGCACAGCGGCCGATCGGTGTGGTGAGGCTGAGCGACTCACCGGGCTCGAGCGCCAGCAGAGGCGAGCCGGTAGCGGGCGGCTGCAGCAGAGCCCGGTAGGCCTTGCGGCAGGGACTCACCAATGTGGTCACAGTTGTGGAGCTTTTTTGGAGGCGGTGTTGTTGTGCCGTGCTCTCGCGCAGCTGGGCGCTGAGCGCGGCGCGGCTAGTGCGGGAGCGGGCGCACACCAGCAATCCTGAGGTGAAGCGGCCCAGGCGGTGCACGGGCCGGGCGGCGGGCCAGCGGGCCTGCAACTGGGCGAGCAGGGTGTGCTCCAGAAAGCCCCCGGCCGGCAGCACCGGCAGGCCGCTGGGCTTGTCGAACACGAGCAGGTCGCCGTCATCGAACAGGGGGCCGGGCAACACCGGCACGGCGGCTTCCTGCCAGGGGGGCCGATGCCAGATCAGCGCATCACCGGCTGCGAGGGCGACATCGGCCTGGAGCTGCCGGCCGTTCCTGCAGATCTCACCGGCGGCGAGCCGTTGTTGCCACACCGCCGCACTGGAGTGGGGATAGCGGGTGGCGTAGAACGCGCTCAGCAGCGGGCCCGCGTCGCCGACAGCCACGCGATCGCGGTAGGCGTGGCCCCGGTTGAACGCCGGCGGCACCCAGTCCCCGGGCGTGCGCCAGGAGCTACTCCACAAGCCCATGCTCGAGGGCATAGCGCACCAGTTCGGTGCGGCTGGCGGTGCCGGTCTTGATGAACAGACGACTCACGTACTTCTCGACGTTGCGGATCGAGGTTTCCAGGCGCCGGGCGATCTCCTTGTTCATCATTCCCTCGGCCACCAGCTGCAGCACGCTGGCCTCCCGGGGCGTGAACACATGCTCCGATGCGCTGGCCGGCTTCTTGGTCCCACCGGTGGCGAGCAACGAGCGGATCTCGGTGATCTGCTTGGAGAGCTGGCCGATGTCGGCGTCAGCAAAGCGGGCTGCCTCGGCCAGCAGGCGCTGTTGGCGGTTCACCACGTTGTGGACCCGGGCCACCAGCTCGTCGGGATCGAAGGGCTTGGGGATGTAGTCGTCGCAGCCGGCCTGGAAACCGGCGATGCGGTCGGCGGTCATGCCCTTGGCGGTGAGGAAGATCACCGGAGTGCCCCCCAGGCGCTCATCGGCCCGCAGCTTCTTGAGCAGGCCATAGCCGTCGCAGCGCGGCATCATCACGTCGCTGAGGATCACATCGGGCAGCAGCTCCTGGGCCACCGTCCAGCCCTCCTCTCCGTCATTGGCGGTGGTCACCGCGAAGCCCTCATCTTCGAGATAGGCCTTCACGGCCGTGCGCAGGCCGGGCTCGTCGTCGACCAGAAGCAGACGCACGGGCGTGGCCGGGGCTTCAGGGGCCTGGGCATCGGGGCCCTGGGCATTGGTGGTCTCCAGGATCTCGGAAACCGGGGACTGGGCGGGATCACTTGTCATGGCGGCCAGTCTGCAGGTGCTCAGCGGGACCGTCCAGGCACGATCTGCTCGGATTCCCGCAGGGTGCCGCTGAAGCCCAGCTGGCGGGCCTGGGCGGCCAGGCCGGCGGGATCGCGGCCGGCCTGCTCGGGGAAGCAGGTGGCCCACCACACCAGGTGGTCCATGCGGTTGGCAGGCGTGATCGCCCCGCCTGGGTTCAGGTCGCGCACATACAGGTTGGTGCCATCGCTGGTGACCCGCATCGGCGCTGTGGGGGTGCAGCGGATGGTTTCGGTGCGCACCTTCACATCGTTGGGCTGCTCATCCCAGAGCTTGATGCGCCACAACCCGGGGCTGCTGGGATCGGCAACCACGCCGTAGATGCCGATCGCCTGCTTGCCGCCCAGGCCCGGACGCTCCTGCAGCAGGATCAACCCCGGCGGCCGGACGTCCTCGGGCCGCACCCCGCCGCCCTCAGCCCAGGCCGGTGGGATCAGCAGGGCAGCCAGGGCCACCAGGGTGAGGGTTCTGGTTGGCACCATGGGGCTCTAAACGCTCCGCCATGCTCGCCTACCTCGACCACCACGCCAGCACGCCCTGTGATCCGGCTGTGGTGGCGGCGATGGCGCCCTGGTGGAGCGAGCACTGCGCCAACCCCGACAGCCGGCTCTACCGCCCGGCCCTGGAGGCTGCCGCCGCCGTGGAGATGGCCCGCGGCCAGCTGGCCCGCGCCCTGGGTGCCCACCCGGAGGCGGTGATCTTCACCAGCGGTGCCACCGAAGCCAACAACCTGGCCCTCAAGGGCAGCTGCGAAGCGGGCCTTCAGCAGGGCAACCCCCGCCGGCGGCTGCTGAGCCTGGTGAGCGAGCACCGGGCCGTGCTGGATCCGCTCGCCTATCTGGGACGCCACGGCTTTCCGGTGGACCTGCTGCCGGTGGGCCCCGATGGCCTGGTGGATCCCGCGCAACTCGAAGCCGCTCTGGGCGACGACGTGCTGCTGCTCAGCGTGATGGCCGCGAACAACGAAATCGGCGTGCTCCAGCCCCTGGCGGCCATCGCCGCCCTCTGCCGGCGGCGGGGGGTGCGGCTGCATGTGGACGCGGCCCAGGCCGCCGGCCACATCCCCCTGGCCATGGACGCCCTGGGCATCGACCTGCTCAGCATCAGCGGCCACAAGCTCTACGGCCCCAAAGGCGTGGGGGCCCTGCTGGTGCGACCGGGGGTGCGGCTGGCCCCCCAGCTGCACGGCGGCGCCCAGCAGGACGGGCGCCGGGCCGGCACCCTGCCGGTGCCCCTGATCGTGGGGCTGGGGGAAGCCCTGACGCGGGTGGAGGCCGACCGGGAGGAGCGGACGCAGCGGCTCGGAGCCCTGCGCGACCGGCTCTGGGCCGGCCTGCAAGCCCTGGGCGGGGTGGAGCTCAACGGCGTGGCCCCCGCCGGTGCCGGAACGCCGCGGCTGGCCCACAACCTCAACGTGACGGTGCAGGGTGTCGACGGCCCGCAGCTGCATCGGCTGCTGCGCGGTCGGATCGCCGTGAGCAGCGGCTCAGCCTGCAGTCAGGGATCACCCTCGCACGTGCTGGCCGCCCTGGGGCGCTCCCGCCAGGAAGCGGCGGCCTCGATCCGCTTCGGCCTGGGACGGGGAACCAGCGCAGCCGACATCAGCCTGGCGATCGAGACGGTGGCCGCGGCGGTGCGAGAGCTGCGCTGAGGCACCTGCCCTCACACGCCTGCAACTCAGACGCCGGCCACTCAGATCGTGAGCCAGAGGAAGCCCAGCACCCCCAGCAGGGCCAGCAGGGCCTGGGCCAACCGACTCACCAGCATGCCCGCCACCACCGCCAGCCCCACGTTCAGGGCGTGCAACGGGGCACCGCGGGCCACCAGCCACTGGACCAGGCTCGCCCCCAGGAAGGGGCCCATCACCATCCCCAACAGGGGCCCGCCGACTGGCAATGCTGGCAGCAGCCCGAGCAATCCCACCAGCAGCCCCACCCCGGCGCCGAGGGGTGCCCAGCGACTGGCTTTGAGCCGGGCGGGACCGAGCAGCAGACCGAGGGCTTCCGCTCCCCAGCCGAGCAGCAGCAGCAGCAAGGCCAGCAGCAGCGGCGGCCAACCGGCACTCCAGCCCACCGCCCAGATCCACAGCAACGCCCCCAGGGGCAGCAGGGCCAGGCCCGGCAACACGGGTAACAGGGGGCCGGGAATCGCCAGCGCCTGGATGGCCAGGGCCACCCACCAGAGCAGCGGCACCGCTTCCGTCAATGGTTGACAAACCGGATGCGCCCTGCTGCCTGCATCGCTACCGTCCGGCCCATCTGCCCTTGATCATGGCCCTCACCCCCTCCGGCGACAACCGCCTGCACGTCCTCCAGGCCGTGGAGGACGGCTGGGGTGCCTTCTGCCGGGCTCCCTGGGCCTTCCTGCTGTTTCAGGCCCTGGCAGGCCTGATCCTGCTGCCCTTCGCTGCCCTGACCGCCGTCGGCGCCGCCCGCCTCGCCGAGGTGGACGAGCTGATGGTCGTCCACCCCGTCGGTGGCTGGATCGCCCTGATCGCCGGCGTGATCGGCTACGTGATCGTGGCCCTCTGGACCGTGGTGGGGCTCACCCGCGGCGCCTGGCTGAGCCTGGAGGGTCGCAAGCCCTGCTTCGCCGACTTCACCCGCTGGGACCGCCCCGCCAGCGCCCGGCTGCTGGGTTCGGCGATCCTGCTGGCGATCGTGGTGGCCGTGGCCGGCGCCATCGCCGCCCTGATCGGTGCCGGCCTGGGCAAGCTCAACGAAGCCCTCGCCGTCATCCCGATGATCGTGGTGGCGATTTTCTATGTGTGGCTTCTGGTCACCCAGAAGTTCCTGATCCAGGTGTCGCTGCTGGGCACTTCCAAAGCCACCAACACCCTGGGATCGGGCGTGAATGTGGTGAATCCGAGCTGGTGGATGGTGCTGTGGCTGGGCATCGTTGAGGGTGTGATCCACGCCATCGGCGGCCTGTTCAGCTACGGCGGCCTGCTGGTGGTGGTGCCGGTGGTGCTGTGCATCTCCACCGCCGCCTACCGCCAGCTGTTCGGCGCCGAAGACCGCACCGGCCTGCTCAACTGAGCCGCCGGCGAGCGATCCTCAGGCGGGCGCTGCGGCTGCGGGGGTTGGTCTCCGCTTCCTCAGGGCTGGCCTGAATCGCTTTGCGGGTCACCCGCTCCAGCCGTTCATCGGTCAGGAAGGCGGTCTTCACCCGCCGGTCTTCCAGGGAGTGGAAGCTGATGATCGCCAGCAGCCCACCCGGCAACAACCAGTCCGGGGCACGATGCAACAACCGCTCCAACACGCCCAGCTCGTCGTTCACGGCAATGCGCAGAGCCTGAAACGTGCGCGTGGCCGGATGGATCCGACCCCGCCGCTGCTGGGGTGGGTAGCAGCCAGCGACCAGATAGGCGAGCTCCGCAGTGTCGCGCGGTCGCTCCGGATCCCCCCAGGGTCCCTGCTCCTTGACGCGTCGGGCGACGCGCCGCGACAACCGCTCCTCCCCATAGCCATAGATCAGATCAGCCAGCTGCGCCTCCTCGAGCCGATCCATCAGCTCCCCGGCGGTCTCACCGCGCTCGGGGTTCATGCGCATGTCGAGCGGGCCGGGCAGTCGGAAGCTGAAACCCCGCCCGGCCACATCCAACTGGGGACTGCTCACCCCCAGGTCGGCCAGCACGGCCATGGCCGGCTCGGCGGGCACAAAGTCGGCGAAGTTGGTGGCCACGATCGTGCTGCGATCACCAAACGGGGCGAGACGCTCGGCGGCGGCGGCACGGGCGGTCGGATCCTGGTCCAGCCCCACCACGCGCAAGCCGGGATGGCCCTGCAGCAGCAGCGCACTGTGGCCGCCGCCGCCGAGGGTGCAGTCGATCAGCGTGCCGCCACCGCGCTCCTGCAGCAGGGGCTCCAGCTCCGCCAAACCCGCCAGCACCGGCTCGGCCAGCACGGGCACATGGGCGAAGGCTTGCGAAGACACCATCTCGCCATCCTGAACCGAGGCCGCACCGGAGCAGCGACGGTAGAATCGACCCATATTTCTACCTCGCCCCAGCGTCTTCAGCCATGGGCATGAACATCAAGGACCCCGAGGTCCATGCCATGGCCAAGGAGCTGGCGACCCGCCGCTCCACCACCGTGACCGATGCCGTGCGCCAGGCCCTGCGGGCGGAGCTGGCACGCTCTCCCAGTCCGGACGCACCTGAGGCCATCGAGGCCAGAAAAGCAGCCATTCGAGCCATCTGTGCCCGCACCAGCGCCCGACCCGAATGGCAGGGCCGCAGCAGCCAGGAGCTCCAGGAGGCGCTTTACGACGAGCACGGACTGCCGGTGTGACCGGGATGGTGATCGACACATCGGCCCTGATGGCCCTGTTGCTGCAGGAGAACGACGCCGAGGCCCTGCTCGATGCAGCCGTGCGGGCATCGGTCGTCCATCTCAGTGCCGCTTCCCGGTTGGAGCTGGGATTGGTGGCAGAAAGCAAGCGCCACGGCGTCGAAGACACGGAGGTGGAGCAGCTGTTACTGGGCCTGAGGGTCGAGGTGGTGCCTTTTGACCAACACCAGCTGCATTGGGCCCTGATGGGCTGGCGGCGCTTCGGCAAGGGGCGCCACCCAGCGGCACTCAACCTGGGCGACTGCTTCAGCTACGGCCTGGCCAGGGTCCTCGACGTGCCCCTGCTGTTCAAGGGCGACGACTTCGCCGCCACCGACGTGAAGCGAGCCCTGCCTTCCTAAGATCCCGACTGAAGACCCAACCTCTCGGCCCCATGACGCAGCTGGAAACGCGCACGGAGCCGATGGTGGTCAACTTCGGCCCCCATCACCCTTCCATGCACGGGGTGCTGAGGCTGGTGGTGACCCTCGACGGCGAGGACGTGGTGGATTGCGAGCCGGTGATCGGCTACCTGCACCGCGGCATGGAGAAGATCGCCGAGAACAGCACGAACGTGATGTTCGTGCCGTATGTGAGCCGCATGGACTATGCGGCCGGCATGTTCTACGAGGCGATCGTGGTGAACGCGCCCGAGCGTCTGGCCAATGTGCCGGTGCCCAAGCGCGCCAGCTACATCCGCGTGCTGATGCTGGAGCTCAACCGCATCGCCAACCACCTGCTCTGGCTCGGCCCCTTCCTGGCCGATGTGGGCGCCCAGACGCCCTTCTTCTACATCTTCCGCGAGCGGGAGATGATCTACGACCTGTGGGAAGCCGCCACCGGCCAGCGCCTGATCAACAACAACTACTTCCGCATCGGCGGCGTGGCGGCCGACCTGCCCTACGGCTGGCTGGAGAAGTGCCTCGACTTCTGCGATTGGTTCGGCCCCAAGATCGATGAATACGAGAAGCTGATCACCAACAACCCGATCTTCCGCCGCAGGATCGAGGGACTGGGCGTGATCAGCCGCGAGATGGCGATCAACTGGAGCCTGTCGGGCCCGATGCTGCGCGCCTCCGGCGTGCCCTGGGACCTGCGCAAGGTGGATCACTACGAGTGCTACGACGACTTCGACTGGGCCGTGGCCTGGGAGCAGGAGGGCGACTGCTTCGCCCGCTACCGGGTGCGCGTTCAGGAGATGCGCGAGTCGCTCAAGATCGTGCGCCAGGCCTGCCAGATGATCCCCGGCGGCCCCACCGAAAACCTGGAAGCTCAACGGATGGCAGAAGGCAAGGGCGGACCGTCCTCAGCCTTTGATTTTCAATACGTGGCCAAGAAGGTAGCGCCCACCTTCAAGATCCCCAGCGGTGAGCTCTACACCCGGTTGGAGTCGGGCAAAGGCGAAATCGGCGTTTACATCCAGGGCAACGACGACGTCACCCCCTGGCGCTTCAAGATCCGCGCCGCCGACTTCAACAATCTGCAGATCCTGCCCCACATTCTCAAGGGAGCGAAGGTGGCCGACATCATGGCCATCCTCGGCTCCATCGACGTGATCATGGGCTCGGTTGACCGCTGATTCGAGCTGCTGGTTGCTGCTCTGCCGCACCGTGCGCTTCGGCGACACCGATGCCGCTGGGGTGATGCACTTCCACCAGTTGCTGCGCTGGTGCCACGAGGCCTACGAGGAGAGCCTGGAGTGCTTCGGCCTTGCCGGTGTCGAGGTCTTCCCCCGGCCCGGGTACACGCCCAGCGTGGCCCTGCCGATCGTGCACTGCAGCGCCGACTTCCTCGCCCCTCTGGCCTGCGGCGACCCCCTGGCCATCCAGCTGGAGCCACGCCGCCTCGATCCCGGTACCTTCGAGGTGCACTACAGCTTCCGCAGCGGTGATCGCAGCGTGGCGCGGGGCCTGACCCGTCACCTGGCCATCGAAACCGGCAACCGACACCGCTGCCCCCTGCCCGATCCCATCAACCGCTGGCTGGAAGCCTCCAGCCTCGGCCAGGGCGTTCAGCCGCTTTAGGGGCGGCGGAACACATAGAGCAGCGCCGCCAGCTGCAGAGGCAACAGGGCTGCCATGAGGGCCAACGGATGCAGGCCGTCGTGGGGAATCGCCGTGGCGGCCGCCAAAAACACGGCGGCCGCCCCCACCAGAGGCACCAGGCTGGTCAGACGTGCGGCCGGCATCGCTGAATCAGAACCAGTCCTTCTGACCATCCAGGTACTGGGCCTGGAATTCGGTGTTGGTTTTGGTGAGATAAATGATGCCCTCGATCAAGCCGATCACGCCCATCACGAAGCTGGCGACGCCACAGGTGACCACGCCACCAGCCAACGAGACCACCAACATGATGATGGCCGGTTTGTTGTACCCCAGCACAAACTTGTGCACACCAAAGGCACCCAGAAAGATGCCGGTGAGCCCCGCCGCCAGCTTCTTGTTGCTGATTTCGGTGTCAGAAAGGGGCGACATCGACCGATGCAGATCGGAACTTCTGATCTGCTTCTAGCTCATCCATCCAGTCCCGCCAACGGCTGCGTTGCCATTTGCCCAGCGCGGTGGGGGCCAACTCGGAGCAACGCAGCCAACGGGTCGGACGCTCGGCCGGGGCCCAGGGCTCACACAGCTGACGCAGCTCCCGCTGCAGATCCGGCCAGGGCTGCTCCACCTCAGCCCGCACCAGAGCCACCAGGCGCTGGCCCCACTCAGGATCGTGCACCGGCAGCAGCAGCAGCGCCCGCACGGGCAGACCGGCCGCCTGGGCCGACGCCAGCAGCCGGGCCTCCAATGGCTCGGGAAACACGGTTTCTCCACCGCTGTGGATGGCGCCATCGAGACGCCCCAGCAGCTCAAGACCCGTCGCCCCGAGCCGGCCGGCATCGCCGCTGCGCCACCATCCGTCGGCGGAGCGGGGCAGGGGTTGGAGTCGACCGTTCGCCAGCCAACCCGGGCTGAGCCGACCGCTGCGCACCTCCACGGCCCCCGACGCCCCAGCAGCACCCAGGTCGGCGGCCGGACCCAGGCGCAGCTCCACATCTGCCAGGGGCGCGCCGCAGCCGGCCACAGCCGCCAGAAAGCGCTCGGGGGTGAGGGCACACACCATGGCGGCCGTTTCCGTGGCGCCATAGCAAGGGGCCAGCCGCAACCCCGCCTGACGCGCCCGCGCGGCGAGCTGGGGGGGGAGCGGCGCCCCACCCACCCAGATCACCGCCAACTGCTGCAGCCAGGCCACACCCTCCGCAACCGCCATCAAGCGCTGCAGCTGGGTGGGCACCAACGACAGCAGGGCGGGGCGGGTGGGATCCACGGGCGCGGCGGCGGCGGCTAGCGCGGCCGGATCGCGCATCCAGGCCGGCTCCAGGATCTGATGTGCAGCTCCCCACTGCTGCGCCCGCAGCCAGGGCAGCAGGCCACTGACGTGGTGCAGCGGCAGGGGATTGAGGTGCAGGCACGCCGCCGGATCCAGCCCCAACTGCTCCAGCCACTGGCCCGTGGCCGCCGCGGAGGCCTGGAGGTGATCGAGGGGCTGCAGGCACCAGCGGCGCCCCCCGCTGCTGCCGCCGCTGCCCAGCACCACCCCGGGGCCCCACTGCCGCTGCAGGGGGTCCAGTCCCTGGGGCCCGATCGCCGCGGCCAGCGCCTCCTGGTCGCGGGGGGCCTGGCCCGCCAGCGGCACGATCCGGCCGGCCGCCCAGGCCTGCTGCAGCTGGTCGGGCCTCATCGGGCCCGCACTCCGGCCGCCTGCCACACCGTTTCGGGATCGGCACTGGCCAGGCCCCCCGGCGCCTGCCAGCCCGGCGCCAGCCCCGGCGCCACGGACGTGGGGCCCTCGGCCTGCAGGGCCGCCAGATGGTCGAGCCAGCGCCGGGCGATGCCGGTTTCAAAGGCCGTGCTCAACATCAACCGCGGGGCGCCCTGCTCCAGGGCCGCCAGCAGCGGCCGGGGATCTCCGTCCTGGCTGGGGCGGCGCACCTGCCAGCCGGGCCAGCTCTGGCGCAGGGCTGGCTGGCGCTGCAGCGATTCATCGAGGGCCACCGGCACGCGATCGACCAGGGCCGCCAGGCCGGCCTGGTCGGCGGGGTCGAGGGGCTGCTCCAGCCACTGCAGGCGCGGCTCCCGCGCCAGCCGCTCGGCCCAGGCGGCCGCGGTGGCCCGGTCCCAGCCGCCATTGGCATCGAGGCGCAGCCGCGCCGCTGCCGGCAGCCGCTGAAGCAACTGCTCCAGCAGCTCGCGCTCGAGACGATCGGGAAACACCGCCACCTTCCACTTGAACACGGCCGCTGGCGCGCCGCGATCGAGGGCCGCCAACGCCGCCGGCCCAGCCGGCAGCAGCCCGGCCGAGGCCGGCGCCGCCAGCCAGCGCCGCCGCGGCAGGCCATCGAGCTCCGCCAGGGCCGCTCCCAGGGCGAAGGCGAGGGCTGCTGGCAGATCGCCGGCCGCCAGCGCTGCCTCCAGGCCGTCGCGGGGACAGGCGAAGCCAAGGGCCTCGATCGCCGCAGCCAGCGGCTCCAACCGCCCATCCAACGGGGCCGCCTCGCCCCAGCCCACGCCCCCCGGCTCTCCCTGCACCCGCAGCAGCCAGCCGCGCCGCCGGTGCACCGTGCCCGCCGCGGTGGCCAGGGGCTGGGGTAGGGCAAAGCCAAAGGGCCGCCACTGCAGACGGATCAACCCGGCCACCAGCGCCCCAGGGCCAGGCCCACGGCCAACCCCAAGCCATTGAGCGCCTGGAAGCGCAGGGCCAGAAACTTGCTGCCGGCGATGCGCTCCGGGTGGTGGTGCTGCTGCTGCAACAGACGGATCAGATCCCGGGCCGGCGGCAGACCCACCACCCCCAGCAGGGCCGTGGCCGGCCACTGGCCCACCAGCACCGGCGCCCATTGCAACGCCAGGGCGCCAGCCACAAACCAGGGCACCAGGGCTGCTGCGGCGCCCGTACCCAGGTGCACCACGGGCGAGCGCTTGCCGTTGGCGGCGTCCTCCTCCACCTGGTGGAAATGGGAGCAGAACAGCACCAGGGTGGTGGCCAGGGCGGGGCCACTGCCCAGCATCAGGGCCGTGCCCCAGGGAATGGCCGGGGTGCCCCCGGGGCCGACTGGCCCGAGAGCCAGCAGGGCGGCGGCGGTGGCCAGGGGGCCGAAGGCGATCCAGCACAGGGGCTCCCCGAGACCGCGGTAGCCCAGGCGGAATGGCGGCCCCTGGTACACGTAACCAAGCCCGCAGCAGGCCAGCACCAGGGCCAGCACCGCCGGCGTGCTGCGCCAGGCCACCAGGGCCATCAAGGCCAGGCCCAGCAGCAGGCAACCGTTGGCCAGCAGGGCCACCCGATCCCGCCGCCCGGTGAGATTCACCACCGAATGGGGCTTGCCGTGGATGTCGACGCCGGTGTCGGCGTCAAACACATCGTTGGCCAGGTTTTCCCAGGCCAACAGCAGCACCGCCGCGAGCAGAAAGGCCAGCAGTTGCTCGGTCCGCAGCGGCTGGCCCTGGCCGAGCTGCCAGCCGGCAGCCAGCAGCACCGGCATCACCGCCACGGCGTACATCGGCCACTTCACCGCCGCCTTCCAGAGCCGGCGGCGGTCGGAGGGAGTGGCGTAACGGCTTGCGACGACCTTGGACACAGTGATGGGGGCCGCAGGCGGCAGCCGCTGCAGGGCCCATACATTTGAGCAGCTCTTCGTCGCGGCAACGGCCCCTTCTGGTGCAGGCTTCCCCTTCCTTCACCAAGTCCTTCCACGCCCTGCTGGCCGCGGCCAACGCCCAGGCCCGCCAGCTGGAGGACGACGGCGTCCTGAGCCTGGCGCTGCCCCTGGACGGTGGCGACCCGCTGCAACTGCTGCCCTTGCTCGAGCCCGACGGCGACGGCGACGGTTGCGGGGGTGGGGGTGGGGGCGCAGCCGGCGGGGATGGCTTCCGCTTTCTCTGGGACGGCGCCCCGGGGCTGTGCATCGCCGCCAGCGGCCGGGCCCACAGCCTGGAGCTCAGCGGTCCGCGCCGCTTTGAACTGGCCCAACGTTTCGCGCGGCTCTGCCTGAGCCGGCTGGGTGGTGCGAGTGAGGATCTGTCGGCCTGTCCACCCCAGGCCCGGCCGCGGGTGCTGCTGGCCTTCGGCTTCTTCGACGCCCCCCTCGAGACTGGGCCGGCTGCGGTGCCGGGCGTGCAGGCGGTGCTGCCCCGCTGGCAGCTGAGCCGCCACGGCCCCCACAGCTGGCTGCGCCTGCAGCGCCCCCTGGGCGGCGGCATCACCCCCCGCAGCGTGGCCGAGGAGCTGTGGGAGAAGGCCCGCCAGCTGGAGAGCCACTGCGCCACGGCAGCCCCGGTGCTGCCCGCCGTGATGGTGCTGGAGCGCTCCGCCTGGCAGGAGCACTACCGCCTGGCGGCCGAGCAGGCCCTCGCCCTGGTGGAGGAGCAGCGCCTCGAGAAGCTGGTGCTGGCGGTGCGGCAACAGCTGGAATTGAGTGAGAGCGTCGATCCGCTGGCCCTGCTGGCCCGCCTGCGCCGCACCCAGAGCGGCAGCTGCCGCTTCCTCTGGCAACGGCAGGCCGGATCAGCCCTGCTGGGGGCCTCCCCGGAACGGCTGCTCACCGTGCGCCAGGGCCAGCTGCGCAGCGACGCCCTGGCCGGTACCGCCCCCAGGCTCGAGGGGGCTTCCCTGCTGGCCTCGGCCAAGGATCGGCTGGAGCATGAGCTGGTGGTGGAAACCATCCTGGCGGTGCTGACCCAGGCCGGTCTGCAGCCCCGCCGACCCCGCCGACCCCGGCTCGCCCGTCACGGCCAGCTGGTGCACCTGCACACCCCGATCACCGCGCCACTGGGCGCCTTGGACCCGCTGACCATCGCCGCAGCCCTGCACCCCACCCCCGCCGTGGCCGGCCTGCCCCGGCGGGAGGCGATCAGCTGGCTACGCAGCCTTGAGCCCTTCGAGCGCGGCCATTACGCCGCACCGATCGGCTGGATCGACAGTGCCGGCGACGCGGAGCTGCGGGTGGCGATCCGCAGCGGCACGCTGCGGGGTCGGCAGCTGGAACTCACCGCCGGAGCCGGCCTGGTGCGCAGCTCGGTGGTGGAGCAGGAGCTGCAGGAAGTGCAACTGAAACTCGGTGTGCTGCAGCAGCAGCTCAACCTGCCCTCCCGCGCGACTCAGAGCAGCCGCTCGATCACCTGATCCGCCAGGGGAATTCCCCCCAGCCGCTCCACCTCCCGCACGCCGGTGGGGCTGGTCACGTTGATCTCGCTGAGGCGGCCATCGATCACGTCGATGCCCACAAAGAACAGGCCTTCGCTCTTCAGGGCCGGCGCCAGTTCGGCGCAGATGTGGCGCTCCTGATCGGTGAGGTGGGTGGCCTGGGGCTGGCCGCCCACCGCCAGGTTGCTGCGAAATTCACCGCCGCTCGGCACCCGGTTGACCGCCCCCAGCGGCTCCCCATCCACCAACAGGATCCGCTTGTCGCCGGCGCTCACCCCGGGCAGGAAGGCCTGCACCATCACCGGCAGCTGCTCCTGGCCCGTCACGAGCTCCAGCAAGGCCCGCAGCCCAGGGGTACTGGCGGAGGCAAACACCACCCCCTGACCGGCCCGCCCACCCAGGGGTTTGAGCACCACCTCACGGTGCTCAGCCGTGAAGGCCGCGAGCGCCTCCACCCGGCTGGCCACCAACGTGGGTGCCATCAGGTGGCTCCAGCGCAGGGCGCTGAGTTTTTCATTCCAGGCCCGCAGCGCTGCCGGGCTGTTCAGCACCCGCACTCCCTGACGCTCGGCCAGCTCCAGCAGGTGGGTGGCATAGAGATAGGCCTCATCCACCGGCGGGTCCTTGCGCATCCACACCCGCGGGAAGGCGGTCAGGGGCTGCCGCTGCGCCACGCCCAGGCGATACCAGGGTTCATCACCCTGAGGCTGAGCTTCAGGCCGGGATTCGAGGGGCTGGGCCACAACCCAGGCACCATGGCCCGAGGCAGCTCCCTGGAACGACGGCGATCCGGGGTCTTCGGCCGCGGATAGATCCGCCAGGGTGCACACCCACACCTGCTCCCCAGCCCGGAGGGCCGCCTGCATCAGGGCAACGCTGGAATCCTTGGCTGGGTTGAGCCGCGCGATCGGATCGATCACGAACAGTTGGGAGGCCACCGCTCAGCTCGCCAGCAGGGCGTCGAGCTGGCCGGACCGCTCAAGGGCATGGAGATCGTCGCAACCGCCCACGTGCTGGCCGTTGATGAAGGTCTGGGGCACGCTGCGCCGCCCACCACTCTTGGCCGCCATCGCCGAGCGGGCCGCCTCATCGCCATCGATGGCGAACTCCGTGTAGGCCACGCCCTTGCGGTCGAGCAGGGCCTTGGCACGAATGCAGAAGGGACAGGACCGCCAGGTGTAGATCTCGACCGTTGCCGCCATCGGGGCCTCTGTACAGGTGAACGGATCCTAGAAGTGGCCTGCTCCGGCTTTTCTGGGAATCGAGGCAGCCCCGGGGGCGGGGATGGCAGCGGATTCCCTGGCGCGCCGTTCCCGTGGTGGGCAGTTCCCCTTGCGCTCAGATACGGTCAGGCCATCAGCAGCCCTGCGCACCCCGCCGTGACCGCCGCCACCCCGGTGCTCGACCTCACCGACTTCAAACGCGACCTCTCCGAGCTCACTGACCGCCTGGGCAACGCCCAGGACTGTCTTTGACGTCCCTGCCCTGAAAGCACGCCAGCAGGACCTCGAGCAGCTGGCCTCCCAACCGGATTTCTGGGACGACCAGAAGCAGGCCCAGGCCAGGATGCGTCAACTCGATGAGGTGAAGGCCCAACTCGAGCAGCTGGGCCAGTGGCAGGCGGCTGTGGCCGATGGCGAGGCCACCCTGGAGCTCTACGGCCTCGAACCCGACGACGACCTGCTGGCGGAATCCAACGCCGCCCTGCAGAGCCTCAGAGCCGATCTCGATCGCTGGGAACTGGAGCGTCTGCTCTCCGGCCCTTACGACAAAGAGGGTGCCGTCATCAGCATCAACGCCGGCGCCGGTGGCACCGACGCCCAGGACTGGGCCCTGATGCTGATGCGCATGTACACCCGCTGGGCCGAAGACCACGGCATGAAGGTGACCGTGGATGAACTCAGCGAAGGGGAAGAGGCGGGCATCAAGAGCTGCACCATCGAAATCGAGGGCCGCTACGCCTATGGCTATCTGCGCAACGAGAAGGGCACCCACCGGCTGGTGCGCATCAGCCCGTTCAACGCCAACGACAAGCGCCAGACCAGCTTCGCCGGCGTGGAGGTGATGCCCAAGATCGAGGAGGAGGTGAAGCTCGACATCCCCGACAAGGACCTCGAGATCACCACCTCCCGCTCCGGCGGTGCCGGCGGCCAGAACGTCAACAAGGTCGAAACGGCCGTGCGCATCCTGCACGTCCCCACAGGTCTGTTTGTGCGTTGCACCCAGGAGCGCTCCCAGCTGCAGAACAAGGAAAAGGCCATGGCCCTGCTGATGGCCAAGCTCCTGGTGATCGCCCAGGAGCAGCGGGCCGCCGAGATCGCCGACATCCGCGGCGACATCGTCGAGGCAGCCTGGGGCAACCAGATCCGCAACTATGTGTTTCACCCCTACCAGATGGTGAAGGATCTGCGCACCCAGCACGAAACCACCGATGTACAGGGCGTGATGGACGGCGATCTTGACCCCTTCATCCAGAGCCTGCTGCATGCCGGCGTCGAGGTGGGAGCCAGCAGCGATGACTGACCCCCAAGGCTCCCCGCCGGCACCCGGCTCCGGCGAAAACCCCAGCTTCATCAAGCTGGCGATGCGCAACATGGTGCGCAAGGGACGCCAGAGCCTCTTTCACTTCGGCCTCACCGCCCTGGGCCTCACCGGCTTCCTGGTGCTGATCGCCTGGCTGGGCCGGCCTCAGCTGCCGGGGGGCTGAGATGGCGGCCACCCCGGATCTCGACCTGGCCTTCACAGCCAACGCGGATCTGCCGCCCGAGCTGCTGCAGACGGCAGGCGCCTGGGTCGATCCCCTGGAGGGCGCCGATCCCTGGCATCACCTCCTGGCCTGCTGGCTGGAGCAGCTGGCGGCCGAGCTGCCCACCCACCTGCAGGCCCCTGCCTACAGCCTGGGCCTCAGCCTGGTGGGCGACGCCGCCATCGCCGAACTCAACGCCGACTGGCGCCAGAAAGAAGGCCCCACCGACGTGCTCGCCTTCGCCGCCCAGGACGAAAGCCTGGAGCAGGCCCCGCCGATGCCACTGCCCGCCGATGCCGACGGGGGTGAACCTCTGGAACTGGGCGACATCGTGATCTCGGTGGAAACCGCCGCTCGCCAGGCGGCTGAACACGGCCACAGCCTGGAGCGGGAACTGCTGTTTCTGGCCAGCCACGGGCTGCTG
>JBILUH010000054.1:0-13654 GCA_044371095.1 Cyanobium sp.
CCCTGGAGGTGGCGGTGTGGCTGCCGGTGCTGCACGGCCCCAACGGCGAAGACGGCACGATCCAGGGGCTGTTCACGTTGATGCAGGTGCCCTACGTGGGCTCGGGGGTGCTCGGCTCAGCCGTGGGCATGGACAAGCAGGCGATGAAGGCGGCCTTTGCCGCTGCCGGGCTGCCCCAGGTGCCCTATGCCTGCGTCAGTGCCCAGCAGGTGGCTCGGGATCCCGACGCCCTGGTCGAGCAGCTCGAAGCCCAGCTCGGTTATCCGTGCTTTGTGAAGCCGGCCAATCTCGGTTCATCGGTGGGAATCAGCAAGGCCACCGACCGGGCCAGCCTGCTGGCCGGCCTGCGCACCGCCGCCGCGCTCGATCCACGCCTGGTGGTGGAGCAGGGCGTCAAGGCCCGGGAGCTGGAATGCGCCGTGCGCGGCGGTGGCCACCAGCCCCTGCAGGCCTCGGTGCTGGGCGAAATCTGCTTCGACGCCGACTGGTACGACTACGAGACCAAATACAGCGAGGGCAAAAGCCACACGGTGATCCCCGCGGTGGTTCCCGAGCCGATCGCCGAGCGCGCCCGGACCATGGCGATCCAGGCCTGCCAGGCCGTGGGGGCGATGGGCCTGTCGCGGGTGGATTTCTTCTACAGCGCAACCAGCCCAGGCGAGCCGAGTGGGGAGCTCTGGCTCAACGAGATCAACACCCTGCCCGGCTTCACCAGCCAGAGCATGTACCCGATGCTCTGGGCTGCCACGGGTGTGCCCCTGCCCCAGTTGGTGCGCGACTTGCTGGATGGGGCCCGAGAATGGCACCAGGCATCACTCCTGGGGGGGCCCTCGGCATGAGTCACGGACTGCTGTGGCTTCCACTGCTTCTGGTGTTCGTGCTGCTCACCGCCCTGGGCTGGCTGGAGCGGCGGCGGCAGCGGCTGTTCCGCGAATGGGCGGAGGGCTCCGAGCTGGCCAAGCTCGACAGCTGCGGCGCCGCCCGGCTGGTGGATGGAGTGCTCACCTGGTGCACCTTCGAAGCCGGCCATCTCAAGGAGGAGGGCTGCTTCGTGATCAAGCACCTGGAGCTGGTGGAGCTGCTGTCGCTGCGCTCCGGGGAAGCGCCGCTCACCGACGAAAGCCAGGGGGCCTGCCGGCTGCGGCTGGTCGGGGGAGGCGAGCAGAAGGATCTGCCCTTCGCCGATGCGGAACGGGCCCGGCGCTGGATCACTGAGCTGATGTCCCGCTCCCGCTGCGAACTGTGAGCGTGCTGTGGTGAAGGCCAACCCCGCGCAGCCCGGGTCGGAGCGCCGGCGCCAGCTGCGTCAGCAGCGGCGCAACGAGCGGCTGCGCAATCTCTGGCGGCTGGTGGTGCTGCTCGCCCTGGCCAGCGGCCTGGGCTATGGGCTGCTGCGTCAGGGCTGGGTGTTGACCGGGCCCAGCCAGGTGGAGGTGGTCGGCAGCGCACAGGTGGGGCCGGAGCAGGTTGTTCAGGCGGCGCAGCTCACCTTTCCCCAGCCACTGCTGGCGCTGCAGCCCAAACGCATCGCCGAGGCCGTGGCCGGCGCCCTGCCGGTGGAGCAGGTGCAGGTGAGCCGGCTGATGGCGCCACCGCGGCTGCGGGTCGAACTGGTCGATCGCCAGGCGGTGGCCCGTGCCCAGCGCCGCACCAGCAAGGGCATCGAGCAGGGCTTTGTCGACCGGTTCGGCCACTGGATGAGCCACCGCCAGGGGCAGGGCGTCGCCGCCAAGGCCAGTGCCGGCCTCACGGTCGTGGGCTGGCAGCTGCGCTACCGACACGCCCTGGCCCAGGTGCTTGAGCAGCGCGACCGGCTCGGGTCCGACCTGCGCCAGATCCGCTTTGAGCCCGGCGGCAGCCTCTGGCTGGAGAGCAGCAGCCTCGGCCAGGTGCGGCTGGGCCCGCCCGACGCCAGACTGGGACGGCGCCTGGAGGTGCTCGGCCACCTGCAGCAGGAACTGCCGGCGCGAATCAAGGGCCGGCGGCTGCAATCGATCGACCTCAGCGATCCGGAACAGCCGGAACTGGGACTGCCCGGGCCCGTGCGGCCCGCCACGCCACCCGGATGAGGATTCCGGCAAGCGCCATGCCAGGAAACCCGCAAAGGTGGGACACTCCCCAAATACAGGGATTCCAAAGGCCTACATAATGCAGCGGCAGATGTACAGCACCGCCTCCCCCAAGGCCGCTATGACCCAAAGCTTCCCCCAATCCGGGTCCCCCCCCACCAACGGTGTCCAGCCCCCGAACGGTGTCCAGCCCGCGAACGAGCCCTCGCTCGGCAGCTCGACAGCAGGCGGAATCGTGCCCAGCCAGACGGCACGCATTGAGGTGATCGGGGTCGGCGGTGGCGGCAGCAACGCGGTCAACCGGATGATCGCCTCCGATCTCCAGGGGGTGGGCTATCGGGTGCTCAACACCGATGCCCAGGCCCTGCTGCAGTCGGCCTCCCTGAAGCGCATCCAACTGGGCCAGAAACTCACCCGCGGCCTGGGGGCCGGCGGCAACCCCGTGATCGGCCAGAAGGCGGCCGAAGAATCCCGAGCTGAACTGCAGGAATCGCTGCAAGGTGCTGATCTGGTGTTCATCGCCGCGGGCATGGGAGGTGGCACCGGCACCGGCGCAGCGCCGATCCTGGCGGAGGTGGCCAAGGAGGTGGGCGCCCTCACCGTCGGCATCGTCACCAAACCCTTCGGGTTTGAAGGCCGCAAGCGGCTGCGGCAGGCCGAGGAGGGCATCGCCCGTCTGGCCGAGAGCGTCGACACCCTGATCGTCATCCCCAACGACCGCCTGCGCGATGCCATCGCCGGGGCGCCGCTCAATGAGGCCTTCCGCGCCGCCGACGACGTGCTGCGCATGGGCGTCAAGGGCATCAGCGACATCATCACCAAACCCGGCCTGGTGAATGTCGACTTCGCCGACGTGCGCTCGGTGATGGCCGACGCCGGCACCGCCCTGCTGGGCATCGGTGTGGGCTCCGGTCGCTCCCGGGCCAGCGAAGCCGCCCAGGCGGCGATGAGCAGCCCGCTGCTGGAGTCGGCCCGCATCGATGGTGCCAAGGGCTGCGTGATCAACATCAGCGGCGGCAAGGACATGACCCTCGAGGACATGACCACCGCCTCAGAAGTGATCTACGAGGTCGTCGATCCAGACGCCAACATCATCGTGGGGGCGGTGGTGGATGAGCGCCTTGAGGGGGAGATTCACGTGACCGTGATCGCCACCGGCTTCGAGAGCGGGGCTCCTTACCGCAGCGAGCGCACCACGGTGAGCTTTGCCGGCGCCACCCTGTTCAGCAACAGCAACCAGGAGGAGCGCGGCGCCAAGATCCCGCCGTTCCTGCTCAACCGCCAGAGCCAGGCCGGCGAATAGCTGGCTTGCCAGCGCCGGGCGCTGGATCAGCCGACCCGGACTGAATGCGACGGCCTGGGTTGCATCAAGTGATCCGGATTGGATCAAGTGATCCGGGTTGAACCAAATCATCCGGGCTGACTGAAGCGACCCGGATTGAATGTGGTGACCCGGAGTCCACGCCTGCCCTGAGCATCCCGTGTGGCTGCTCCCTTCCGGTCCTGACCAGATTTGGGCGTCGGAGCCGCATGGGTCCGAGTCGTGTGGATGCTAGCAATGGCATCCCCCGCACCGACGTCCGTGCCCCTGCGCCCCGCGGATCTGGCGAGTCGCAAGCAGGCTGGTCTGCCGATCACGGTGCTGACAGCCTGGGATGCACTCTCCGGAGCGCTGGTGGCGCAGGCCGGCGCTGACGCGGTGCTGGTGGGTGATTCCCTGGCGATGACGGTGCTGGGCCACGCCACCACCCTGCCGGTGACCCTCGACGAGATGCTGCACCACACCCGCGCCACCGCCCGCGGCCTGGCCAGCAGCTGCTCCCCTGGCCAGGAACCGCTGCTGATCTGCGATCTGCCCTTCCTCAGCTACCAGTGCAGCGCCGACGAAGCCGTGGCCGCCGCCGGCCGGGTGCTGAAGGAAACCCCCGCCGCGGCGGTGAAACTCGAAGGCGCCGAACCGGAAACCCTGGCCGTGATCGACCGGCTGGTGCGCAGCGGCATCCCGGTGATGGGCCACATCGGCCTGACGCCCCAGTCGGTGCACCGCCTGGGGTACCGCCGCCAGGGCAACGACGAACCCAGCCGTGAGCGGCTGCGGCGCCAGGCCCTCGCCCTGCAGGAGGCGGGCTGCTTCGCCCTGGTGCTCGAGCACGTGCCGGCCGATCTGGGGGCATCGCTGCAGCAGACGCTGAATCTGCCGGTGATCGGCATCGGCGCCGGCGAGTGCTGCGACGGTCAGGTGCGCGTCACGGCCGATCTGCTCGGGCTCACCAGCCAGCAACCGCCGTTCAGCCCGCCCCTGCTTCAGGGCCGGGCCCTGGGGGTGGAAGCGCTGCGCAGCTGGATTGCCACCCAGCGCCATCCAGCCCAGGGGCATCCAGCTGCTCCTGCCACCAGGCCAGCAACTCCCGCAGCACCCCATTGCTGAGGGCCAGGCCGGCTGGATCACTGAGCCGCCAGCGGGGGCCCTCGATCTGCAGCAGGCCCTCGCGCCACCACGGCGCGAGCCGCTGACGCAACTGGGCCAACAACAGCGACTGCCGCTCCGGGGCCATGCCGGCCTCGCCCAGCAGCTGGGGCAGGTGCACCCCCTCACGGCGGCGCAGGCCCACCAGCAGCCACTCATCAACGGGCAGACCCGCCCCGCAGCCGGCTCCACGCTCACCGCTGCCCTGCGGCTGAGCCAGCCAGGCGGCGTAGCCCTCACGGGTGCGGGGCCGGGCCAGCCGCTCGCCCCAGGGCGCCGAGGTGGCCCCCATGCCGAAGCCCCACCAACCGGCACCGCTCCAGTAGACGCGGTTGTGGCGGGAGGCGTGCCCGGGCAGGGCGTAGTTGGAGATTTCGTAGTGGCCGTAGCCGGCGGCACTGAGTTCAGACCAGGTGAGCTCCATCAGATCGGCGCCCAGGTCGGCATCGGGCAGCTCCAGCTGACCGCGCCGCTGGCGCTGCGCAAACACGGTGCCGGGCTCCAGGGTGAGGTCGTAGACAGAGAGATGGGGCGGCGCCAGGGCGATCGCCTGACCAAGCTGCTGGCGCCAGGCGGCCAGGGCCTGCTGAGAAGAAGCCTGCTCAGAAGGAGCCCCGACAGAAGAAGCCTGTCCCGGCAACCCCTGGATCAGATCCAGACTCCAGCTCGCCAGCGCACCGCGGCGCTGGGCCTGGGCCAGCCAGCCGGCCGCCTCCCGCAGATCGGCACCGTGGTGGCGGCGCCCCAGGCTGGCCAGAACGGCATCGTCGAAGCTCTGGCCGCCCAGGCTGACCCGGGTCACCCCGGCCTGCAGGTAGCCCGCCAACCGCGCCTGATCGAAGCTGGCCGGATCCAGCTCCAGGGTGATCTCGGCGGCGGGGGCCAGGCCGAAACGACGCCGCAGCGCCGCCAGCAGGTCCGCCACCTGGGCCGGTGTCAGCAGCGAGGGGGTGCCCCCACCGAAATACACCGTGGCCAGGGGCGGCCCCGGCGGAGACAGGGCAATCTCCTGGTGCAGCAGCTGGAGATAGGCCTCGATTGAGGCCGATCCCGGCGCCCCCGGCTCGCCGCCGGCCCGGTCGCCCAGGGGCACCACCGGAAAGTCGCAGTAGAAGCAGCGCCGGTGGCAGAAGGGGAGATGCACATAGGCGCTGCGGGGCGGCCAGGGCTGAACAGAGATCTGGGCAGTCACAACGACAAGTGCGGGAACCCCTTCAGGCCAACGGGGCGGAAATCAGGCATGCTGCGACCCTGAACGGATGGGCAGCCACGCGAGACGGGAATGGTGGACTCCCTCATCCTGATCCTGTTTCTGATCTCCGGGGCCGCTGCGGGCTGGCTGGGGGTCGACCTGCTGCCCGAGCCCCTGCTGCTGCAGGTGGACAACCCCGACGGACTGCGCACGGTTCTGGGCGGGTTCGGCGCTTTTTTCGGGCTGCTGGCGGGCTTTTTCTTCGGCCAGCTGCGCCGCAGGCTGATGGCCCAGGTGCGCACCATGCCCACCGACCTGCTGATCAGCCGCGCCGTCGGCCTGATCCTGGGCCTGCTGGTGGCCAACCTGCTGCTGGCACCGATCCTGCTGCTGCCGCTGCCCTGGGAGGTGGTGTTCGTCAAGCCGCTGGCGGCGGTGCTCAGCAATGTGTTTTTCGGGGTGTCGGGCTACAACCTCGCGGAGGTGCACGGCCGCACCCTGCTACGCCTGTTCAACCCCACCAGCACCGAAGCCATGCTGGTCGCCGATGGCGTGCTGCAGCCCGCCAGCGCCAAGATCCTCGACACCAGCGTGATCATCGACGGCCGCATCCGCGGTTTGCTGGCGTCGGGGCTGCTGGAGGGCCAGGTGATCGTGGCCCAGAGCGTGATCGATGAGCTGCAGGCCCTGGCGGATTCGGGCAACGCCGAAAAGCGGGGCCGGGGGCGCCGCGGCCTCAAGCTGCTCAGCGAGCTGCGCGAGCAGTACGGCCGCCGGCTGGTGGTGAACAGCACCCGCTACGAAGGCAACGGCGTTGACGACAAACTGCTGCTGCTCACCGCCGATACCGGCGGCACCTTGCTCACCGCCGACTACAACCTGGCCAAGGTGGCCGAGGTGAAGGCGCTGCGGGTGCTCAACCTCAGCGAGCTGGTGATCGCCCTGCGGCCCGAGGTGCAGCCCGGCGACGAGTTGCTGCTCAAGATCGCCCGCGACGGCAAGGAAGCCGACCAGGGTGTCGGCTACCTCGACGACGGCACGATGGTGGTGGTGGAGGGTGCCCGGGGCCGCATCGGCGAACGGCTGCCGGTGGTGATCACCGGTGCCCTGCAGAACCCCACCGGCCGGATCGTGTTTGCCCGCTGCGATGGCGCGCGCCACGACGGATCCCGCAGCGAAGCTTCGGCGCCGGACGCCGCCGGTCCCGAGCCGGCCCTGAAGCGCAAACCCCGCTCCGAGCGCGGCAAAACCAACCCTGCCCCCACCAATCCAGGCAATTCAGGCCCTGCCAATTCGGCCCAGACGAATCCGGAGACCGGTGGCCCCCGCTAGGCTCCGCAAACGTGCTTCCCATCAACTGCGGATGTCGGTGTCAGCCCCCTACTACGGCGATTCCGCGGTCATGCGCACCCCGCCGCCCGATCTGCCAAGCCTGCTGCTCAAGGAGCGGATCGTGTATCTCGGTCTGCCGCTGTTCAGCGACGACGACGCCAAGCGTCAGATGGGCATCGACGTGACCGAGCTGATCATCGCCCAACTCCTCTTTCTGGAGTTCGACAATCCCGACAAGCCGATTTTCTTCTACATCAACTCCACTGGCACCAGTTGGTATTCCGGCGATGCCGTGGGCTTCGAAACCGAGGCCTTCGCCATCGCCGACACGATCCGCTACGTGAAGCCGCCGGTGCACACCATCTGCATCGGCCAGGCGATGGGCACCGCGGCAATGATCCTCAGTGCCGGCACCAAGGGCCAGCGGGCCGCCCTGCCCCACGCCTCGATCGTGCTGCACCAGCCCCGCAGCGGCGCCCGCGGCCAGGCCACCGACATCCAGATCCGGGCCCAGGAGGTGTTGCATAACAAGCGCACCCTCCTGGAGATGCTGTCGGCCAACACCGGCAAGTCGGTGGAGCAGCTGTCGCGGGATTCCGACCGGATGACCTACTTCACCGCCGAGGAGGCCAAGGAGTACGGCCTGATCGACCGGGTGCTCACCAGCCAGAAAGACCTGCCCACCGCGCCCCCCACGGCCGCCGGCCTGGGCTGAGCCGTCTTTTGGCAGCCCGCCTCCGTCTGGCACCACGCCCCAAGCCCAACCTCGACGTCCCGTTCCGATCCGCCCCCACGACCCATGCCCATCGGCACCCCCAGCGTTCCCTACCGCCTCCCCGGCAGCCAGTACGAGCGCTGGGTTGACATCTACACCCGTCTGGGGGTGGAGCGGATCCTGTTCCTGGGCTCGGAAGTCAACGACGCCGTGGCCAACGCCCTGGTGGCCCAGATGCTCTATCTGGATTCCGAGGACAGCTCCAAGCCGATCTATCTGTACATCAACTCCCCTGGGGGCTCGGTGACCGCCGGCCTGGCGATCTACGACACGATGCAGTACGTCAAGAGTGACGTGGTGACGATCTGCGTGGGTCTGGCTGCCTCGATGGGCGCCTTCCTGCTGGGCGCCGGCACCAAGGGCAAGCGTCTGGCCCTGCCCCACAGCCGGATCATGATCCACCAGCCCCTGGGCGGCACCAGCCAGCGCCAGGCCAGCGACATCGAGATTGAGGCGAAGGAGATCCTGCGCATCAAGGACATGCTCAACCACAGCATGGCCGACATGACCGGCCAGCCCTTCGCAAAAATCGAGAAGGACACGGACCGCGACTACTTCCTCAGCGCCGCCGAAGCCAAGGAGTACGGCCTGATCGACCGCGTCATCGCCCACCCCAGCGAGGCCTGATCAAAGTTCTGAACCCCTTCACCCCCCGCCCAGGGGCGACTCCTATCCACCCTCACTCGCTGGACCCCTGCCATGCCCACCACCCTCGCCGAGGCTGCTGACGCCTTCTACGCAGCAGGCAACCTGCTGCTGGCCGGCGATTGTGCCCCCTTTGCCGCGATCTGGTCTGAGGCGGATGACATCAGTCACCTCGGGCCCACCGGTGCGCTTTCCACCGGGCGTTTGGCGGTGATGGAGCAGTTCGCCAGGGAGTCCGCCATGGGCTTCAAGGGCACCCTGGTGGCGGACGACCGTCGCTTCGTTGAAAGCGCTGAAATGGGTTATCTGGTTTGCATGGAGCGCACCAGTGGCATGAGCCAAGCCGGGGAGACGATCCAGACCGATATCCGCTCCACCACGATCTTCCGCAAAGAGGACGGCCAATGGCGCGCGGTGCATCACCACACTGATCGCTTCTAGGGGCCTGGCCCTGAAGGCTCAGCCCTTGCCGGTGGCCGCCAGCAGGCGCGAAGCGGTGTCGATCCCGATCGGCAGGCCGGCCGGATCCAGCAGGCCAAGCTGAACCAACAATCCTGCCTGGTCCCAGTAGATGTGCTCGGATGACACCTTGCCGCCGCGCACCCCCACGATCACCACCAGGGCCATTTCGACACGTCGGCCGGTCGGCGCCACGCCGGGCAGCAGATGGCCGATCGTTTCGGTGTGGGTGAAGCGGATCACCAGCTCATCCACCAGCCGCTCGCCATCCACCGTGCGCGAGACCGGGATGAATTCCACATCGGGTGGAAAGAACTGGCCGATCAGTTTGGTGGCATAGAAGTCGCGCACCGCTTCAGACCCCACGCCGCCAGTGCCGGAAGCCAGGTTGATCAGGTGGGGGTCGTCCACCATCGTGGCCATGGTGGCGTTGAGATCGGCGTTAAGCTCAGCCTGCATATGGGCCTCGAACAGGGCCGCGGCCGAGGCCGGTGCTGCAGTGGCGGCTGAGTCGTCGACCATGGCTTTTCAGGCTGGGTCCAGACCCTAGGGCTGGCTGCGGTTCCTGTCAGGCGGATGCGTTGCGCGGCAGCCGCTTGCGTAAGCTCGGGTCTTGCCCTGCCCAGACCCGAAGCCTCGATGGCCAAGCTCTATTACGACACCGACGCCGACCTTTCGCTGCTGAATGGCAAGACGGTGGCCATCATTGGCTATGGCAGCCAGGGCCACGCCCACGCCCTCAACCTGAAGGACAGCGGTGTCAACGTGGTGGTGGGTCTCTACGAGGGCAGCCGCTCGGCGGAGAAGGCCAAGGCCGACGGCCTGGACGTGCTGAGCGTGGCGGACGCCTGCGCCAAGGCCGACTGGATCATGGTGCTGCTGCCCGATGAGTTCCAGAAAGCTGTCTACGACAAAGAGATCGCGCCGCACCTGAGCGCCGGCAAGGTGCTGAGCTTCGCCCACGGCTTCAACATCCGCTTCGAGCTGATCAAGCCCCCCGCCGATGTGGACGTGGTGATGATCGCCCCCAAGGGCCCTGGGCACACCGTGCGCTGGGAATACCAGAACGGCATGGGTGTGCCGGCTCTGTTCGCCATTCACCAGGACGCCAGCGGCAAGGCCCGTGAGCTGGCCATGGCCTACGCCAAGGGCATCGGCGGCACCCGCGCCGGCATCCTCGAAACCAACTTCAAGGAAGAGACCGAAACCGACCTGTTCGGCGAGCAGGCCGTGCTGTGTGGCGGCCTGTCCGAGCTGGTGAAGGCCGGCTTTGAAACCCTGGTGGAAGCCGGCTATCAGCCCGAGCTGGCCTACTTCGAGTGCCTGCACGAGGTGAAGCTGATCGTGGATCTGATGGTGAAGGGCGGCCTCACCGCCATGCGCGATTCGATCTCCAACACCGCCGAATACGGCGACTACGTGAGCGGCCCGCGCCTGATCACCGCCGACACCAAGGCCGAGATGAAGCGCATCCTGGCTGACATCCAGGACGGCACCTTCGCCCGCAACTTCGTGGCCGAGTGCGAAGCCGGCAAACCGGAGATGACCAGGATCCGCGAGCGCGATGCCCAGCACCCGATCGAGCAGGTGGGCAAGGGCCTGCGCTCGATGTTCAGCTGGCTGAAGACAGCCTGAGCGGCCGGCGATCACCCTGAGCGACCCGCTGATCCCATGGCTGCTGGTGATCCTCGCCTGCAGCCTCGATCGCCTGGTGGGGGATCCACGTTGGTGCCTCCACCCCGTGGTGGTGATGGGCTGGTGGATCACGGCCCTGCGCCGGCTGGCAGAAGCCTGGGCGGGTGATGCCCCGCTGAAGCTGCGCCTCGCGGGCACCCTGATCACCCTGCTGCTGGTGGGCGGCAGCGGACTGGCCGGCTGGAGTTTGGAGCAGCTGGTGCGGCTCCTGGTGATGCGTGGCCCGGTGCTGGCGGGCAGCGGCCTGCTCGCCCTGGTGATCGCCCTGGCCAGTGCCCTGGCGGGCCGCAGCCTGGAGCAGGCCGTGCAGCAGGTGCTGCGGGCCCTGCCAGCCCTTCCGCCAACCTCCCCGACCGCCAGCCTGATGGCCGCCCGCCAGGCCCTGGCCTGGATCGTGGGTCGCGACACCGCCGGACTGGATGGGGCGGAGATCCTGCGGGCCGCCGCGGAAACGGCGAGCGAGAACGCGGTGGACGGTCTGTTTGCGCCGCTGTTCTGGATGCTGGCAGGGGCTGGGCTCTGGAGCCTGCACCCCGGCCTGCCGGGTCCGCTGGCGCTGGCGTGGGGCTTCAAGGCTGCCAGCACCCTCGATTCCATGCTCGGCTATCGCCGCGGCCGCCTGCGCTGGCTGGGCACCGCCGGCGCCCGCCTCGACGACCACCTGGTGTGGCTGCCCTGCCGCCTGGTGGCCCTGAGCCTGCCCCTGGCCGCGGGGCGCCCGGGCCGCTGCGGGCCCGTGCTGGCTGCTGCCCTCCGGGACGGGGCTGCCGACCCCTCCCCGAACGCCGGCGTCTCGCAGGCGGCCTACGCCCATGTCGCGGGGGTGCAGCTCGGTGGCTGCAACAGCTATGGGGGCCAGGTCCGCAGCAAACCCCTGCTGGCTGCAGGGCTGCCGCCGGCGGACACAGCTGCGGTACTGCGCATGCTGGAGCTGAATCGCCGGCTCGAAGCGCTCTGGCTCGCCACAGCCGGCAGCGTTGCTGTCACCATCACGGCCGCTGTGGCGTTCATCACGAAAACTCTCAGCTGATTGCCCAGGCCCCCGCAGCTAACGAAGCTGCAGGAACGTTCCTGGGCCTATGCCAATTCGCGACCTGCTCGAAGAAGCTCTGCAAGAGCCGGAAATCGGCCTCACGCCCTGCTTTCGCTGGCACGCCACGCCGGTGGGAATCGCAGCCCTCTGGCAAGCCGGCTCTGCCCCCACCTCGCCGCCGTTCGAAGACGCCCTCAAGGAAGGCCTGCAGGTGGGGCTTGACCTCAGCCGCGAAGAGCGGGAATTTCACCAGCTCAACTCCGGTTTGGTGCTGCTGTTTCACAGCTAGTTCGCAAGCGGACGCGGAAACACCACGGCCCATTCGTGCAGTGTCCAATCCACACAGCCGGCGAGAATCAACGGGTCGGCCTGCACCAACACCTCGGCTTCAGCCCAGTCGGAGGCACGAAAGACCAACATGCCACCGGCCCCTGCACCGCTGCGGCCCACCCGATCGGCCCAGTAACCGCTGCGGGGCGCGTGACCCTTGCGCTCCAAATCCGCCAGCCAGGCCAGATGGGCTGGGATCACCGCATCGAATTGCGACTTGGGCACCAGGCCCACCTCCAGCTTCACAAACCAGGGCATGGGATCAGGCCGTATCAAGCCGACGGTACCGCTGGGAGCGCCAGAGCCTGATGTCGTAGACCGCGGCACCACAGGGCATGCATTGCTGCAACGCGCTGACGCCACCTTGGTCGCTGCAGATCAGCGCAATTCCTCTTGGTACCAGCCAGGTCCTCTAGCGTCGTGCACCCATCTGTGAACCAAGGCCGATGGATTGCCTGCACCCCACCATCAGCCAACGCCTGACACCGCTGGTGATCAGCATTTCAGCGGAGCGACGACGTGCCGTTCTGAGAATCGCCGAACAAGCCTCCTGTTGGCAGGAGTTTCTGGATGCACTGAAACAAGGAGACTTCCGTCTGCCGAATGATGCTCAAGCCAGCCTGGCCAACATCAAACCCAGGGTAGGGCGGAGGAACTGAGCGAAGGCACCAGGATCGACAACAGAGATGCGTTCCAGGCTGAGGGGAGATGACCGACAGAGCCTCGGCCTAGGAATGCTCAGCGACGGGAGGCAGCGGTGGCGAGATGGATTGGGCGATCACATCTTCCACCAGATCGCGAATCGAGCGGCCCGTGCGCCGGCTCAGCAGCTCCAACGCCGCATAGGCCTCCTCACTCAGCTCGAGCTCGAGTCGCCTGGGCATTCTCGACGGATCCAGCGTCCAGGCATCCACTGACTTCTGCGATTCATCAACCAAGGGTCTTACTCAAAACGAAAACGATTGGAATCACAAAGAATCCAATAAATTCAATTTCAAGAAATTCAAATGCAAGCACCGCTGAGCGATTGAGCCGAAAGGAGGCCGGCTAGAGCACCCGATTCGGAACCAATCGATGAACATCCAGACGGCGCGGCCCGGCGACAAGAAAGCGCTATTCCGAGGAAAAGGAATTGGCCAAATTCAAAAGAGTTTTTCAAACCCTAGCAGAAGAAGGCCAAGCAATGGTATCGGGCACTACACTTCACGAATGTTTACGCACAAAAGCTCAAAACTTGCAGGACAAGAAAAGGGCGTCAAGATAAGCAAGATCCGTTGTTCAGTCCAGATGACGTACGGGACCAAGGAAGGCGGGACTGGAGGTTTTACAGGCAATCGGACCCCTCAACGGGTCACGATCACATTGAACTACGCTGCCTACAAGGGTCTGGAAAAGCGCAGCACAATCGAAGGCCGCTCGATGAGCAACTTGGCAGCATTTATCCTTGAGCGCGCACTGATCACAGATCAATAATGCAGGGCTAATGCCAGCGTCATCGGAACGTGGCAGTTGAACACCCCGGCAACGGGGTTCTTGATTACCCATAAGCCTCCGCGACCCTGAGATCACGTTCTGTAAGCGGCATGCAGCAGCAGACCGCATTGGCGATCCGCTCTGTCATCCCAGACATCGAGAAGCGACGATTGAAGCGGAAGCA
>JBILUH010000055.1:0-13649 GCA_044371095.1 Cyanobium sp.
GCCGCCGCAGCACGCACATCGGCAGGATCACATCGGGATACTTGCCCCGCTTGAACAGATCCCGCAGCACGTCGTCGGCGATGCCCCACAGGAAGCTCACGATCCGGTTGTGGGTGGCCTGGTCCATCGCGGTGGTGGGGGAGGTTGCAGCGCTCAGAGCTCACGGTAGGCAGAGGCCCAGGTTCAGCTGGCGAGGATGCGGCTGGATTCAGGCCCCCGATGCCCTGCCGGCGGTCAGCCGGTGCAGGGCGCTGTAGTCGAGCTCATCCAGGCCGGCAGCGGTGGCGTGCGCCAGCAGCTGGGCCAGACCAGACAGTCCTTCCGTGTTGAGGCCGGCGACGGTGGCGGCCTGCAGGAACAGCTGCAGGTCCTTGCGCAGGTGGGCGGTGGGAAAGTTGGGGTTGGCGTAGTCGTCGGCCAGTTCCTTCGCCAGCTTCTTGTCGAAGGTGGGGGCGTAGAGGGCGCTGGCGCGCAGGATCGCCATGAACGCCTCCACCTCCACGCCGCCCCGCTGGACCAGGTGCAGGCTGAGGCTGAAGCTGTGGGTGAGGCTGGCGATCAACTGGTTGAGGGCCAGCTTGGTGGTGAGGGCGGCCCCCACCGGTCCGAGGTGGTGGGGCTCGCCGCCCAGATCCAGCAGCACCGGTCGGGCGCGATCCAGGGCTTCCGGCGTCCCGCCAGCCATCAACTGCAGGCTGCCGGCCAGGGCCTCCGGCTTGCTGCCCAGCACTGGCAGCTCCAGCAGCTCGGCGCCCCGCTGGGCCAGGCCGGTGGCCAGGGCCAGGCTTTCTTCGGGCGCGATCGTGGCCACCTGCAGCACCAGCCGGCCGGCCAGGGCGTCACCGGTCTGCTCGAGCAGCACCGCGCTGGTGGTGGCGCCGTCGCTGAGCACGGTGATCACCAGCTCGCCGGCGGCCACGGCCTCGGTCGGCGTGGTTGCGGCCCGGGCCCCCAGGGCCAGCAGGGGTGCGCAGCGCTCGGAGTTGCGGTTCCAAACCGTGAGCCGGTGGCCGCAGTGCAGCAGCCGTTCGCCAATGGCTCCGCCCAGCAGGCCGGTGCCCAGCAGGCTGATCTCCATTGGGGGCTCCCGCCAGTGGTGCCCAAGCTACCGGCGGCGGCAGGTGTGCTCGGCCCAGAGCCCGGAGGTGACCGCTGGCCTCAGCTGCCCGCCACGAGCCGGCCATCCTCCAGGGTCACCACCCGGTCGGCGATGTCGATGATCTTGTTGTCGTGGGTCACCATCACGATCGCCGCCCGCTGCTCGTCGGCCAGCTGGCGGAACAGCTCCACCGCCATCCGGCCCGAGTCCTTGTCGAGGGCGGCGGTGGGTTCATCGGCCAGCAGCAGCCGGGGCCGGGGCGCCAGGGCGCGGGCGATCGCCACCCGCTGCTTCTGGCCGCCTGAGAGCTTCTCCGGGTAGTAGCTGGCCCGTTCGGCCAGGCCCACCTGGGCCAGCAGCGCCGCGCACTGGGCATCCATCGCCGGGCGGCCGCGATCCAGCCAGTCGGGGTGCACCTCCAGCCCCACCCGCACGTTCTCCAGGGCATTGAGATACGGCAGCAGGTTGTGGGCCTGGAAGATGAAGCCCACCTGGCGCCGCAGCCGGGTGAGGGTGGCCCGCTCGGCATGCAGCAGCTCGGCCCCGAGGATGCACAGGCTGCCGCACTGGGCGGCCCTCAGCCCGCCCAGCATCGTGAGCAGGGTGGTTTTGCCGGAGCCGGAGGGCCCGGTGAGGATCACGATCTCGCCGGGCCGCACGCTCAGGTTGATGTCGCGGAGCACCGGTTTGGCCGCGCCCGCCTCCTCGAAGGCGTGGTCGAGATGCTCCACTGCGATCAGCGGGGCGCTCGGTGGTGTGATCGGGGGTGTGGCGATGCTGGTGGCCATGGCAGCGGCGCCGCTCAGAAGATTTCGGCCGGATCGAGGCGGCGCAGCTTGGCAGTGGCCAGCCAGCCTGAGAGGCCACACACGCCCAGGGTGAAGGCGAACACCAGCACCGCCCGGCCTGCCGTCATCACCACCATCAGTGAGGTGGAGCGGGCCAGGAAGCCGTAGAGCCCCAACGAGAGCAGCAGGCTGGGGGCGAAGGCCAGCAGCGCCAGGATCAGCGATTCCTGCAGGATGATCCCCACCACGAAGCCGTCGCTGTAGCCGATCGCCTTGAGGGTGGCGTACTCGGCCAGGTGATCACCCACGTCGGAGTAGAGGATCTGGTACACAATGATCCCACCCACCACCAGTCCCACCAGCACCCCCAGGCCGAAGATCAGCCCGAACGAGGTGTTGCGGCTCCAGTAGGCCACTTCGGCGTCGGCCAGTTCCGCGATTGTGAACACCTTCACCGAGGGATCGAGGAAGGTGGCCAGGGTGGCCTTCACCCGTAATGGGTCCACCCCCGGTTGCAGCTGGATCACCCCCATCTGGATATCGTCGGCGCTCTGGTTGGGGAAGTAGTTCTTGAAGTTGGTGCTGGATGTCACCAGGTTGATGTCGGCGGCGAAGGTGAGCCCCATCGTGAACAGCCCGGTCACCACCGCCCGCACGCCGCCCAGCTCGGTCTCGTAGCGCCCCTCCCGGCGCACGGTGTCGGCCACCGGGCCGGCATTGGCCTTGGAGCGCACGTCGAACAGCAGGGCATCGCCGCGCTGCAGCAGCAGCGGATCGCTGGCCAGCTCTGGAATCTGCAGACCTGGGTTTTCCGGGGCGATGCCGAAGATCAGCGCCTGCTTCTGCTGGCGGGTGTCGCGGTTGAGCCATTCGCTCAGGCCCAGATAGAGGGGCGTCACCGCCTTCACCCCCTCCACCCCCAGGGCCTGGGTGAGGCGGGCGCGGGGGAAGTTCAGCTGCTCGCCCAGGTAGAGGTAGCGCCCACTGACCATCACCAGCTGGCCGTTGATCCTCTGGATCGGCCGTTTCTGGCTGTCGTAGAGGCCGCCCGAGAGGCCCAGCTGGAAGAACACCAGCACGTTGGCGAAGCTCACGCCGGCGATGGCGGCGGCCAGGCGCATGGGCCGGTGGATCGCCTGGCGCCAGGCCAGGGGCGTGCGGCGCAGCACGGCTGGAGGCTTCATCGCGGGCTCGGCTGCGACAGGCCGCTCTGCTCCCGGCGCTGCTGCTCCACCAGCTTCTGGAGGCGCTGGCGCTGCTCCCGCACCTGCTCCGGGCTGAGGGGATCGAACAGCACGTTCACCTGCAGGTAGTTGATGGCGCTGGCCACCGCGGCCGCCTCGGGCCCCAGGCCGATCTTCACCTCGATCACGCGCCGGTCGAGGTTTTCGCCCGCCTGGCCGCTGAACACGCTCTGGCGGCTCACCTGGCGGGCGATCTCCACCACCTTGCCCTCCATCTGCTTGCCTGGGAAGCCGTCCGCGCTGATCACCGCCCGCTGGCCCAGGGTGATCCCGGCCCGGTCGGTCTGGTACACCTCGGCGATCACGCCCATGCGACTGCTGTCGCCCAGCTCAAGGATGCCGTCGTCGCCCACCTTGTCGCCGGGGTAGGCGTTGATCTTGAACACTGTGCCGGCGAATGGGGCGCGGATCAGAGCCTTGCCCAGTTCGGCCTGGTCGCGGGAAAGGGTGGCGCGCTTCTCCTCCAGCTCCGCCCGCAGGGTGGCCTCATCGCGAAGGGCCTGCTCCAGGTTGGCGCTGCTGGTGGCCTCGATCGTGATCCGCCGGTCGCGCACCTCGGCGCTGCTGGCGCCCTGGGCGTAGAGCTGGCTATACCGGCGCAGCTCCACCTCGGCCTGGGCCAGCTCGGCCCGGTAGCGGCTGATCACGCTGGCCTGGGCCGTGAGCTTGCGCCCGGCCACCTGCACAGCCGCCTGGGCCTCCCGCACGCTGCGATCGAGGCTCTCGGCGCTGTCCATCACCGCCAGCACCTGGCCCTGGCTCACCTGCTGGCCCTCCTTCACCCGCAGCTCCCGCACCGCGTCGTTGCTGAGCGCGGCCGGCACCGACAGCTTCACCACCCGATCCAGCGGCTCCACCCGCCCGAGGGCGGCGATCCGGCGCGGCAGGGGCTGCTGCTGCCGCACCTGCTCGGCCTCGCGTCGCTGCTGCTGCACCGCCAGGCCCATGACCACTCCGGCAACGGCCAGCGCCGCCAGGGCGGGCACCAGCCAGCGGGGCCGCGGTCGACCCGAAGCGCCCGGGGGGCGGTCGGCCATGGGGTTGTCCCAGTGTCTCCCCGTTGTAGGGCGGCTGGCCACGGCCGACCAGGACCCGCCGATCTGCAATTCACGCTGCAGGATGGCGGTTGCCATGTCCGTTCATCCATGCCCCTCCCCGGCGACTGGTTGAGCGCCGAGGCGGTCCAGCCGCTGCTGGCCGCCCTGCGCTCCCCCGTGGGTGCGCTGGCCTTCGTACCGCTCTATGCCCTCTGGGTGACCCTGCTGCTGCCAGGGGTGTGGGCCTCGATGCTGGCGGGTGCGCTGTATGGCCCCTGGTGGGGAAGCCTGGTGGTGTTTGTGGGGGCCTGCCTGGGGGCTGAGGCGGCGTTCCTGCTGGGCCGCACCTGGCTGCGTGACTGGGCCCGGCAGCGCCTGGCGGCGCTGCCGAAGCTGCAGGCGGTGGAGCAGGCGGTGAGTCGGGAGGGACTGAAGCTTGTGCTGCTCACCCGCCTCTCCCCGGCGTTTCCCTTCAGCTTGCTCAACCTGGCCTACGGCCTCAGTGAGGTGAGCTGGCGCGACTACTCGATCGGCCTGATCGCCATCCTGCCGGGCACGATCCTGTTCTGCGGCCTCGGGGCCCTGGCCGGTGATGTGGCCCGCTTCGGCGACGTGCTCGCCGGTCGTGCCGATGCCGGTACCTGGGCCCTGCGGGTTGTGGGAGTGCTGGCCACCGTGGCTTCGGTGTGGCTGGCGGGTCGGGCAGCGCAGCGGGCGCTTCAGGGGGGCGATCCACCCGCCTGATCCGGATCAGCCAGTCGCCAGTCCCGCAGGGCGGCGATCGCCACGAACCAGGCCAGCCGCAGCTGCGCCAGCCATCCCTGCCGAGCGGCGAGTTCGGCGTATTTCGCTCGGCCGCACTCGGTTTTGATCCAGCGGTAGGCGCTGGGTTGCCGCTGGCTCATCGGGACCGCTCCTGGCCCGTACACGCTAAGGACCAGGGCAGACCATGCTGGAGGGATCTACCGCTGGAGCTGCCCATGTCCCGTTCCCTGGACCATTCACTGTTCTCCCCCGCCCTGCTGGCCGCGACGGTGCTTGCCCTGGGTAGCGGTGCGGCCCAGGCGGCCGTGTGCGTGCGGCCCGGTTTCCCCGTGGGATGCACCGTGGGGGCTGGTCCAGTGAACGGGCCCGTTGTGAATCCCACCCCCGGCGTGGGCTATGGCGCCCCGGGTGCCGGCGTGCGGCCAGCGGCGGGCCCGGGGGTGGGGCCGAACTATGGCGGGCCGGCCAACTACCGACCGGCGGCGGGCCCGGGTGTGGGTCCCAATGTCGGCGGCCCGGTGAATCGCTACGGGGTGCGCTGATGGTTCAGGTTGCGGCTGGCTCTGCCAGCAGGGCCAGCAGCCCCGCCTCATCCAGCACCGCCACCCCCAGGGCGCCGGCCTTGCTGAGCTTGCTGCCGGCTTCGTCGCCGGCCACCACGTAGCTGGTTTTCTTGCTGACCGAACCGCTCACCTTGCCACCGGCTGCCTCGATCAGGGCCTGGGCCGCGCTGCGGCTCAGGGAGGGCAGGGTGCCGGTGAGCACGAAGGTGCAGCCGGCCAGGGGAGCCGCCTCACCACTGCCCGCGCCGCCGGCTGCCGCGCGCTCCGCTTCGCTGGCCGCCAGGGGGAAGCCCAGGCGCTCCAGCTGCTCCAGCAACCGTTGGTTGGCCGGTGTGGCGAACCACTGCTGCAACGATTGGGCGATCTCGCCGCCGATGCCGTAGACGGCCGTGATCAGCTCCGGCGTGCCTTCGGCTGCCGTCGCCAGCTCCGCGGCGCTGGGAAAGGCCTTGGCCAGGGCCTTGGCGTTCACCTCACCCACATGGTGGATGCCCAGGCCATACAGCTGGCGGTGCCAGGGCTGACGCTTGGAAGCGGCCAGGGCCGTCACCAGATTCTCGGCCGATTTCGCCCCCATCCGATCCAGGCTGGCCAGCAGGGCCGCATCGAGGCCGTAGAGATCGGCGATCGAGTGCACCAGGCCCCGATCCACCAGCTGCTCGATCAGCTTGCTGCCCAGGCCGTCCACATCCAGGGCCCCCTTGCTCACCCAGTGGCGCAGGGCACCCCGCAGGATCGCCGGGCAGCTGCTGTTCACGCAGCGGGTGGCGGCCTCCCCTGCTTCGCGCACCAGCTCCGAGCCGCACTCGGGGCACACGTGGGGCAGCTCCAGCCGCACGGCATCCGCCGGGCGCAGCTCGCTCAGCACCCGCACCACTTCAGGGATGATCTCACCGGCCTTGCGCACCACGATCGTGTCGCCGGCGTGCAGATCGAGTTCGGCAAGCCGATCGGCGTTGTGCAGGGTGGCGCGGCTCACCGTGGTGCCGGCCAGGGGCACCGGCGCGAATTCGGCCACGGGTGTGATCACCCCGGTGCGACCCACCTGGCAGGCCAGCCGCAGCAGCCGGCTGGGGGCCTCTTCCGCGGGGTACTTGAGGGCGATCGCCCAGCGCGGCGCTTTCTGCTTGAAGCCGGCGGCATCCTGCAGGCGCAGGTCGTTGAGTTTCACCACGACGCCATCGGTGGCGTAGGGCAGGGCACGGCGACCCGTGTCCCAGGCGGCGAAGAAGGCTTCCACCGCTGCCAGATCCGGCAGCAGCGCAGCGTGGGGATTCACCTTGAAGCCGGCGGCCTGCAGCCATTGCAGCGCCTCCCATTGGCCGGTGGGCCGCGCCGGATCGCCGGGGCCGGGCTGCCAGTCGTCCGGCAGGTGCAAGGTGTAAGCGAAGAAATCCAGACGCCGGGCGGCCACCACCCGAGGATCCAGTTGCCGCAGGGTCCCGGCGCAGGCGTTGCGGGGGTTGGCGAACAGGGCCTCGCCGCGCTGGATCCGCTCGGCGTTGATCGCGGCAAAGGTGGCATCGGGGATCAGGGCCTCGCCCCGCACCTCCACCCACGCCGGCGGCTGCTGCAGCTGCAGCCGCAGCGGCACGCTCTGGATCGTGCGTACGTTGGCGGTGATCTCCTCGCCCCGCTCGCCATCGCCGCGCGTGGCGGCCCGCACCAGCAGGCTCCGCTCGTAGCTCAGCGCCAGGGCGTTGCCGTCGATCTTGAGTTCTCCCACCATCGGCAGGGCCGGCAGTGGCGCTCCTGCGGCCGGTTCCCGGTCGAGCACCTTCAGCAGCCGGCCATACCAGGCCTCCAATTCCTCGGTGCTGAAGGCGTTGTCGAGGCTGAGCAGGCCGATGCGGTGGGCCACGCTCTGGAACCCCTCCGCCGGTGTGCCGCCCACCCGCTGGGTGGGGCTGTCGGGGCTGATGAGCGCCGGTTGGGCCTGCTCAAGCTCGAGAAGCTCCCGGTAGAGCCGGTCGTAGACCGGATCCTCCATCTCGGGAGCATCGAGCACGTAGTAGGCGTGGGCGGCTCGGGTGAGCAGTCGCCGCAACTCCTCCGCCCGTGCCTGGTCTGAATTCACGGCAGGGGGTTCAGGCAGCGGCCAGCTTGGTGATGCGATCCACGCGCCACTGCTCCTCCACCTTCACGAAGGTGAAATCGAGCGGCAGTTCGTCGTTGCCGTCGCTCTTGAGCTTCACGGTCAGGATCAGCTGGCCATCATCCAGCCTGGGGCGGCCGGATTTGAGATTGCGGTACTTGTTGAGCTGCAGCCCTGCCAGGAAGCGGATGAACTGCTGTCGGTTCACATGGGAGCGGTAATTCTTGGTGGTGAGCAGGTAGGCGCCATCCACCTGGCCGCTGGCCACCTGGGTGAAGAACTGCTTGATCAGGGGGTTGATGCCGCGGGCACTGAGCACCAGTTTCACCGCCGTGACCGTCCAGTAGAGGAGCAGGGTCCCGGCCCCAGCCAGCAGGGCCTTGGTGCCGATGTCGCGGGTGAGACCCCAATCCATCTCGAATCCAACTGCGTTGAGAGGCAAAGAGTCTGACCGACCAGGCGTCGCTGCGAGCTCCCTGGCGGTCGCTCGCCACAATGCGCCCAACATGTGCCTGGCAGCGGCATGCCCCTTGAGCCCCTCCTGCCGCTGTTTCACCGCCTGGATCGCCAGCACTTCGAGGGTTCTCTGGCACCCGATGGCCAGCGACTGGTGGAGCTGCGCTGGAGTGACGGCCGCATGCGCCGCACGGCGGGGTTGTATCGGTTCGGTCGGTACCCGGACGGTCGGCGCCTCTGCGAGATTGTGCTGTCGCGGCCCCTGCTCGACCCGCTGCCCCGCGCGGCCACCCTCAGCACCCTTTGCCACGAAATGATCCACGCCTGGATCGATCGGGTGGTGGGCGCTCAGGAGGTGCATGGCCCCCGGTTCCGGGCCCGTATGGCCGCCATCAATGCGGCCCAGAGCGAGTTTCAGGTGAGCATTCGCCACCGGTATCCCCTGCCGGCCAGCGCCACGCCCCCCCGCTGGCTGGCCTGCTGTCCCACCTGTGGCGTGCAGGCGCCCTATCGCCGCCGGGTGAAGGGCCTGGCCTGCCGCTTTTGCTGCGACCGCCTCCATGGCGGGCGCTGGCATGCCAGCTGCCTGTTGCACTTCGAGCAAGCGGCCTAAGGTCGCGCCAGCTCGGGTATGGCCATGGGCGTCTTCCTCTGGACCCTGGAATTCGGCGGGCTCACCATCGTCCTGGTCGGGCTGGGTCGCGAGCGCTGGCTGGCCGGCCGGCGTCGCTAGCTGGATCCCTACCCTTGACTGATGCCCGAGTCCTGGTCAGAGATCGCCCCGTCTGCGTCCCGCGCTGACGACTCCGCTCCCCGGCGACGGGAGGGTCAACGTCGCGGCGCGGATCCGCTCGAGCAACGTTTTGACCGGCTGGTGAGTGCGGGCCGGCAGCTGGTGGATGGGGTGTCCGGCGCCCGGCCCGGCTCCCGCTCGGGTGCGCGCCCGGCGACCCGCGGCGATGGGCTCCGTCCCCGCTTCGATGGTCTGGGTCGCTGGGTCGAAAACAAGCTTGATTGGATCCTCGAAGACGACGAGGACTGGCGTGAGCCCTGGCAGGAGACCAGGGCCGAACCCAGGCCCGAACCCAGACGGGAACCCAGCCCCCCCGTTCCCTCGCGTCGTCGCCCCCTGGACGCCATTTCCCGTCGCACCACGGCTTCCCAGCCTGCTTCTTCCCAGCCACCTCCTTCCCTGTCTGGGCCCTCCATGCCGGCTGATCCCTCCGACTGGCCCGACGACGAGACGTTCATGGTGCCCCGTTGGCAGCGACAGGCTTCCAGCCAACGATCGGCCTCCAGTTCCTCCCCTCCTTCCGGCGGCGCTGTGGCCGGTGATGGGTCAACCCCCGGCCGGTCCTTGCCCCGCTCCACCCGGCGCCGCTGAGCCGGCTGCTGAGCCGGCTGCCGGGCCTGGATTCCTCATTAGCCTTGCTCCAGATGCAGAGGGTCGGATGGGCAGCCTTGTGGTGGTCGGGTTCCCCAAGGCCGAGGAGGCCGAGCAAGTGCGGCGCGAGCTGGTGGACATCCAGCGCGAGCAGCTGATCGCCCTGGAGGACGCGGTGGTGGTGGAGCACGACGCCGAGGGCCAGGTGCATCTGCGCCAGGCCATCAACCTGATGGCCGCCGGCGCCCTGGGCGGTGGCTTCTGGGGCACCCTGGTGGGCCTGCTGTTTCTCAATCCGCTGCTGGGCGCTGCCGTGGGCGCCGGGGTAGGGGCGGCGTCGGGCTCCCTCTCCGACATCGGCATCAACGATGGCTTCATGCGTGAGTTGGGCGAGACCCTGCCCCGCGGCAGTGCGGCCCTGTGCCTGTTGGTGCGCGAGGCGACGCCGGATCGGGTGATCGAGCGCCTGCGCGCCCATGCCCCCCACGCCAAGCTGCTGCGCACCAACCTCAGTCACACCAATGAAGATCAGCTGCGCGAGCTGCTGGAGCGAGCCCGTCTGCAGGCCGAGGCCCTACGCCTGGGCTGAGCGGGTTGGGTCGGGGTGCTGGCGCCCACCTGAAAGCTGCAGCCCCGTTGTTGCAGTTCCAGGTTCACCGGAAGCACCAGCTCCTGGGGCAGGTCGCTGGCCATTTCTTCGGCGGTGGTGCTGATCGAGGGTGAGCCCTGCACCAGGGCTGCCAGCAGGTCGGCCCACTGGCCAACCAGCTGATGTTCGCCCATGGGCCGCAGCCCCTGCTCCTGCAGCACTGGGCCGCAGCCCTGCTCATTCCAGACGGCGCTGGGGTTGGGGGAATGGGGATGGTGCTGGTAGGCGAGGCCTTGGCGGAGGGCGCGGGCGTTGGGAGCGCCGTTGCCTTGGCGCAGGCCGGCGTCGCTGAGCAGCCGGCCGCAGTGCACGGCGGAAATGCCATAGATCCTGCCGAGGTCAGTCAGGCTCACCCAGTGGGTCTGCTCTGGATTGGGAGTCGGCGGGGTGGGGGTGCTCGGCGTAGCGGTGGTCATGGCCAGGTCTCCCGGCGCAAGTGCCCCCATGCTGGAAAAAGCACGACCACCGTCAATCCGTCAATCCTGCATTGCCGCAACCCGTTACCGAGTTTGCAAACTGTTATGGCGTTGTGGTGCGGTTTGCGACGGCCGCCTGCAGCGGGGGGGCGGTCAAGGCCGGGCCCAGCCAGTGTTCCAGCTCGGCTGAGAACACCTCCCGGATCACGGTGAGTTCCTTCCCGCCACGGAAGAAGCGGTAGTGGCGGCTCCAGAACGGCCCCGCCTGGCCAAAGCGCTCCTCCAGCCAGGGGGCATCAACCTGGGCCAGGCCATCCACTTCCCGAAACAGTTCTGCCCGGTGGCTGGTGAGGCTGCGCCAGATCGGCTGATCCCGTTCCTGCAGATAGGCATCGGCCTGTTGTTGATTCCACCAGCTCTCCGCCCAGGCCAGGGTCCGGCTGCCGCAGCGCAGCCACACCTGACGGCGCAGCAGCGGCCCATCCAGTTCAGCGATCTCCGCAGGGGGTGGGGCGCTTATGGGCTGCTGGGCGCCATGCGGTTCCTGGCGAGCGGGTTCCGGCGCCATGGCGATCAATTCGATTTCCACCGGGTCGCCTGTGAGCAACTGAAAGTGTCGGGTCGGGCTGCCATCTCCCAGCAGCATCAGCCTCCATGCGCCGGAGAGCGCTTTGCCGGCCTGGCCGCCCAGCACATCAGCCTTGGTTGCCTGCCAGATCAGCGCGGGTGAGCTCAGCAGCTGGTTGGCCGACATGTCAGGTGATCTCAGGCCCGTGCTGCGTACGCTAGGAAGCCAAGCTTCAGGGGTGTCCTTGGGATCGTCCGAGCGACCGATTGCGTTGCCGGATGTGGTCGTGACCAACCTGCATCGCCGCTACACCGGTGTCTCGGCCACGGTGCGGGCGTTGGTCCCCCTCCAGCGACAAACGATGGCCATTGGCCTGTTGGATTGGGGTGACCTTGGTCTCCCCCGCCAGCTGCACGGGTGGCAGTGGTTGTGGCGAGGCTGGTCCCGGCCTGCTCGGGGCCGCTATCGAATTTGGCATGCCCGTCGCGATACCGAGATCCTGCTTGGGCTGTGGCTGAAAATCGTGTTGCGCCAACCGTGGAAGATTGTGTTCACCTCGGCGGCCCCCAAGCCCCCCGGCCGATGGCTGGCGGCCTTGCTGCGCTGTTGTGATGCGGTGATTGCCACCTCTGAGCGATCGGCTGGTTTTTTGCAGGGCCCTGCAGAAATCATTCATCACGGCGTGGATCTGGAGGACTATTCACCGCCGCCTGGTGATGGGATGGAAAAGCTGCGCGAATCCGTTCAGTGGCCCGGTGTCGTGATCCCGCCGGCACTTCAGCACCGCTACTGGATTGGGGCGTTCGGGCGAATCAGGCCCAGCAAGGGAACGGATCTTTTGGTCGATGCTCTTATTGCGGTGTTGCCGGATTTTCCAGACTATGCCGCGGTATTGACGGGGCTCTGTCAGGCCAAAGACTTAGATTTTCTGCGGGTCATGCAGGCCAAGATTCAAGCCGCTGGCCTCGAGGAGCGGATTGTTTTTCTGGGTGATCTGCAGCGAGACGTGGTGCGTTCCTGCTATCGCCGGGCCATTCTTTGCGTGGCGGCCTCCCGAACCGAGGGCTTTGGTTTGACGCCTCTGGAAGCAATGGCCTGCGGCCGTGCGGTGTTGGTTTCTGGAGCAGGGGTTTGGCCCCAGGTGGTGGACGAGGAGGTTGGAGCTGTGTTTGAGACCGGATCGGCGCTCTCGCTGGCAGCGGCGCTGCGTCCTTTGTTGCTGAGTCCTGTCCGGTTGTGGCAGATGGGGCGGCGCGGGCGTCAACGCGCGATTCGGTGCCATTCGCTGCAACGGGAAGCAGATCGTATCAATGCTCTTTATAGTCTGTTGATGGCATAAGGACAGGGAGAGGAGCCGGCGCCTTGGTCGTTGCGCGCGCTTGAAACGCCCTGAAGGAAAGCCCGATTCTTGTAGAGCTTGCGTTTGCTGATGAGGGTTGCTGGTGAGAGGAATTGCTTGAGGGCTGACCAGAAGGCTCTCGTGTAGGCGCCTCGGATCTGGTGTTTTGTGGTGACGTACACCAAGGATCGGCCCATGTGCCATGCCTTGAGTGCCGCCACCACAGCGGAGCGTCCACTGGAGTGACCACTCAGGTGCATGACCTGTGCTTCTGAGATGAACCAGGCTGGCCCTGCTTGTTGACGTAGCCTCAAAGTGATGTCATCGTCTTCGTGGTAAAGAAAAATATTGGCATCAAAACCGCCAACTTGGTCAAAGGCTGTTTTCCTGACAAACAGTGCTGCTCCTGAGAGCACAGGCACTTCACTGTCCTGAGTCGGGGCTCCACGACGCATGGTTTGCGCTGGTTTCAATAGGCAACTTCGGCGTTTGAATGCCGTGTGTCCATGTCGATTGACAATGCGGGGATTAAAGCAAGAGGCCTCGGGATGTCTGTCAGCAGCGGCCTCCATTTCGGCGATAGTTGTTGTATTTAATGTGCTATCTGGGTTGACAAAGAAGAGGAATTCTGTGTTGCTGAGGCTCGCTCCCTGGTTGCAGGCGGCGCCAAAACCAGTATTGGTTTTGTTGCTGATCAGCTGTGCGTGGTGGGTTTGGGCTAGCACCCGAGTGGCGTCAAGATCCTCTGATCCGTTGTCCACAAGAATGATGGATGCTGTCGCTGGGACCGAATGCAGCAACCTTGCAAGTACGGCGGAACTGTTGAAGCACACGCTGATGATGCTGGTTCGATTCATCACAAGTTCAGTGCCGATCAGTAGCCACTGCTGATGCTCACGCGGCGCTGTTCGCCGCCCTTCTCAATGACAGCGGAATCGCCACTCGCGGAGCGTAAGCGCCAGCCGGTGATGCCAATGGTTTCTCCCACGGCGGCGCTGGTGGAGCCGCCGCTGAGCTGGAAGATGGCCGATCCGCTCTGGCCGGGTACCTGCACCACCCCCACCAGTTGGGGAGCGCTGTCGCCGCCGCTCCCTGCGCTGGAGCTGCCTTCGCTGCTGGCAGCGCCCGTGGCGGCCGGAGCTGGGCTGGTGATGCGGCTGCTGACAGGAACCTTGAGCACGTCGGCCGCAGGGGCGCTGCTGGCCGGCAGGGTGGCCAGTTCGTCCATCCAGGATTCGCCGCCGTT
>JBILUH010000108.1:0-3657 GCA_044371095.1 Cyanobium sp.
GTTGTGCTGGGGCTCGCCCTGAGCGCGGTGCCCCAGGTGTTTCTGTTCGGGCTGGTGGCGGCGTTGATGCAGCTGTTCGCCCTGCTGCTGCCCGGGAAACTGCGGATGCTCTCGGGCGTTGTGGCGGTGGCTGGCGTGCTGCCGCTGCTGAGCAGCGCACCCAGCTGGCGTGACTGGGGCCAGGAGTTGCTGGCGATTGCCCTGGGCATGGCGATCGGCACGGCGGTGCAGCTGGCCTTCTCCCCTGCGGTGATCCCGGCCTCTGAGGGCCCAGCAGCGGGCCCCGCCTCGGAGCCGGCTGAGCCGCCGTTGGCGGAGCGGGTGATGGCAGGCCTGCGGTCGCCGTTCTTCTGGCGCAAGCTCGTGTTTGCCAGCCTGGCGCTGGCCATCGGCCAGGGGGTGGGCGCGGTCACCCCGAAATATCTCTATTTCGGGGTGGTGTTGTTGCTGAACGACAGCATCGGCGACACCCTCGGCCGGGTGCGCGACCGGATGGTGGGCGTGTCGTTCGGCATCCTGATGCCGTTGTTGGTGTTCAACACCCTGGGGATCGGGGCGCTGCAGAACGGCCTGGTGATGGGCGGCACGGCTGCGTTGCTGATGGCATTGAACAAGGCGAGTTATCTGCGCACGGCGTTGATCTCCAGCGGGGTGGCGTTTGTGGGCTACGGGCCGCTGGTGGCCTGGTACATCCCCAACCGCTGGATCGACTACCTGATGGGCTGTGGCCTGGCGCTGGCCGTGGGGCTGCTGCTGTTTCCCAACAGTGCGCTGCGTCGCTACAACCAACTCAGGACAGATCCGGCAGCCAGCCGCGAGCAGCTGCAACGGCTGCTGCCGGCGGCGCGGGAGGAAGCGCGCTGGCTCGGGGTGCCCCTGGCTGAGCCGCTCCCACCAGCGTTATCGGCCGCAGAGTCTGCCTGATGGAGCGCATCCCGCTGCTGCAGCGCCATCGCCGGCTTGCGGCTGCCGTTGGCCTGGGCGTACTGGCCGCGGCCGCACCGGCCTGGGGCCAGGGCACACCGCCCCAGGCCCCTGGAATGTGCCTGGGGTTGCCGGCGCAGCTGGGCATCGCGGTGGGCATGTTGATCCTCACCGCCATCATTCACACGCTGGTGACGGTGATCCAGGCGGAGCTCACCCACCGGCAACGGCTGGATGCCTGGTGCGCGCCGCGCAGCCGGCGCCGCCTGTTGATGATCCTGGCGATGGCCCTGCTCACGGCGCTGGCGCTGTGGGTGGAGATCCTGCTCTGGGCCCTGCTGTATCGGGGGCTGGGCTTGTTTCCGGGGTTGGAGGGCAGCCTCTATTTCTCCGGCATCACCTTCACCACGGTGGGCTATGGCGACATGACCCTGCCGGCGTGCTGGCGATTGCTCAGCGTTGCCGAGGCGGTGAATGGCGTGTTGATGGCGGGCTGGAGCACGGCCCAGCTGGTGTATGTGGTGCAGCGGATCATCACGATGCGGCTGGAAGTGGAGGGGCGGCTGCCCAGCCCCTCCGGCTCCGTGGGTGGTGCGCCGGACTGAGCTGCACCAGCGGCTTGGATCGCGGCCATGCTGGGGATGGGTTGATCGGCATTCGGCAGAGGGAGATCGCTGTGAGCACGGATCCCACGCCCCGCACGATCACGATCGACCCGGTGACCCGGATCGAGGGGCACGCCAAGATCACGCTCCACCTGGATGACGCGGGCCGGATCGCCGATGCCCGCTTCCACGTAGTGGAGTATCGCGGCTTTGAGACCTTCTGCGAGGGCCATCCGTTTACGGAGATGGCGGGGATCACGGCGCGGATCTGCGGCATCTGCCCGGTGAGCCACCTGCTGGCGGCGGCGAAAACCGGCGACAAGCTGCTGGCGGTGCAGCCGCCGCCGGCGGCCCGCAAGCTGCGGCGGCTGCTGAACCTGGCCCAGCTCACCCAGAGCCATGCGCTGTCGTTTTTTCACCTGAGCAGCCCCGATTTCCTGCTGGGTTGGGAGAGCGATCCGGCCAAGCGCAATGTGTTCGGCCTGATGGCGGCTGATCCAGAGCTGGCGCGGGCCGGCATCCGGTTGCGTCAGTTTGGCCAGCAGATCATCGAGCAGCTGGCGGGCCGCAAGATCCATGCGGCCTGGGCGGTGCCCGGTGGGGTGCGCACGCCGATGACGGCGGATACAGCGGCCTGGATCCGCGCGCGACTGCCGGAAGCCCAGGCCACGGTGCGGCTGGCGCTGGAGGTGTTTCAGCGCTTGCTGGATCAGCAGCTGGTGGAGGAGCAGCGGGTGTTCGGCACGTTTGATTCGCTGTTTATGGGTCTGGTGGATGAGCGGGGGCAGTGGGCGTGCATCGATGGCCGGCTGCGCCTGGTGGACAGCGGCGGTGCGGTGGTGGCCGATGGCCTCTTGGAAGACGACTACGCCGCGTTTCTGGGCGAGGCGGTGGAGAGCTGGAGCTACCTGAAGTTTCCGTTTTACAAGCCGCTGGGCTATCCGGCGGGGATGTATCGGGTGGGGCCGCTGGCGCGGCTGAACGTGTGCGAGCGGATCGGCAGCCCCTGGGCCGATGCCGAGCTGGCAGCCTTCCGCGCCCGCAATGGCACGGCGGCCAGCGGCGGCCGGATTGCTATTTCTTCTTTTGCGTATCACCACGCGCGGCTTGTGGAGATCGTGGCCTGCCTGGAGGCGATCGAGCAGCTGGTGGATGATGCCGAGTTGCAATCCCCGCATGTGCGCAGCCATGCCGGCCTCAATGCCCGCGAAGCGGTGGGGGTGAGCGAGGCGCCGCGTGGCACGTTGTTTCACCACTACCGGGTGAACGACGAGGGCCTGATCACCCGGGTGAATCTGATCATCGCCACCGGGCAGAACAACCTGGCGATGAACCGCACCGTGGCCCAGATCGCCCGCCACTATCTCGGCCCCGCGCCGCTGGCCGAGGGCGCCGAGATTCCCGAGGCGCTGCTCAATCGGGTGGAGGCGGGCATCCGCTGCTTTGATCCCTGCCTGAGCTGCAGCACCCACGCCGCCGGCCAAATGCCCCTGCGGATCGCGCTGGTGGATGCGGGCGGGCGGGTGCTGGCGGAGCGGGTGAGGGGCGGAAGGGAGGGGGGTGCTTGAACAGCACAGATCCAGCGCGCTTCATCAGGCTCGGCTGATGGCCGAAGCCGGGGCTTGTTGTGTAAGCCGGCGAGCGGAATTGGGCGTGTTTGCCCAATTCCGTGTTGGAGCGTTTGAGTAGTTGCAAGGAGCCTGTCCTCACCACAGCCAGAGGTCACCCTGGGCCTCTTTGCTGAAACCGGTGAGCTATGCATTGAATATCCGCATTCCACTCCTGGGTACGTGGTTATCGGACCCGTGAACCATCGCTACAGCTATTGAGTCCCTGCTTGAAGCCGTTGCTGCATCGGGGTTTTGGGCTGATCGGTTGCCGCTCTTTGGTGTGGTTCACGGAAGCAGACCATGGAGGCCGAGTGGTTATCGGAACCGTCCAATAAAGAGTTGAACTAAGCCGCTGCGCGGCAGATTGCAACAACCAATTATAGCTCAGTTCCTGTCAGGGGTAGGCATTGCATCGTCTGTCGCTGCGACCAGCCCATGGCGGCTGAGTGCAGCGATTGGCTGGGCCTTAATGCCGATCAGCCAGGAGATAAAGACACTGAGGAATGCACTTCCACCGA
>JBILUH010000109.1:0-3513 GCA_044371095.1 Cyanobium sp.
CCCTGGGCCAGCTGGCCAGCGATCGGGATCAGCATCGCCACGGTGGCCGCATTGCTCATCACCTCGGTGAGCAGGGTGGTGAACAGGAACACCACCAACAGGGCGGCGTACACCGGCCAGCTGTGGAGCCCGGCCAGCAGGGCTTTGGCGAGGGCCGCCGCCAGTCCGGTTTTCTCCAGCGCCACACTGAAGCTGGCCAGGGAGCCAAGCAGCAGAATCACATCGAGGCGGATGGCCCGCTGCAACTCGCCAGAACGAAGGCAGCCGGTGGCCACCATGGCGACGGTCCCCAGCAGCACCGCAGCGACGAGTGGAATGATCTCGAAGGCGGGCAGCAGGATCACCAGAGCAACGATCAGCAGAGCTACCCGTTTGCGACTGATGGTGGGTAAATCCTTTTCCAGCTGCTCGAGCACCACCAGATCATTGTTGGCCTGCAGTCCGCGGATGGCATCCTGGGGACCCTGCAGCAACAGCACATCGCCTTCGCGCAGCTCAATCCGGCCGAGGCGCTCACGCAGCACCTCGTTGCCACGCCTCAGGGCCAGCACGGTGGCGTTGTAGCGCTGACGAAAGCGCAGATCGCGCAGGCAATCGCCGGCCAGGGAGGAACCGGAGGGCAGCAGCACCTCCACCATGCGTTGGTTGTTCTGCTGGTCGGGCCGAATCGGTTCTTCCGGGGTTGGGGCCAGCACCACGGTGTGGTCCTGCTGCAGGCGCAGCAGGTCTTCGCGGCCGCAGCGCAGCAGCAGCCGATCACCCAGCACCAGGGTGCGGTCCGCTAACGGGGGGAGGAAGCGCTCGCTGCCGCGATGCAGCTCCAGCACATCCACATCGAAGCGGCGCTGCAGGCGGCTGCCGTGCAGCGACTGGCCGATCAGCTCCGAGTCGGCGGGGATCTTCACCTCCGTGAGGTAGCCACCGCTGGCGAGGCTGGCGATCAGGTCGTCGTCGTTGGTTCCGCGGTCGGGAAGAAAGCGATCGGCAAGCAGCACCATCACCGCACCACCCACCAGCCATACGCCGATGCCGATGGGGGTGAAGCTGAACAGGCCGAAGGCTCCGTAGCCGAGCTTGCTGCTCACCTCGCTGGCCAGCAGATTCACCGAGCTTCCCAGCAGGGTCATGGTGCCGCCGAGCACCGTGGCAAACGACAGCGGCAGCAGCACCTTCGAGGGGGCGATGCGGCGCCGCTGGCACCAGCCCTCGATCACCGGCAGCAGACTCGCCACGATCGGAGTGTTGGGTACGAAGGCCGACACCGGCCCCACGGCCGCCACCATCAGGGCGATCATCCGTTTTGGGCTGCGCACGGCGTCGGAGCCGATCAGGGCCCGCAGGCGATCGAGACCGCCGCTGCGGAACAGGCCCGCCGAGAGGGCAAACAGGCCCATCAGGGTGATCAGGGCGGGGCTGCCGAAGCCCTCCAGCGCTTCAGCGGGCTTGAGCACTCCCGTGATGATCAGGAGCGCGGCGGCGAGCAGACCGGTGACCTCCGGTGCCAGCCAGCCGCTGATGAACAGCACCACCGATCCAGCCAGCACCACCAGGGTGATCAGCGCCCCTGGCTGGAGCAGGGCGGGGAGCAGATCGGCCATGGCTCAGGCGCTGGTGGTTGCCACGATACTCCGGTAAGTCGATCGGGAACCTGGTCGCTGTTTTTCTGCTGGTGGGTCTGGGGCTCAGATCGTCAGGGGCGCCATGGCATGCAGTCCTTCCAGGCCCTGCCAGCCCAGGTAACCGCCCAGGGCCAGGGCGAACACCCCCACCAGCCACTCGGCTCTGTGCACCAGCCAGTCGTTGAGGGCCGTGAGCGGGGCCCGCAGCCTTTCGCCGCTGCACAGCCACAGCAGGGGCGGCAGCAGTAGCAGGGAGGTGGTCAGGGCCACGAACACCGCCCCCACCTCCAGGTCACCGCGCAGGCTCGTGTGGTTGGTGAGCAGCATCCCCCCCTCCTTCACGTAGAATACCAGGTTTTCCGGGCTCACCAGAGCGCAACCGGCCCCGAGGCCCAGCAGCGGCAAGCTACCCAGTTCAGGCAGTTTTCCCATCAGCTGCATCGCCCAGTTCTCCTCCCCCATCGCCACCGCTGGTGTGAGCTGAAACAGCCCCAGTCCCACCAGCGCTCCGGCGCCGATCAGATCGATCAGCACCTGGCCGCGGCTGCCGAGGTGCATGGCCCAGCTGAGGCGCCCGCCGACGGCCACCACCAGCCCGAGTGCTCCGCCGTTGGCCAGCATCCAACCCGCCAGGAAGGTGCAGCAGCGGCGCAGGGGTTGGGCCCCCAACAGCAGCAACGCCACCAGCGCGATGTTGATCGGGCTGAAGGAGATCCCCAGTCCGAAGGCGATCGTCTGGGTGAGCCAGTGGAAAGGAAGCATTGAGGCGTGACGGTCGGGTGCGGCGCAGGCGGACAGGGCTCTGCGCTGCACGATCAAAACTCGGCCCGGCCCCCGGTTGTGGCCGCTCTGGTTGATCCGACAGATCTGCTTAACTCCTGCGCGTCGACTGAATGGTCTGATGCCACCACTGCTGAGGTCTCAAGTCACGGCCAGCGCCCTTGCTCTGAGCCTGTGCCTGGCGGCGGTGAGTGCCTGCAGTGCTCCAGACAGCAAGGCGTTGAAGAAGCGGGCCTGCGAGCAGGCCGCCGCCTCGGTTGATCTCGAGTCGTTGGCCCAGCTGGATTCCTTGCGAAAGGCCCTTGGTGTGGCTCGGGATGTGGATCCAATCCTGGCCTGCAAGGCTCTTGGGGCGGTGATGGGGCTGGCAAAGCAAACGAGTGCCTCCACAACTCAGGAACTCAGTGGGCCCAAGGCCCAAGACGCCTGTATTCAGGATAAGTACGGTTTTTTCAGCGACGCTTGTGCAGGCCGCCCCAAGAGCCAAATCATTCAGCCCACGACTCGAACTGAAGCACCTGCTCCTGCCAACCTCGTGCATCCCCCTCTCTGCTTTCCACGCTGCTGATCCTGTGGACCGGTCGACTAGTTTTCGGCATTGGTGCAGTTTTCGGCGTTGGGTAGGTGGAGCCCGACACCACACCGTGATTGGACTGCTGCTGTTGGAGCGGCGCCTCGTGCGACTGCTGAGCCGTGACCAGTCGGGTGATGCGCGCCGCCTTGGTGCCTCCTGTGCGGTGCAGCTCGCTGGATCAGTCCGGCTTTAATAGCCGGATTCAAATCATCCCGATCTTGACTCCAACTCGACCTGCTCAGGCTTGGCACAGCCTTGCCGCTGCAGCCTGTTTTGAAAGTCTTGGTGGCAGCCAGGACGGTCTGACGACTCTGGAGGTTGAGCGCCGGCGCGAAGAGGTCGGCCTCAACCGGCTGGAGCTGGCCGCTGGCCGCAGCAACTGGCAGATCCTCTGGGATCAGTTCAGCAACGTCATGCTGATCATGCTGCTCGCCGTGGCGGCCGTCTCCGCAGGGGTGGCCTATGTGGAGCAGAAGTTTCCCAAGGATGCGATCGCCATCGTGCTGATCGTCGGGCTGAACGGTTTGCTGGGATACCTCC
>JBILUH010000056.1:0-12649 GCA_044371095.1 Cyanobium sp.
TGACGGGCATCACGATCACGGCCCGGCAGCCCAGCTTCTGGGCCCCCAGGGCCACCCCCTGGGCATGGTTGCCGGCACTGGCGGCGATCACGCCGCGCTCCAGCTCCGCTGGCGAAAGGGAGGCCATTTTGTTGTAGGCCCCCCGCAGCTTGAAGCTGAACACCGGCTGCAGGTCTTCGCGTTTCAGCAGCACCCGGTTGTGCAGGCGCGCCGAGAGGTTCGGGGCAGGATCGAGCGGTGACTCGATCGCCACGTCGTACACCCGCGCCCGCAGGATCCGCTGGAGATAGCTGTGGGGAGCCTCGCTCATGCCACCAGTGTCGCAATCCGCACCGCCGGGCGGGACCCAAGGCCTAGATTGCACCCCACCTCCAGGGTTGTGCATGCATCTCAGCGAGCTGAATCATCCGAATCAGCTGCACGGCCTGAGCACGGCTGAGCTTGAAGCGATGGCCCGCCAGGTCCGGGAGCGCCACCTGGAGGTGGTCAGCACCAGCGGCGGCCATCTGGGCCCTGGGTTGGGGGTGGTGGAGCTCACCCTGGCCCTGTATCAAACCCTCGACCTCGACCGCGACAAGGTGGTGTGGGACGTGGGCCACCAGGCCTACCCGCACAAGCTGGTGACGGGTCGCTACAAGACGTTTGACAGCCTGCGCCAGAAGGGTGGTGTGGCGGGCTACCTCAAGCGCTGCGAGAGCCGCTTCGACCATTTCGGTGCCGGCCACGCCAGCACCTCGATCTCAGCAGCCCTCGGCATGGCCCTGGCGCGGGATCGTCGCGGGGAAGACTTCAAATGCGTGGCGGTGATCGGTGATGGCGCCCTCACCGGCGGCATGGCCCTGGAGGCGATCAACCATGCCGGCCACCTGCCGAAAACCAAGCTGCTGGTGGTGCTGAACGACAACGACATGTCGATCAGCCCGCCGGTGGGCGCCCTCTCCACCTATCTCAATCGCATGCGGTTGAGCCCGCCGCTGCAGTTTCTGCAGGGCAACGCCGAGGAGGCGATCAAGCACCTGCCCTTCCTGCACGGTGAGCTGCCCAACGAGCTCAAGACCCTCAAAGAGAGCATGAAGCGCCTGGCGGTGCCCAAGGTGGGTGCCGTGTTTGAGGAGCTGGGCTTCACCTACATCGGCCCGATCGATGGCCACGACATCGCCGGGATGGTGCGCACCTTCGAGCAGGCGCATCGCACCGAGGGGCCGGTGCTGGTGCACGTGGCCACCACCAAGGGCAAGGGGTACGCCTTTGCCGAGGCCGATCAGGTGGGCTACCACGCCCAGAGCGCCTTTGATCTGGCCACCGGCAAGGCCTACCCCTCCAGCAAGCCGAAGCCGCCCAGCTACAGCAAGGTGTTCGGCCAGACGCTGGTCAAACTCTGCGAACAGGACCCCACCGTGGTGGGCATCACTGCCGCCATGGCCACCGGCACCGGCCTGGATCTGCTGGAGAAAGCCCTGCCCGATCAGTATTTCGATGTGGGCATCGCCGAGCAGCACGCCGTCACCATGGCCGCGGGCATGGCCTGCGAAGGGCTCAAGCCGGTGGTGGCCATCTACAGCACCTTCCTGCAGCGCGCCTTCGACCAGCTCATCCACGACGTGGGCATCCAGAACCTGCCGGTCACCTTTGTGATGGACCGGGCCGGGATCGTGGGCGCCGACGGACCCACCCACCAGGGCCAGTACGACATCAGCTATTTCCGCGCCATTCCCAATTTCACGGTGATGGCCCCCAAGGATGAGGCCGAGTTGCAGCGCATGCTCGTGACCTCAATCCACCACAGCGGCCCCTGTGCCCTGCGCATTCCCCGCGGTGAAGGCGAGGGTGTGCCCCTGGCGGAAGAGGGTTTTGAACCCCTGGAGATCGGACGCGGTGAGCTGCTCACCGATGGCGACGACCTGCTGATCGTGGCCTACGGCGCCATGGTGGTTCCCGCCATGGCCACCGCCGGACTGCTGCAGGAACAGGGCCTGCGGGCTGCGGTGATCAACGCCCGCTTCCTGCGGCCCCTGGATGAGGCCCTGATCCTGCCGATGGCCCAGCGCATCGGCAGGGTGGTGACCATGGAGGAGGGCGCCCTGGCTGGTGGTTTCGGCGCTGCGGTGGTGGAAACCCTCGTCGACCACGACGTGCTGGTGCCCGTGCTGCGTCTCGGCATCCCCGACGTGCTCGTCGATCACGCCAGTCCCGACCAGAGCAAGCAGAGCCTCGGCCTCACCCCGCCCCAGATGGCCGATCGTATCCTGGAGCGCTTCGGTGCTCCCCGCCCCACCAATCTGGCGGCCGCCGGTCAGCCCGTGGCCGTCTGAGCATCAACGAGCGCCCCACCGCCTCTGAATCCGACCGCTGCGAGGTGCTGGTGGTGGGTGCCGGTCCAGCGGGTGCCGAACTGGCCCGGCTGCTGGCTTTGTCCGGGGTGGATGTGTTGCTGGTCGATCGTCTGGCCGACCTCCGCCAGGCGGCCTTCAGCAGTGCGGCCCTGCCCCTGGAGGCGGTGGAGCGCTATGGCCTGCCGCCCGCGGTGGTGGCGGCCCGCTGGAGCGGGTGGCAACTGGTGGGACCGGGAGCGCAGCGGCGTCAGTGGAGCGCTGCGCAGCCCCTGGGCGCCGTGCTGGATTTCGGCGCCCTGCGTCAGTGGCTGGTGGATCAGGCCCAGGGCTGGGGCGCCCGCCTGCAGCTCGGCGTCACGGCGCTCGGCTGGCACCCTGAGGGCGATGGGGCCTGCACCTGGGTGCGGGATGGCCGTGGTGGGCGCCGCGCCATCCGTAGTCGTTGGCTGGTGGATGCCAGCGGTGAGAGCCGCGCCCTGCTCGGCGAGCCCAGCCCCCCGGGCGATGCACTGGTGGCCGGGCTGGGGGTGGAGTGGTTGCTGCAGGTGAGCCCCGACGCCTACGCCGCCTGGGCCGATCGGCTCAGTTTTTTCCTGGGCAGCCACTGGGTGCAGCAGGGTTACGGCTGGGTGTTTCCGATGGCCCCCGGCCAGCTGAAGCTCGGCGTGTGTCGCCTGCTCGACGGCCAGCGGGCTCAACCGCCGCTTGGGCAGGAGTTGCAGGCATTGCTGCAGCGCAGTGGTCTGGAGGGAGCGGTGGTGCTCGACCGCCATGGCGGCCGCATCCGCAGCACGCTGCGGCGTCGCGAAGCTCATCGCCAGGGGCCGCTGATCGGCCTGGGCGATGCCGTGAGCACGGCCAACCTGCTGGGTGGGGAGGGAATCCGTCACGCTCTGGCCAGTGCCCGGGTGCTGGCGCCCCTGCTGTTGGAGGCTCTGGGCGCAGCGGGGTGCAGGCAGGCAGCTCCTGCCGCCACGCTGGATCGCTATCCGGCCCTGTTGCGGCGCGAGCTGGGCTGGCGCTGGAGCCTGAGCGGCCGGTTGGCCCGTCGCACCTGGCTGGGCCTGGGCGATGGCCGGGCCGACCGGCGCCTGGAGCGACTGCTGACGGGATTGGAAACCCGGAAGGCGGAGGATCTCTCCGCCCTGCTGTTCGACTACCGCTTTGAGCGCTACGGGCTCAAAGCGCTGCCGTATCTGCTCGGCTGGCGCTGAACCGGCTGTTCAGACCAGGCTGCTGGCCAGACCAGGCTGCTGTTCAGACGCCGCCGCTGTTTCAGACGACGCCGCGGGAGGCCAGGCCGAGGATGGCGCCCATGCCGAGGATGTGACCCAGGCTCAGGGTGCCGAGCATGGCGCCGTGACCGAAGCCGCCGAACAGGCTGGGGCTGGGCAGCTGCAGGCCCACGTTGGGGTGCTTGATCGTGGCCTTGCCAATGGCAATGGCGATCACGTTGCAGACGATCATCACCAGCGCCACCTTCGGCGACCAGGTGATCGTGGCGGGGGCCAGGGCCAGAAGCGGAGTGATCATTGAGCAAGTGCCGACGCCCCATCTTCCGGGCGCCGTGGGCTTTGTATCCCCCTGCTTAAGACTTGTTCACTGCCCGCCGCCGCAGTCCGACACCACGCCATCGCGCTTCAGCCGGCCCACGAGCCCTGTCAGAGCATCAGGTGTTGGGTGGCTGCGGCTTGTCGGGCTCCGTTGGGGGCGGAGTGGTTGGCGATTGAGCTGTGGTCACCGCGGCACCGATGCCGCTGAAGCCCAGCACCACCAGCAGGTTGGACACGGTGAGCAGGGATTCGGCGCCGCCATGGAGCGGATCCACGTTGGCGAGCAGGGCGCCGTAGCGCAGCTGGGCGATCACGGCGGCCCCGATCGTGACGGCCACAAAAACCAGCGTGAACTGGAAACCGCGCAGGGCCAGCTTCGGGAATCCCTCGATCCGACCCGCCCACCAGAGGAAGGCGAGGTAAGGAAGCAGCGACAACACAAACAGGGGGGTGGGATCGATCCCAGCCAGCCAGCTGAGTGGGCCGCTCATGGCGCCGCCTGCCGCTGTTGACGCAGCAGGTTCCAAGCCGCCAGGGCCAGGGTGCCGTTGCCGAGGGTGGTGAGCCCGGCCTGCAGCACCACTAGCCCCTGCAGCGCGGGGCTGTTGTCGAACAGGTGCCAGGTGCAGGCGGCCATGGCACTCACCAGGGCGGGCAGCATCGCCAGGCTCAGCCAGCGCCATCCGCCCTCCCGTCGCACAGCGCCCAGCCGTTGGATAGCCACCATCGCTACCACCCACTCCAGCACCGAGGTGACATGGATCCACCAGGTGGGCAGGGACAGGGCGTGCATGGGGTCAGCGGACGGCGATGAGCTGGGGTTCGGAGCGTGACAGTTCGAGGATCCGACGGCGCAGCACCTCAACCAGTTGGGCAACAGCTGGGTGTTCCCGGTTCTCGTGCAGCACCACCAGGCTTTCCACGTAGTGAGACGGTACGGCCACCTCCAGGGTGATGACATTCATTGTGTCTCCCAGGGCCTTGAGCATCAGGCTGTTGGCGAAAAAAACCGCATCAGTGCCGTGGTGTCCTGCGCGTCTGTTGGTGCGAGAGGGCCGGAAATGGTGGGCATAGAAGCTGCGGATGAACAGCTTCTGGGGGCGAGGGTTGAAGGGGAAGGTGGCGATATGGCAATAGGTGCCGATCTCAGCGCTGCTGGGCTGGGTGATCCGGCTCACCGCTGCTTCAGGACGCGTGACCAGATGGATCGGAGAGTGGAACAGGTCGAAGCAGGCAAATCGGGTGTCATCGCTGGCCGGCCGCTCCGGCAGGGTGGCCAGGCAGGCGTCGACCACCCGGTGCTCGAGCAGGTCCAGGCAGTGGTGGGCGGAACCCGCGGTGCTGAAGGGGTTGCTGATCCAGCAGGGAGGCAGGTTGTTGAGCAGGGCATCGGAGCTCCAGTAAGGAGCCTGCAGGCGCAGGGCCTGCCGTCCAAGAAACCGGCTGCGTTGGTGCAGCTGCCTCTCAAGGCGGAGCAGCAGGGGGGCGCCCACCACTTGCCAGGCTCCGGAGACGCGGTGCAATGTGAACCTGAAGGTGGCCTGGGTCTGCTTTACCCGACGCGACACGGTGCTCTGGTTGCAGTGAGCCAGCTCACTGGCATGGGTGCCATTCCCGAGCCAGATCAGCAGATCGAGGGCCTCGAGCACTTCCTCCGTCACCATCGGGGCAGGTCAGTACCGCTCAAGAGCTAGCAACCTCGCGCTATCGGCGCCATGCAGCCAGGTGTGGCAGGCCGGGCTGAGGGCTTCCCGGCTGACCCGGTCGTAGGCCGCGAGCTGCTCCGGATGCAGGACGCCTCGCCAGCGGCCATTGGTGCCGCGGTAGAGGAACGTCGCCGCGCCGCCTTTCCAGAGACGCCCCCCGCAGGGCACGTAGCGATCACTGTGGAGTCGCATGGCATCAAAGGCGACCGCTGCCGCCACAGTCGCGAGCCGCGGCGCGTCGATCTCCATGCCGAGAAAGGTGGCAATCCTGGCGATCTGGGCCGGCAGATCGGCCTTGAGGTCGTTGTAGTGCAGCAGCAGGATATTGACCTGGTGGTGGTGATCCCACCAGGTCTGCACGTTGTGAAAGAACGACCAGAAGGGCCAGCCATCCCGTTCCCATGCCAGCCAACCGTTGTGCAACCAGCCATCAAAGAAGGTCTGCACGTCTGCAGGGGGGAGTGGGAACGTTTCACCCCGTTCGTTGGGCACCTGGTTGACCAGCGCATGGGCCTTCTCGCTCCAGTTGAGGTAGTGATTCCAGAGCGACATCGCCACATCCCGTCCGTCGCGGGCGATGTAGAGAAAACGGCGCCGGGGATCCCAGGGCAGGGCATCGAGAGGCAGGTGGCTTTTGATGAAACGGCGGTGGCGTTGCTGGTCAAGCGTCAGCCCCAGGCTGCCCAGATCGTGGTAGTTGGCTTCCAGCCAGGGAGAGAGGTCGGCGAGAGGGGCCGGTAGTTCACCGTCAAACACGAGGTGGGCGACGATGGCTTGCAACCAGGTGGTGCCGCTCTTGTAGGGGCTGGCGATGACGATGTCGTCATCGCGGAGCGCGACATGATCCCAGCGACGGCTGTCGAAGTGGTGGTTGTGAATGCGGCGGATGCGCTGCGGATCCCGGGTGACAGAGTTGATGGCCAGCAAGGAGCAGCGCTTCAGCGATCGGCACCAATCTGTCAGGGTGCGATGCTGAAACAACGGTGAGCAGCGGCTCGTGCGCGAGACCAGACAGAAGATTGGCCCCTCACCAATGGGTTTGGTGCGTACAACCTTGCCGCGCCGCCGGGTTTTGTTGTGCGGCTACTACGGCGAGCACAACCTGGGCGATGACGCCCTGCTGGAGGTGCTGCTGAGCCAGTTGCCTGCGGGTTGCCAGGCCGTGGTGACAGCCCATGACGCTGCTTTGGTGCAGGAGCGCTTCGGTGTGGAGACGGTGCCGCGTCGCAGCCTGCCGCTGGTGCTCAAGGCCCTGCGGCGCTGCGATGCCCTGGTGCTCGGTGGCGGCAGCCTGCTCCAGGATTCCACCAGTTTTCGCAGCCTGCTCTATTACGGCGCCCTGATTGCGGCGGCAAGGCTCGAGGGCAAGCCGGTGCTGCTCTGGGGCCAGGGTCTGGGCCCTCTGGGTCGGCGTCGCAGCCGGTTGCTGGTGGGCCGCCTGCTGCGCCTGGCCACGGCGGTGAGCTGGCGGGATCCGGAATCGGCGGCGCTGGCCAAGTGCCTGGGGCGCGAGGGCGCGGTGGGTAGCGACCCGGTTTGGGCCCTGCCGCCCCAGCCCTGGCGCGGAGGTGGCGGGCCCCTGGTGCTCTGCTTTCGGCCCACCCGTCAGCTGCAGGGGGCCGCTTGGCGCCCCTATCTCCATGCCCTCGATCAACTGGCCCGTGAGCGCGACCGTGAGGTGATCTGGCTGCCCTTCCACGCCACGCAGGACCGGGGCCTGCTGGAGCAGCTGCGCCAGCAGCAGCTGCTGCCGGCCGGCCTGGATGCCCGCAGTCGGGAGGTGCTGGCGGAGCGGCCCACCGAAGCGATGGCGCTGGGCAGCGGCGCCGGGCTGGTGGTGGCGATGCGGCTGCATGGCCTGATCCTGGCGGCCCTCTCCGGAGCGCCCTGCGCCGCCCTCAGCTACGACCCGAAAGTGGCCGCCGCCGCAGCGGCCCTGGGCTGCCCCTGCCACAGCCTGGATGCGTCTGCCATGTCGGCCGTGCTGCTGGCGGCATGGACGGCCGTGCTCGACAGCCCACCGCCCGCCGCCCGGCTAGAGGAGCTCCGCCAGCAGACGGCGGTGCACCGCCAGCTGCTGGAGAGCCTGGACACCTGCAACAGATCTCGCTAGCAGAGGGCATGAGCTCTTCCCCTTCCGCGCCAGTGGCCAGCGGCATGGTCGCTGGCACTGTCCTGCGGGTGCGCCAGTACTACGTGCAGACCGACAGCGCCGTGCCGGGCCAGGCCCAGCGCATGTGCTTCTCCAGCACCTGCGCCATGGCCATCAAATACCTGCGTCCTGGGGCCTTGCTGGGGATCAACGCCGACGACGCCTACCTGCGCACGGTGCAGCGCTTTGGCGACACCACCTCGCCGACCGCCCAGATCTCGGCCTGCGCCCACTACGGCGTGCAGGCCCGCTTTGCCACCCATGGCAGCCGGCAGGTGCTGCAGCGGGAGATCGAGGCCGGATTCCCGGTGGGTGCCGGTTTCCTCCACCACGGTCCCAGCCATGCGCCCCGCGGGGGCGGCCACTGGATCCTGGCGATCGGCCATCAGCCCGGTGTGGGTGTGTTCAACGATCCCTATGGCGAACTCGACAACCCCGGTGGCGGTTACGTGCAGGTGGGCCGGGGCGGCCACGGCGTGCGCTACAGCTGGCGGCACTGGTTGCCGCGCTGGGAGGTGGAAGGTCCGGGCACGGGCTGGTTCATGACCTATCGGCTGGCCTGACGACCTACCGGCTGGCCTGAAACTCCTGCAGGGTGGCCAGCACCTCGGCGCTGTGGCCGCTGGGCCGCACAGCCACCCACGTGGACCGCAACACGCCGGCGGGATCGATCAGGAAGGTGTGGCGTTGGGAGAACGGCGCGATCCAGCTGCCATAGGCGCGGCTGACGCTGCCGGCCGGATCGGAGAGCAGGGGGAAGGCCAGGCCTTCACTGCTGCAGAAGTCGGCGTGGGATTCGGCGTCATCGGCGCTGACCCCCACCACGGCGGCATTCGCGGCCTCAAACGCAGCCAGATCCTTCTGAAAGCCGCGCGCCTCCAGGGTGCAACCGCCGGTGAAATCCCGCGGATAGAAGTAGAGCACCAGCCAGCGACCGCGGAAATCAGCCAGCTGCAACCGGGTTTCGATGGCCTCACCATCGGCGGCCGGCGTGATGCCCGGCAGGGCGAAATCCGGAGCGGGCTGATTCAGGGCCGGCAATGTGCCTCCCAATGCCAAAGCCTGCCGACCGAAGGTCAGCAGGCTTGAAGCACCAGCGATTGCTGGAACTAATGCAACCAGGCTGCGCAGAACTGCCCGGCGTTGCATGGTGGGCTCAGATCTTGGCCAGGTTGACGCCGAGCTCCTTTGCATAAGCGCCCAGACCCTTCTTCTGGATGGTCTTCAGGGCACGGGTGGAGACGCGCAGCTTCACGAAGCGGTTGCCTTCGGCCCACCAGAGGCGACGCTCCTGCAGGTTCACCTGTTGGAGCTTCTTGGTGCGCACGTGGGAGTGCGAGACGGCCATGCCGTTGTTGGCGCGTTTGCCGGTGAGCTGGCAGACCCGGGACATGGACGATTTCCGAAACGACGTGCTGGGCTCAATGCCCAAGGCCCCAGCTTACCAAAGGGCTGATCCGCTCTGGCCTGGGCCAGCTGGTGTGGGCCTAAAGCCCCCGTTCCATCAGCTGCCCCATCAGGGTGGTGCTGCGCTGCTGGAAGCCCGCCAGCTCACTGGGCTCCAGCCCGCCTACCGCCAGCCGGGCCATCTCATAGAGATGGCGGCTGAGGTCGCCGGCCAGCTGCTGGCTGGGGGAGCTGCCGGCGCTGCCGCCCGGGCTGGTGATCACCGAGCCGGCCGAGAGCCTGAGCAGCCCCTCCACCAGCTTGTGCTTGCGGTTGACCAGCAGCACGTGGTGGTCCGGCAGGCCCGGCAGCCGCTGCTCCATCAGGGCACCCATATCGTTGATGCGGCGCATCTGCTCAGGCAGCAGGATCAGCGCGGCGGGGGCGTTGTCGCCCTTGAGGGCCTGCACCTGAATGGTGATTTTGTCGTTGGCCAGGGCGCCCTTGAACAGCTCCCGCACCTTTTCGCTGGAGTCCTTGCCCTCGGCATCGCTCAGTTCGCTCTCCTTCTCCTGCAGCGAGTCGTCGAGTTCGCTGTCCACCCGCTGGAACTTCAGCTCCTCATGGCGATATTCCAGCCAGGGGATGAACTGGGTGTCGATGAAGGTGTCGGCCAGCAGCACCTCGGCGCCCTGGCTCTTCCACAGGGCCAGGGCGCCGGCCTGCCCGGCCTCATCGGTGCAGTAGAGGATCCGTTTGTCGTTGTCGGCTGCCAGGCGTGAGCGATAGCCCGCCAGGGTGGTGTAGGCCTTGCCGCTCTCGCCGGGGATGGGGTCAAGGGTCTGGCCTGCGCCTGATTGCTCGTCAGCGGCGGCTTGCTCGTCCTGCGCTGGAGCACTCGTTCCGAACAGCACCAGGTCGGCCACCTGATCGGCGAACTTGTCGTCCTCCATGGCGCCGATCTTGATGAAGGGAGCCAACGACTCCCAGATCTCGGCGTAGCGCCTGGGCTCGTCGCGGTGCAGCTCCTTGAGCCGATCGCCCACCTTCTTGGCCACAAAGCCACCGATCGAGCGCACCCGCCGGTCGGTCTGCAGGGCTGATCGGCTCACGTTGAGAGGGATGTCGGGCGAATCGATCACGCCGCGCAGGGGCATCAGGTAGCGAGGCACCACCTCCTTGATCGAGTCGCTCACGAACACGTTGTTGCAGTAGAGCTTGATCTCGCCCTTCTCCCAATCGGCCCGCCCAGTGGATCTGGGGAAGTAGAGGATGCCCTGCAGGTTGTAGGGGTAGTCGGTGTTCAGGTGCACCCACAGCAGGGGGTCCCCCTGGAAGGGATAGAGATAGCGGTAGAGCTCGATGTAGTCGTTGTCGGTCAGATCCCGAGGACTCTTGCGCCAGGGGGATTCGCGCTTGTTCACCGTTTCCCCCTCCAGCTGCACCTCCACCGGCAGGAAGTCGCAGTAGGTGGTGATCAGGGTGCGGATGCGGGCCGGCTCGATGTATTCGAGCTCCTCCTCCATCAGGTGCAGGATCACATCGGTGCCCGGCTCGCTGCGCTCGGCGCCTTCAAGGCTGAAATTGGGGGATCCGTCGCAGCTCCAGCGCACCGCCTCGGCGCCCTCGCGGGCTGAGAGGGTGACCAGCTCCACCTGCTTGGCCACCATGAAGCTGGAGTAGAAGCCCAGGCCGAAGTGGCCGATGATCGCGTCACTCTCCTGCTTATACTTCTCGAGGAAATCCTCGGCGCTCGAAAACGCCACCTGGTTGATGTAGCGCTTCACCTCATCGGCGCTCATGCCGATGCCGTTGTCCGAAATGGTGAGGGTCTGCTTCTCCCGATCGATGCGGATGGCGATTCTGCCTTCGGGGCCCTCGCTGCAGTCGCCGGCCATGGCAGCCATGCGGCGTTTGCTGATGGCGTCGACACCGTTGCTGACCAGCTCCCGCAGGAACACCTCGTGACCGCTGTAAACGGCCTTTTTGATGATCGGGAAGATGTTCTCGGTGTGGATCTGAATCTGACCCTGTTCCAGCACCGTCATGGCAGGTGATCGCGTGTCTGGGGCGACCCTACGGGGGGTGGGGCTCCGGGCTCAATGCGCCCAAGGGAGGGGTCTCCGAACTTGCCCCTCAGCCGGCCTGTTGCAGCTCCGGTTTTTCCTCAGGGAGGATGGCGCCCTCCACCGGGCACACCTGCAGACAGATGCCGCAGTCGATGCAGGTGTCGAAGTCGATCCAGTAGAAGGCGGTGCCCTTGGCGTTGGCGCCCCGCCCTGGATGGATGCAGGCCACCGGGCAGGCATCGACGCAATCGGCGACGCCCTCACAGACGTTGGTGACGATTGTGTGGGCCATGGAGAGGGGGGCGGCAGGAGTGGGCTGAGGGCCCAGGCGTGGGCGGATCTTAGGGAGCGATCCAGAGGGTGCGGCAGCAGCCCCGCGCCGCGCCGATGGCCTGGGCTTCGGCCTGGCCGGCGGCGGGGCCGCTGAGCAGTTCGGCACAGGTGCCGGCCTGGTGCAGGGCTTCGAGGTGGTCGAGGGCCTTGGCCAGATCCTCCGGACGCCCGTAGGCCACCAGCACCGGCGTGGAGGCATCCAGCTCCGGTGCCACCAGCTCGCGCACCGCCTCGATGTCGAAGCCGAAGCCCACACCCGCGGCCTGGGCGGGGTCCTGGCAGAACCGCCCCACCAGGGCGTCGTAACGCCCGCCGCTGGCGATCTCCACCGGCGCCTCCTGGCCCTGGCAGACGAGCTTCAGCACCAGTCCGTCGTAGAGGGCGAAGTGGGGTTGGAAGCTGGGATCGAGCTGCAGCGCCACGCCGAGCCGCTCGGCGGTCGGAGCCACTGCAGCCAGGGTGGCGCCCAGCTCCGCCAGCAGCGGCACGGGGCCGAGCCATTGCTCGAGCTGGTAGAGCACCCGGGCCGGCTCGCCCCGCAGACGCATCAAGGTGGCCAGGCGCTGGCGATCGGTGTTCGGCAGCGGCAGCTGGGCCAGGGCCAGGGGGTCGAAGCTGGTGAGGGCCCGGCGCGCCGCGCCGCGCTGCTCCTCGGGCAGCTGGCTCAGCAGGGCGGTGAGCACGCCGTGGTGCCCCACCAGCAGCCGGGGTTGATGCCGCTCCTCCAGGCCCAACTGGCCGGCGGCAGCGAGCAGCAACCGCATCAGTTCCACATCGGCGGCCGCGGATCGCACCCCCAGCAGCTCGACACCGCTCTGGAGCTGTTCGTGGACGCGCTGGCCGCCCCCATCGCCCATCGAGCTGCGGAACGTGCTGCCCATCGCCCACAGGCGCAGGGGGCGGGGGCGCTCCGCCAGGCGGGTGCTGGCGGAGCGGGCGATCGACGCGGTGAGCTCGGGGCGCAGGCCCAGGGGTTCATCCGTGGCCAGCCGCACCAGCTCGCGGCCGTCGATGCCACCACCCGCCTCGAGGGTGTCGAGACGCTCAAAACTCGGCGGCGCCACCTCCTGATAGCCCCAGAGCCGGTAGACCGCAGCCAGTTGATCGGCGATGCGGC
>JBILUH010000057.1:0-12607 GCA_044371095.1 Cyanobium sp.
CACACGCTCTGATGAACCAGCTGATCGGTGTGGATCTGGGGGGCAGCGCCATCAAGCTCGGGCGCTTCAGCGAAGCCGGGGCGTTGCTGGCCGAGCTGCAGGTGCCCACGCCCCAGCCGGCGCTGCCGGGGGCCGTCACCACGGCGATCGTGGAGGCAGTTCAGCGTCTCGACCCCGACCGCCTCGCCGACCGGGTGGGCGTGGGCCATCCCGGACCCAGCGATGCGGCCTGCCGCGTGGCGCGCATCGCGATCAACCTGCCGGGCTGGCGGGATGTGCCCCTGGCCGACTGGCTCGAACCCCTGCTGGAGCGGCGCGTCACCCTGGCCAACGACGCCAACTGCGCCCTGATCGGTGAGCACTGGCTCGGGGCGGCACAGCAGGCCCGCGATGTGGTGCTGCTCACCTTGGGCACCGGGGTGGGCGGCGCGGTGCTGCTGTCCGGCCAGCTGTTCACCGGCCATCGTGGAGCGGCCGCCGAGCCCGGTCTGATCGGCATCGATCCCGACGGCCCCGCCTGCAACAGCGGCAACCGCGGCTCCCTGGAATCCTTCTGCAGCCGCCGCGGATTCGATCGACTCTCCGCCGTGGATCCGGCTGAGCTCTGCCGGTGGGCCGATGGCGGCGATGCCGAAGCGCTGGCGGTGTGGCAGGCCTATGGCCGCCTGTTGGGACTCGGGGTGAGCTCGCTGCTGTATCTGTTCACGCCGGAGCTGGTGCTGATCGGTGGCGGCCTGAGTGGCGCCAGTGCCCACTTTCTGCCGGCGGTGTGGAGCGAGGTGGAGCAGCGGGTCCAGGCGGTGAGCCGGGAGGGCCTGACGATCCGGTGTTGCAGCCTGGGCAATGGGGCCGGTCGGCTCGGTGCGGCAAGGCTCGCCCTCGAGCGCCTGGGGGCTGGCTTGGGATGATGGAGGGATGATCCCCGACCCCACCCCAGACCTGCTCGCCCGAGCGGCCCAGGTGCGCTGCAGCGCCATGGCCCTGGGCCAGCTCAGCGATGATCAGCGCCGCCAGGCCGTGCTGGCGATGGCCGCCGCCCTGGAGCGCAGCCGCGCTGCCATCCTGGCCGCCAACCAGGCTGATCTCACGGCCGCCGCTGCCGAGGGGCTGGCCCCGGCCCTGGTGGCCCGGCTCAAGCTCGATGGCACCAAGCTCGATGGCGCCATCGCCGGGGTGCGCCAGGTGGCCGAGCTGGCCGATCCGCTCGGCCGACGGCAGCTGCATACCGAGCTCGACGCCGGCCTGGTGCTGGAACGGGTGACGGTGCCGCTGGGGGTGCTGGGGGTGATCTTTGAAGCCCGGCCCGATGCGGTGATGCAGATCGCCTCCCTGGCGATCCGCTCCGGCAATGGCGCCCTGCTCAAGGGAGGGCGGGAAGCCAGCAGCAGCTGCGGTGCCATTCTCAGAGCGCTGCGCCAGGGCTTGGCTGACAGCGCCGTGGCCCCCGATGCCCTGGAGCTGCTCACCAGTCGGGAGGAGAGCCTGGGCCTGCTGAAACTCGATGGCCTGGTCGACCTGATCATTCCCCGGGGGTCCAACGCCCTGGTGCGGTTCATCCAGGACCACACCCGTATTCCGGTGCTGGGGCATGCCGACGGCATCTGCCATCTGTTTGTGGATCGGGCCGCCGATCTGGATCTGGCGCTGAAGGTGGCGCTCGATTCCAAAACCCAGTACCCCGCCGCCTGCAACGCGATCGAAACCCTGCTGGTGGATGCGGAGATCGCTCCGGCCTTCCTGCCCCGGGCCATTGAGGCCTTTGCGCAGGCCGGCGTCGAATTGCGCGGCGATGCAGCCGCCATGGCGCTGGGTGTGACCCGGGCTGCGTCTGATGACGACTGGAGCACCGAATACTCCGATTTGATCCTGAGCGTGAAGGTGGTGCCCGATCTGGCGGCTGCCCTCGACCACATCGCCCGGTACGGCTCGCGCCATACCGATGCCATCTGCACCCGGGATGCCGCCACGGCGGATCGTTTTCTCGCCGCGGTCAACAGCGCCGGGGTGTACCTCAATTGCTCCACCCGCTTCGCCGATGGTTTCCGCTATGGCTTCGGGGCGGAGGTGGGCATCTCCACTCAGACCCTGCCTCCCCGGGGGCCGGTGGGACTGGAGGGACTCGTGACCTACCGCTACCGCCTGCGCGGAGAAGGCCACATCGCTGCCGACTACGTCAGCGGCGTGCGCCACTTCAGCCATCGCAGCCTGCCGCTGTGATGGGGCCTCCGTTGGTGGGGGGAGATCGGATCCGGGTGCGCGCGTTGCGGCTCTGGGCCCACGTGGGGGTGCTCGATGTGGAGCGCGCCGAGGGCCAGTGGTTTGAGTTGGATCTTGAGCTGGGGGTGGATCTGGCCAGGGCGGGTTGCAGCGATGCCCTGGGCGACACCCTCGATTACAGCCTGCTGATCACCGCCCTCCAGCACCAGGCCCGACTGATCCGCTGCCAGACCCTCGAGCATTACAGCGAGCGAATTCTGGACCTGGCCGAGGAGCTCTATGGACCGGTGCCGATCCGCCTGGAGCTGCGCAAATGCCACGCACCGGTGCCGGGCTTTGGCGGCGTGGTGGCGGTGGAGCGACGGCGCCATTGGATCACGACACTTGAATCGTGAATCCACCGCGATGGTGGAAGTCCGCCTCCGCGGCTGGATGGTGCAGGGCCCAGTAGCTCAGGGTTCCATCGTTACCTTGGATGACGGCCGTGATGCCGACCTCCAGGCTCTGGCGCAGGTCGGGGGGCAGTGGGCAGCGCAGCGTCAAGGCCAGCTGCTGCGTCGTGAAGGCTCGCCGATGCTGATTGACTTGGAAGGGCAGCTGCAGGTAGGCCGGTTCGGGCGTCAATCCCTGCCGGTATCCCTCCAGGCGGTAGACATTCCAGTGGCCGGCGGGGGACAGGTTGAATTCCCAGTAGCCATTGGCCCCCCGGCGAGCCAGGAACAACTCGAGGCAGGTGGTCTGCCAGAGCAGATCGCGTCGTTCCGGCTGGCTGGCGGGTGAAGGAAGGCTCAGCTGGTCGAGATCACCCTGCAGCTGGTAGGCAACCTCGATGGAGTCGGCTGTGATGCTGAGGTGGCCGGTGATGCTGAGGTTGTTTGTCAGGCTGGAGCCGATGGGGTCGCCGCCCGGGCCGTCGCTGCCAAACGGGATCAGCTGGAAGGGAATGCTGGTCATCGCAGGGTGTCGACGATGGCGCGGATCTCGGCTTCCTGGGCTTCGATGCTCTCGGTCAGCCTGAATTGCACCCTGGCGCGGTCGAGGTTGTGGCCCGGCCGGCTGATGCGGAAGTAGGAGTCTCCCGCCAGGTGGTCGCTGAAGAAACGTAAGCCGAGCTCGAAGCTGATCAGCCGGGCAGCATCGAAAATGTAGTCGAGATCGGCAGTGCTGAGACAGGACCGGGCCGCTCCCAGGTAGCCCTGAAGCATGGCCTGGCAGAACTCCAGGTCGAAGCTGACCCCCTCACCATCGCCGGCCTCCTCCCCAAGGCGATTGCAGGCGGAGCGCAGGCAGTCGCCGATGTCGTACTGCACCAGCCCGGGCTTCACCGTGTCGAGATCCACCAGGCTCACGGCGATCCCCGTGCGGGCACAGAGCATCACGTTGTTCACCTTGGGATCGCCATGAATCGGCCGCAGCTGCAGGCGTCCCGCAGCCTTGGCCGCCTCCAGCAGCGGGGCCAGCTCGCGGCGCTGCTCGACAAAACCGAAACACCACTGGCTCCGATCGCAGAGCTGGAGCGACGAGGACTCCAGGGTCTGGTCGTAGGCCGCCAGATAGCCGGGGGTGATGTGGAACCCGGGCAGGGTGTCAGCCAGCTGATCGGCGGGCAGATCACTGATCAGGTTGTGGAACAACCCCAGACCCCGCCCCACCTGTCGGGCCTGCTTCGCATTGGTGATGGCATCCAGCGTCACCGCGTCGTTGACGAAGGTGAGCAGCCGCCAGAACTGGTCCCCCGTCTCGACCCAGGGCTCCCCCGTGTGGCGGTTGGCGATCACGCGGGGCACCTCCCAGCGTTGGCCCAGCACCGGCCGCTGCTGGGCGTGGTGACTGAGCACCTGGAGGTTGCGCATCACCAGCTGGGGCTGAGGAAACACCTGGGTGTTCAGCCGTTGCAACACGAAGTCGGTCCCCGGGTCGCCCTCTCCGTAGCCCTGACCTGTCACCGATGTCTCAACCTGCACCCGGAAGGTGTCGTTGACGTTGCCGTTGCCCAGGGGCGCAATCGTCCTGACACGCCCGGGAAGGCCAAAGGCCTCGGCAATGGCCACCAGCTCCGGGACCGGAGCGTCCATTACGCGGCCACCAGTCCGGAATGGCGGATCAGGGCCTCACTGCTGGGTTGACGCCCCCGGAAAGCTTCGAACACCTCTGCTGGAGAGCGGCTGCCACCCAGGCTGAGCACGGTGTCGCGGAAGCGGCGGCCGGTGGCGACGATCTCCTCCTCCTGCTCGAGCCCCACCTCTTCGAAGGCGCTGAAGGCGTCGGCGCTGAGCACCTCAGCCCATTTGTAGGAGTAGTAGCCGGCCGAATAGCCGCCTGCAAAGATGTGGCTGAAGGCGCACAGGAAGGCGTCTTCGGGAATCGGTTCCAGCACTGTGGTGGTGTGGGCGATCGCGCGGCGCAGCTGCTCAGGGCTCTGGCCGCAGTTCGGGGTCCACTGGCTGTGCAGGCGCAGGTCGGTGAGGGCGAAGTGCACCTGCCGCAGGGTGGCGCTGCCGCCCATGAAGGTGCGGGCCGCCAGCAGCTTCTGAAACTCCGATTCCGGCAGGGGTTCACCGGTTTGCCAGTGGCGGGCCATGCCCATCAGGGTGGCGCGGTCGTAGCACCAGTTCTCCATGAACTGGCTGGGCAGCTCCACCGCATCCCATTCGACATTGTTGATGCCGGCGGCCTGGGGGCGCTCCACGGTCGTGAGCATGTGCTGAAGCCCATGGCCGAATTCGTGGAACAGGGTTTCCACCTCGTCAAAGGTCATCAGGCTGGGGGTGTCGCCCACCGGTGGGCTCTGGTTGCAGATCAGGTAGGCAACCGGCTGCACCGCCTCACCGGCCTGGTTGCGGGAGCGCCCCAGGCATTCATCCATCCAGGCGCCGCCGCGTTTGCTGCCGGGGCGGCTGAAGGGATCGAGGTAGAAGCCTGCCAGGACTTGGCCGCTGGCGCCATCGAGCACGCGGAAGTAGCGCACATCGCTGTGCCAGATGGGCGCCTCGCCATCGGCGGCAACGATGCGAATGGCGAACAGGCGCTGGCAGAGGCCGAACAGCCCCTGGAGCACCTGCTCGAGGGAGAACCAGGGCCTCAGGGCTTCGCTGTCGAGGTTGAAGCTCTCCTGCCGCAGCACCTCAGCCCAGTAGCTCACATCCCAGGGTTTGAGGTCCGCGGCCTCGGCCGCGCCATGACGGGCGGCGCAGGCGGCCAGGGCCTCCAGCTCCTGCTGGGCGGCGGGATAGGCAGCGGCGCGCAGGTCGTCGAGCAGGGCCTCCACCTCCGCGACGGAGCCGGCCATCTTCGAGGCGAGGCTCACCTCGGCCCAGTTGGCATAGCCCAGCCGCTGGGCCTGCTCCAGCTTCAGCTGCAGGATCTGCACGATCAGGGAATGGTTGTCGAGCTCGCCCGTGGAGGCGCGGCTCACCTGGGCGCGGTACACCTGCTCGCGCAGGTCGCGGCGCCGGCTGTATTTGAGGAACGGCACCACCCGCGGCATGTCGAGCCCAAGGCGCCAGCCGGTCTCGCCGGCATCCCGGGCGGCCTGGGCCAGCAGCTCCCGCAAGCTCGCCGGCAAGCCAGCCAGGTCGGCCTCGCTGCTGAGCGTAAGGCTCCAGCCGTTGGTGGCATCGAGCACGTGGTTGCTGTAGGCGGTGGCCAGCTCGGCCAGCTGGGCGCTGGCGGCATTGAAGGCCTCCTGCTCGGCCCCCTCCAGCCCGACTCCGCGCAGGCGCATGTCGCGCAGCTCGGCCTGCAGGATGCGGAGCTGGGTGCCATCGAGGCTGGCGGCGCTCTCCTGCAGGGCCTCAAGGGCCTGGTAGATCGGCCGCGACTGCCCGGCTCGGTTGCCGAACTGCACCACCGCACCCTGCTGCTGCTGATGGGCAGCCCGCAATTCGGGGGTGTTGCAGACACCGTTGAGATGGCTCACCACCCCCCAGCTCCAGCGCAGGCGCTCACCCAGCTGGTGCAGGGGGGACATGAGTTCGTCCCAGGTGAGCGGGTGGGCTTCGGACAGGCGCTGTTCCAGCCTGGTCTCCAGTGCCGTGAGCTCATGGTTGAGGGTGTCGAGCAGGGCAGGGATCCCCTGCTCCATCTGCTCAGGAGTGATCGCCTCAAACCGGGGCAATCCCTGTCCAGCCAGCAGGGGCAGCTGAGCGCTCAGGGTCATGGGTGCGATCGGAAGTGCCCCTATTTCACCCGATCGGGTCGGGGGTGTGTGATTCAACCCAGGGCGGTCAACCGGCCAGCTGCGAGCAGGGCGGTGGAGCCGAGCTGCTGTGCCAGGGCATTGGTGGACGCTTCATAGACATCAATCGCCAGTCGGGGCCAGAAGCCGATGGCCAGGGTGGGCACCAGCAGCGTCAGCCCGATCAGCAGCTCGCGGGGGCGCATGTCGCCCACCACGGCCAGAGCTGGGATCCTGGGGCCGAAGAACACGCGGCGGCAGAGGCTGAGCAGATACACGGGCGTCAGCACCAGGCCGATGGCCGCCAGCACGATCGTGATCACGCGGAAGCCGATGGTGAACCCTTCGTTGGCGGTCACCCCGAGAAACACCGTGATCTCACTGACAAAGCCGCTCATGCCCGGCAGGGCCAGCGAAGCCAGGGAGCTGGCCAGGAAGAAGGCAAAGGTGATCGGCAGGGCCTTGGCCAGGCCGCCCATGTTGGGGATCGAGAGCGTTTCGGTGCGCTCGTAGAACACGCCGGTGACGAAGAACATGGCGGCGGCGATCAGGCCATGGCTGATCATCTGCAGCATGGCTCCACTGAGGCCCAGGGCGTCGATCGCGCCGATGCCCAGCAGCACGAAGCCCATGTGGCTCACGGAGCTGCAGGCGATGCGACGCTTGACGTTGTCCTGGGCGAAGGCGTTCAGCGCCCCGTAGATGATGTTGACAATGCCCAGCACGATCAGGGCCGGGGCGAGCTGCAGGTGAATCTCCGGCAGCATCTGCACGTTGAAGCGAAGCAGGGCATAGCCGCCCATCTTCAGCAGCACTCCGGCCAGAAGCATCGACACCGGCGCGTTGGCTTCGCCGTGGGCATCCGGCAGCCAGGTGTGCAGCGGGAACATCGGCAATTTCACGCCAAATCCAACGAGGAAGCCCAGATAGCACAACAGCCCGAAGGTTCCGCCAGGGGAGCGGGTGGAGAGCTCTGAGAGGTTGAAGGTGAAGGTGTCGCCGGAGAGGGCCAGGGCCAGGCCGCTGAGCAGGATCAGCAGGGAGGCGGTGGCGGTGTAGAGGATGAATTTTGTGGCGGCGTACTGGCGCTGCTTGCCGCCCCAGATGGCGATCAGCAGGTAAACCGGCACCAGCTCGAGCTCCCAGGCCAGGAAGAAGAGCAGGAAGTCTTGGGAGAGAAACACCAGGCCCTGCGCCGAGGCCTGCACCAGCATCAAGGCGAAGTAGAGCCTGGTTTTGCGCTGAATGTTCCAGCTGGCCGCCACCGACAGCAAGGTGACCACCCCCGAGAGGAGCACCAGCGGCGCCGAGAGCCCGTCGGCCGCCAGGGACCACTCCAGGCCGAGGGCGGGCACCCAGCTGACCCGCTCCACCAGTTGCAGGTCGCTGACGGAACCATCGAAGTGCTGGCTGAAGCACACCAGCATCAGGGCCAGGTCGATGCCCAGGGCAGCCAAGGCCAGGGTGCGCGGCCACTTGGGATCGCTGCCATCTCCCGGCAGCAGGGGCATGACCAGGGCCACCGCTGCCGGCAGCAACACAATCAGACTCAGCCAGGGAAAGGCGTCGGTGCCCGCCGGTTTGGCGAGGGTGGACGCAACAAGAAGGGGCAGGTTGGCGTCCATCACGGCCCGGTTGCAGATCTGGTGATTCCCAGGGCAGGACCGATGTCGGACCCTGTGCGAATCAGTCAAGAATCTATCAGTCGCCCTTGGGCAACTGAGTAGATTTACCTAGGTTTTTGAGTTCAACTGGCGGCGCCGGCGGGTTGATCGGGGATTGGTTCCCAGCGACTCCCCTCCTGCTGGATGGCCAGCACCTCGGAGCGAGACTCCACGCCGGCCTGGTGCCAGGCCCGCACCATCGCCCTGCTCACCGGTTCGGCCATCGGCCTGGGGCAGAGGGCCAGCAGGCTGGGGCCGGCGCCGCTGATCACGCAGCCCCAGGCACCAGCGGCCAGCGCCGCTTCCCGCACGGCCTTGCCGCCATGGATCAACCCCCAGCGGTAGGGCTCATGCAGGCGGTCGTGCATGCCATCGGTGATCAGGTCGCCGTTACCGGTGCGCAGGCCCTGCAGCAGCAGCGTCAGTGATCCCAGGTTGATCACCGCGTCGCCGACCGGAATCGACTTCGGCATGGCCCGTCGGGCCTCGCTGGTGGTCAGCCGGATCGCGGGGATCGCGACCACGGCCTGCACCTCCGGCGACCACTCGCAGCGCACCACCCGCCAGCGGTGGGAAGCCGCCTTGGCGGTCATGCACAGACCGCCCACCAGGGAGGGCACCACGTTGTCGGGGTGGCCTTCGATGTCGATGGCCAGCTCCAGCAGCTTTTCTCGACTGAGTGGTTCCCCCACCAGGGCGTTGGCGCCGATCAGGCCAGCCACAATCGCCGTGGCGCTGCTGCCCAGGCCACGGGCCGGTGGCACGGCCAGGCGCACCCGGGCTTCCAAGGCCACCGGCTCCTCGCCGGCCTCCTTCCAGACCCGTTGGGCGGAGCGGTACACCAGATTGTCGGGCCCTCCGCGCAGGTGGGCACCCTCACTGCCTTCGATGATCAGGTCGAAGCGCTCACTGCCCCCCTCGATGCAGCGCATCTGGAAGACGTTGTCGAGATCCAGGGCCGCCCCCAGGCAGTCAAAGCCTGGCCCCACGTTGGCTGTGGTGGCGGGAACGTGAACCACAACCCCTTGGCCAACCCGGGGGCGCACCATGCGACAACTTCTGCTGGGCCCAGTGTCTCAGCCCGCCGTCTACGGGCACCCCGGCATCAGGGCAGGAGCATGCGCGCCCGGCAGGCGGCACTGAACTGGCCGATCGCCGGATCGAGCACGGCTGTGATCGGCATGTCGGCCAGCACGGCTGCAAGGCGTCCCTTGCGCAGAAAGGCCTCGGTGAAGCCTGGCGAGCGCAGGGCCTCCAGCAATTTGGCAGCGGTGCCGCCGGCCAGCCACACACCACCGCGGCTCAGGCCAGCCAGGGCGAGATCGCCGCAGACGCAGCCGTAACAGCTGATCCAGAGGGCCAGGGCTTCGGACGACAGGGCATCACCTTGGGCGGCAGCTGCGGCCACGGCCGCTGGCAAGGCGTCTCCATCCGCCAGGGCACTGAGGGGATGGCTGGCGTCTGGGTGGCGGCTGGCCAGCAACCAACGCGCCACCTCGCCGAGGCCTGTGCCACTGACCACACGCTCAATCGACACCCGCTCCAGACCGCGTTCTGCGGCGAGCCATTGCTTGAGCTCCCACTCCGCCTGACTGCGGGGGGCGAATTCTCCATGGGCGGCTTCGCTGGCCATGGCCACCAGGCCCGCGGGTGTGGGCACGCCGTAGGCGACCCCCAGGCCCGTTCCCGCCCCCAGCACCAGCAGGGGCGCTTCGGGCCGGGGCCGCCCCGAGCGGATCGGAGCCTGCTGGTGCTCGGCCAGATGGGGGAGCCCGTAGATCAGCACGGCGAAATCATTGGCCAGCTCGAGCTGGCCGATTCCGGTTGCGTCTGCCAGCCGGGCCTCGTCAAGGTGCCAGCTGAGGTTCGTGAGCTGGGCCTGTCCCCCCTCCACAGGCCCGGCCACCGCCAGGCAGGCCGCCTTCGGAGGCTGTTGGGAACCTGCGGCCAGGAAGGCCCGCACCATCGGGGCCAGATCGTCCCATTCCGCTGATGGATAGCGGTGGCTGCGCAGCAGGCTTAAGTGGCCTCCCGCACCCAGTGCATAGAGAGCCAACAGGGTCTTGGTGCCGCCGATATCCCCGGCCAGGATGGTGGTCATGGCAATCCGAGTGTGAGGACTCTGGCTTGGGTTCAGAGCTGCAGGCCAGCCGCCCGATCCTGGCTGGCCAGGCTGGCTGCGCTGAGCAGGTCCGTCACGGCCACGCCGCCCAGGTCGCCGTCGCGGCGGCTGCGCAGGCTCACGCTCTGGGTTTCCGCCTCCTTGGCCCCGATCACACCCAGCACCGGAATCTTCATCTGCTCGCCGTTGCGGATCAACTTGCCGAGGCGATCGCCGGAGTGGTCGATGGTGGCGCGCACACCCGCGGCCTTGAGCTGCCCCAGTAGCTGCTCCGCATAGGGCAGCACCTCGTCGGTGACCGGCAGCAGCCGGATCTGCTCGGGCGCCAGCCAGAAGGGGAAATCGCCGGCGTAGTTCTCGGTCATGATCCCGAAGAACCGCTCCAGTGAGCCGAAGATGGCGCGGTGGATCATGATCGGGCGCTGGCGTGTGCCATCGGCAGCCACGTACTCCAGCTCGAAGCGCTCCGGCAGGTTGAAGTCGAGCTGGATGGTGGAGCACTGCCACATCCGGCCGATGGCATCTTCGATCTTGAGGTCGATCTTGGGGCCGTAGAAAGCGCCACCGCCCTCGTCGATCTTGTAGGCCCAGCCCTTGCGATCGAGGGCTTCGATCAGCCCCTGGGTGGCCAGATCCCACACGGCGTCGTCGCCAATCGATTTGTCCGGGCGGGTGGAGAGGTTGATCTCGTAGTTGCGGAAATCAAAGGTGGAGAGAATCTGTTCGGTGAGATCGAGGATGCGCAGGATCTCATCGCTGATCTGCTCCGGCAGGCAGAACACGTGGGCGTCGTCCTGGGTGAAGCCGCGCACCCGCATCAGGCCGTGCATCACGCCGGGGCGCTCGTAGCGATACACGGTGCCCAGCTCGGCCCAGCGGATCGGCAGCTCCCTGTAACTGCGCAGGGTGCTGGCGTAGGTGAGCACGTGGAACGGGCAGTTCATCGGCTTGAGCTGATATTGCCGCTCATCCACCTGCATGGGGCCGAACATGCTCTCGGCGTAGAAGTCGAGGTGACCGGAGGTCTTCCACAGGCTGATGTCGGCCACGTGGGGGGTGTAGAGCAGCTCATAGCCCGCCTGGAAGTGAAGGTCCCGCCAGAGGTCTTCGATCAGCAGGCGCATGCGGGCGCCGCGCGGATGCCAGAACACCAGCCCGGCGCCGGCCTCATCCTCGATCGAGAACAGATCCAGGTCGGTGCCCAGGCGCCGGTGGTCGCGGCGCAGGGCTTCTTCTTTACGGCGCTTGTGTTCGGCCAGCTGCTCCGGGGTTTCCCAGGCGGTGCCGTAGATCCGCTGCAGTTGGGCCTTGGTTTCATCGCCCCGCCAGTAGGCGCCGGCGACGCTTTCCAGCTCAAAGGCCTTGGGGTTGAGCTCGCTGGTGTTGGCTACGTGGGGCCCGGCGCACAGGTCCCACCAGTCCTCCCCCAGGGTGTAGAGGCTGATGGGCTCGGAGATGCCCGCCAGGATCTCGAGCTTGTAGGGCTCTTTCTGGGCCTGGATCTTCGCTTTGGCTTCAGCGCGGCTGACGTCGATCCGCTCAAGCGGCAGCTTTCTGTTGATGATTTTGATCATCTCCTTCTTGATGGCCTTGAGGTCGGCCTCGGTGAAGGGATCAGGGTTGTCGAAGTCGTAGTAGAAGCCGCTCTCAGTCCAGGGGCCGATGGTCACCTGGGCTTTGGGAAACAGCTTCTGCACCGCCATGGCCATCACGTGGCTCATCGAGTGGCGGATGCGCAGCAGCTGGGGGCTCTCGCTGGTTTTGGGCAGGGCGATCGGTGCGGGCTCGGCGCTGCTGGTGGTCACGGGCACAGGCACAGATCGCGCATGGATCAAGGGCGAAGGACGATCCTACGCAGCGCTCCTAGGCTGATCAGATGGGTTCGTCCTCTTCCCCTCCGGCTCCGGAATCGTCTGGAGAGCTGCTCGATCAGCTGCTGGGTTCCCTGTTGGGCGACTTCAGCACCTGGTTTGAGCGTGGGCTGGTGCTGCTCGACCACTGTCCGGAGGCGGTGATGCCTGCGGAGCAGCAACAGGCGCTGCGGGCCCGGCTGGAGTTGGCGCGCAAAGAGCTCTCTGCTGCCAGCAGCCTGCGCCAGGCAGCTCCCATACCGATGGCCCTGGAGATGGAGACGCTGGCCCCGTGGCATCAGCTGGTGCTGTCGGTGTGGAACCTCTCGGCCAGCCTGCGGATGCAGGGCGTGCCCCTGCCGGAGATGGAGTGGCCCGCCGGTCTGCCCCTGCCAGGCGCGCCTGTTGCCGGATCCCCTGAGGATCCCTCGCTTTAAAAATGGGGAGTTTGCGACGGCTGCGCACCGCGGAGCAACGCAACCTGGCCCTGGCCTATGGGCTCTGGGCCCTTGGTGTGCTGGGCGTCTGCGGTCTGCATCGCTTCTACAACCGCAAGCCCCTGAGCGGTGCCCTCTGG
>JBILUH010000058.1:0-12470 GCA_044371095.1 Cyanobium sp.
CGGGAAGCCCCACCGGGGAGCCATCAGTGAGCTGAGGATAGAAGCAGCTGCCGAATCGGGCTGGCTGTCGGGCTGACTGGTGAATGGGGGTCCCGAGGATCGAACTCGGCTAAGGCGAATTATGAGTTCGCTGCATTCACCAGATTGCTAGACCCCCACCGATCCAGAATTACCAGAGGCCCCGCACCGGCGCATCGGTGCGGACACCCCAACCCTGCAAGGCGCTGCCCTGGGAAGCCCCACCCGCCGCTCCACCACCGCCGGATCCCAGGCTGCCGGAATAGCCGTTGGACACGTCGCCCGTGCGCCAGGGCATGGGGTCGCTCTGCTGCTCCAGCAGCACCTGATAGGTGTTCTCCACGGCCGTACCGTCCCAGATGATCGTCTGGTCGGGGAAGCCGAAGCCCATCACCTTGGTGCCGTCGCCGCCGCCCATGGCGATGCCGAACAGGTCGGTGATCTGGTTGGTGAGGCTGACGCCGCGGGCGTAGGGCGCGGTGTGGCTGTACAACCGCCTTTCCATCAGCTGGGGCTTGGTCTGCACCACGCTGCAGCGGGTCATGTCCACCGGCCCTGGCGCAACGCCGTCTCCCGCCTGGCTGCCCACCACGGGGGCCTCGAGGGTGGTGGTGCACACCACCGGCCCCGCCCAGGCTGGCGCGATCAGCAACGCAGCGACTGCCGAGCTGGCAGCCACAGCCGAACTGGCGCCAGCAGCCCGGGCGACCCTGAGACGTGAGGTGGGAGTCGGGGAGATGGCGATCGCCATGGATCCTGTCAACCCAGCAGCGGGTGTCGTCACGTTGGCCGCAAACTAGACAAGAACTCGCGTCCACACCAGCTCTTGTCGACCGTTTCCCCGGCTGCCGCATCCCTGGCTGCCACCCCCGCCGAGATGCGGATGGCGCTGCTGCCCCTGCTCGCCACCAAGGCCTATCGCCACGGCAGCTTCACCCTGGCCTCGGGACGCACCAGTCACCACTACGTCAACTGCAAGCCCGTCAGCCTCAGCGGCACCGGACTGGCCCTGCTGGGGGCCCTGATGCTCGAACAGGTGGAGCCGGAGGCCCGGGCGGTGGCAGGCCTCACCCTCGGGGCCGACCCGCTGGTGAGTGCCGTGGCGATGCGGGCCGCCCTGGGGGGACGCGAGCTGGATGCCCTGATCGTGCGCAAGGAGGCCAAGGGCCACGGCACCGGTGCCTGGCTGGAGGGGCCACTGCCGGAAGCCGGTAGCGCCATCACCGTTCTGGAGGATGTGGTGACCACCGGCGGCTCCTCGCTCAAGGCCGTTCACCAGCTGCGGGAGGCGGGTTTTCAGGTGGAACGGGTGGTGACGATCGTGGATCGTCAGGAAGGTGGTCTGGAAGCCATGACCGCCGCCGGGCTGGAGCTGCGCAGCCTGTTTCTGCTTGAGGAGGTGGCCGCTGTCGCCTCGGCCATCGCCGCCAGCCAGGCCGCGTCATGAGCCCCGACCCCTGGAGCTGGCAACCGGCCGGGCCGCGCCGCTGGGAGCAAGCCACGAGCCTGATTCGGCTCGATGGAGCCGACACACGACGCTTCCTGCATGGCCAAACCAGCGCCGCCATCGAAAGCAGCGCGCCCGGCAGCTGGATCCCCACCTGCTGCATCACCGCCACCGGACGCCTGAGGGCCCTGGCCGAGGTGCTCGTGGATGACAGCGGTGCCTGGCTGCTGCTGGGCAGCGGCGATGCCGAAACCGTTCGGCACGGTCTCGACCGGGTGCTGTTCCCCGCCGATCAGGTGCGGCTGGGCCCCGTGACGCCGGCGCGGTGCATCACGCCGCTGGGCGACGCGCTCGCAGCCCTGCCCCAGACCCCAGCCGGCCAGTGGCAGGCCCTGGACAACGGCAGCGGCTGGCTGCTGGGCCGGCAGATGGTTCTGCTGGCGGAGGCTGAGCTGCCCCCGTGGCTGGCCGATCGCCCGCCACTCACCGCCCTGGAGCAGGAGCGCTGGCGCCTCCAGCAGGGCCTGCCGGCCGCCCCAGGGGAAATCAACGACAACACCAACCCCTTTGAGGCGGGGCTGGCCGATCGGGTGAGCCTGAGCAAGGGCTGCTACGTGGGCCAGGAGACCCTGGCCAAGCTCGCCACTTACGACGGGGTCAAACAGCAGCTGCGGCGCTGGCACGGGCGCGCGCCCGATGGGTCCCCGGACGCGCTGACCCCGGGTACGGCGCTGTTCCGACTTGAGGAGGAAGACGAGGCGGCGTCAGGCGGCAGCCGGGCAGGCCAGATCACCTCCTCCCTGGCCCTGGAGGATGGTGAGTGGATCGGGCTGGCCCTGGTGCGTCGGCAGGCCCTGAAGGATCCCGAGCTCCATGCCGGTCAGGCCCCTCAGGCTCCGGCGCTGCACCTGTCGCGACCACCGGCCTTCGTGGATCCGCCCGTCGGAGGCGGCCGCCAGCCCTGAAGCATCAGGGCTGGGCCAACAGCCAGCGCACCACCGCCCAGGTGGCCAGGCTGTCATCGCGGTTGTAGAGAAAAATCCGCTGCAGCTGGTGGCGGCTGGCCCAGCCACGGCATCCGCCTTCGCGGTGCCATTGCCGCCACTGGCGCCACCAGAGCAGGCAGCGGGCCCCATCGACGCCCTTCTGACTCCAGGCAAAGCCCAGCCAACCGGCCACTGCCTTGAGGCCATAGCTGCTCACCGGCAGCCGCCAGTGGCGTCGCAGGCGCGCATGCACATCCAGCATCCGCCCGCGCAACTGCTGCACCTCGGCGTCGCTGGCCCCCTGGCGCTGGGCCAGGCGCACCAGACCGATCACCTCGGTTTCGCCGTAGTGCAGCACCGGCCAATCCGGATACCGCGCCAACAACCGCTGCAGCCGCTGCCACAGCCGCTGCTCACCATGCTCCTGCAACGCCAGCAAGGGCTGATAGCGAGCCGCGGCCTCGTTCCAACCACCTGCCCCATCGCGCTCCAGCACCAGAAAGCCGTGCAGGAAATCGTCGCGGGCATCGGGATCGGATTCGATGTCGTAGAGCAACACCCCGGGGGCTCCGGCGAGCTCGGGCAAGGCCGGGCCCTTCCCCAGCCGCTGCGGGATTCCTGAGGCCTGCACCCGGGCCTGGGCCACCAGTTCAGCGGCGATCTCGCGGTGTTGCTCGCCGTAGACCGCCAGCGCGGCGGCCAGCTGCTCCGGGTCCCGGGCCGCCAGGGCCGCCAGGCTGGTCACCCCCTGCTCAAGCAGCATCTCGCGGCGCTTGCCACCGATGCCGCTCACCTCACTGAGGTGTCCCATCGCCGCGGCCTCCTGGTCGCAGAGGCCCCGCCAGCTGCACAGGGTGCACTTCTTGCGATCACTCACCAGGGGAGGGGGGATGGCCGGGTCGAGGTCGGCGGCCAGGCGCTGCAGGCTCTCATCGAGCTGGTGCTGCAGGCCCCCGCCGAGGGCCAGGCGCTCCCGCTGCAGGGCGCGGCCCTCGCCCGCCACCACCAGGCCATGGGGCACCGCCGCCTGCTGGTACTCGGCCAGCAGGCGGCCCCAGAGGGCCAGCACCACCCGGGCTTCGCGGGTCAGCCGCCGCCCCTGACGGGCCAGCACCGGCCGATAGGCGAAATCGCCCCAACGGCTCTGGCCCGCGATGCGCTCGAGCAGGGCCGGGTGGGATTCCACCTGCAGTCCCTGGGGGCCCCGTCCCCGCAGGCGCACCCCCACCACCCCAGGCGCCCCGGCGGCACAGGCCGCCTCGCCATGGCCGGGGCGCTGGGGGAGCAGGGTCTGAAAACTGCGCAGCTGGTCGGTCAGGGCCAGGGCGCGGTGGGCATTCCACTGACGCTCCTGCGCCGCGCCGAACCGATCGAGCCAGGCGCGGCGCCGGCAGCGCAGCCAGCTGCGCAACAGGCGATCGGTGAGAGGAGCTGGCGTCAGGGGCAGCGGTGTCAAGGAGAGCATCCACCAGTGCAAACGCTAGGGCTGAAGCGCCGGCGGCACAGCAGAATCGACCGAGCTCGGCGTTCCTGCCCCCATGGCCTCAGCCCCCTTGCCCCTGGAGGCCAGTCCGATCGTCTTCGGCACCGATGGCTGGCGCGGCATCCTCGGGGTCGACATCACCATGGAACGCCTGCTGCCGGTGGCGGCGGCCGCCGCCCAGGAGCTGGCCCACTCCGCCCCGCCGGGCCTGGAGAGCCGCGAGGTGGTGATCGGCTACGACCGCCGCTTCCTGGCCCCTGAACTGGCCGAAGCGATCTGCAGCGCCGTGCGGGGCTGTGGCCTCGAACCCCTGCTCTGCGACACCCCCACCCCCACCCCGGCCTCCAGTTGGGCCGTGGTGCAGCGGCAGGCCCTCGGCGCCCTGGTGATCACCGCCAGCCACAACCCACCGGAATGGCTGGGCCTCAAGATCAAGGGCCCCTTCGGCGGCTCGGTGGAGGGCGACTTCACCGGCCGCGTCGAAACCCGGCTGGCCGCCGGCGGCATCAGCGTGCCGATCCAGGGCGAGGTGCGGCGGTTTGAGGCCCTGAACGATTACGCGGCAGGACTCAGGGCCAAAGTGAACACCACCGCCCTGGCGGAGGGGCTCGAGCGCCTCGGGCTGACGGTGATCGTCGACCCGATGCACGGCTCGGCGGCTGGAGTGCTGCCGGCACTGCTGGGGGAACAGGCCGTGGCCAGCGGTGCCATCCGCGAAATCCGGGCCAACCGGGATCCGCTGTTTGGTGGCAACCCACCCGAACCCCTCGCCCCCTACCTGGGCGAGCTGATCGCCGCGGTGCAGACCAGCACGGCCGCTGGACGCCCGGCGGTGGGGATCGTGTTCGATGGCGACGGCGACCGCATCGCCGCGGTGGATGAGCGCGGCCGCTTCTGCAGCACCCAGCTGCTGATGCCCCTGTTCATCGACCACCTGGCCCGCGCCCGCCAGCTGCCGGGCTGCGTGATCAAAACCGTCAGCGGCTCCGACCTGATGCGGCTGGTGGCGGAGGGCCTGGGCCGCACCGTGCTGGAGAAGCCGGTGGGCTTCAAATACATCGCCGCCGAAATGCTGAGCGACGAGGTGCTGGTGGGCGGCGAGGAATCGGGCGGCGTGGGCTTCGGCATGCACCTGCCCGAGCGCGATGCGCCCTTCGCAGCCCTGCTGCTGATCGAAGCGCTGGTGGAAGGCGGCGTGCCCCTGGGCGAGCGGATCGATGCCCTGCAGCAGCGTTGCGGCGGCGCCGCCGCCTACGACCGGCTCGACCTGCGCCTGCCCGATATGGAAGCCCGCCGGCGACTGGAGGCCAAGCTGGCCGCGGCACCCCCGAGCACGGTCGCCGGCAGCCCCGTGCTGGAGGTCATCACCACCGACGGCGTGAAGCTGCGCCTCGGCCCCAGCCACTGGCTGATGCTGCGCTTCTCCGGCACCGAACCGTTGCTGCGGCTCTACTGCGAGGCCCCCAGCGAGGCCCGCGTGGCTGAGGTGCTGAGCTGGGCGCGGGCGCTGGCGGAGGAAGCCTGACCCATGACGCCTGAAGTGGTGGCGCCAGTGCCCATGATCCGGTTGGTGATCGCCAGCGGCAACGCCGGCAAGGTGCGCGAATTCCGCCACTTGCTCGCGGGCCTGGGCCTGGAGATCCACCCCCAGCCCGAGGGGCTGGAGGTGGAGGAAACGGGCACCACCTTTTCCGAGAACGCGCGTCTCAAGGCCAGCGCCGTCGCCAGGGCCTGCGGGGAGTGGGCCCTCGCCGACGACTCCGGCCTCAGCGTGGACGCCCTGGGCGGCGCCCCCGGCGTTCACTCAGCCCGCTACGCAGACAGCGACAGCGCCCGCATCGCCCGGCTGCTGCACGAACTGGCGAAGGCCCAGACCGGCAGGGGCAACTCCAGCCGCCAGGCCCATTTCGCCGCCGCCCTGGCCCTGGCCGACCCGACCGGCACCATCCGCCTGGAGGTGGAAGGCCGCTGCCCGGGCCTGATCCTTGAGGCGCCGCGGGGCACGGAAGGCTTCGGCTACGACCCGGTGTTCCTGGTGCCGGAAGCGGGCCTCACCTTTGCGGAGATGCCTCAAACCCTCAAAGCCAAGCTTGGCCACCGCGGCCGGGCCTTCACCGAACTCGAACCGGCGCTGCGGCAACTGCTCGGCCGCTGATCAGCACAACAGGGTGGCCGGAGTGCAGGCCCTCAGGCCTGGGCCCAGCTGCCGTGCAGTCCGTAGGGAATGGCCAGGGGCAACTCCAGCACCGCCTGCTCCGTCATGTCAGCGGCATTCAGGATGACCAGATCCGTGGCGCAGCGGGCGCCATTCCACACCGGCACCAGCACCCAGCCACTGTCTTCGGCGACCAGATTTTCGGCGACCAGATTTTCGGCGACCGGGTTTTCGGCGACCGGATCTTCGGAGAAGCGCTCTTTGCCAGCAGGAAGGCGGGGCACCATCACCGGCTCGCTGACGAAACCACGGGGAGCGGCGCTCCAGACCCGCCGCTCGCCGGTGTGCAGATCGAGCTTCTCGATGGCCTGCAGAGGGTCGTTGCCCCGTTCCCGCTCGGCCACGGCCATCCAGGCGAAGCACGGCTCCAACCCCTGCCGCGCCGGATGGACCATGGCGAACTCACAGCAGCGCTGCTCGAGCCACTCGCTCTGCACGGCACCCGTGCGGGGATCAATCCGGCAGCGCCGCAGCTGGCCTTCCGGAATCGACGCAAAATCGATCTCGCGGAAATCCACCTCGGGCCCGATCGACGGGAAATCGTCGTAGTAGATCGAATCGACCACCACCTCCCCGGTCGCCGAATCCTCGAAGGCGTTGAGGTGGTGGAACACAAAGCCCTCCGGTGCCGGCACCTGAACCGGTGTGGCACCGGCATGGTGGCCGCCCTGGCGGGGCACCAGCCAGAACTGACCCGCTTCACCGGGCTTGGAGGCCAGACACTGGGCTGCGCCCTTCTGACCAAGCACGAACGGCAGGGGGTTGAACGCCACGGCGTTCTGCAGAAAGACAGCCCAACTGGGGGTGATGGCGAAATCGTGGAGGAAGGCGAATCCCTTGAAGCCGTGGCGGCTGTCGGCCACCAGATCACCGGCTCGCACACCATCAGGCTGATCCTGGGTCGCAAACTCCATCAACCGGATGGTGCTGGTGGGTCCGGCCTTGACACCGAAGGTGACCATGCGGGGTTCGCCGTGGTGACCGGGATCAAAACGGGGATGGGCGCTGAAGGCCTCGCCGGACTTGAGCACCCCGGTCAGTGTCGACAGCTCCAGCGTTTCGAGGGTGCGGGGATCGAGGGCATGGGGCTCTGCCGCTTCCCAGAGCGCCAACAGCTGGTCGCCGAGCCGCACCACCTGGGTGTTGGCGATGTTCTTGAGCCGCAGATCAAACGCATTGGCCAGGGGACCGCCTGGTTTCTGGGTGCCGAACACCCCCCGGTACACAAACTTGCCTGCCTTCTCTTCAGCCAGCCAACCTTCGGTGCGTACGAAACGGTTGGTGAGAAAGGCCTGTCCGGCTTCAAACCGGAACGCCGCAATCATCCCGTCGCCATCGAAGGGATGATGCACCCAGCGGCCACCCCGCTCGAGGCGACCGGGCCCGTTGCGATAGAGGGTGCCAGCCAGATCAGCGGGAATGCTGCCCCGCGCCGCAACCAGTGGCACGTCCGTAAGTTCGACACCGACGTTGCGAAAGGCGCTGGACCAGTCGTGACGGGCATAGGTGGACTGATGGCCCGTCGGCTGAGCGGAGGTGGTGGTGGTCATCCAGGAGATCCCGCTTCAGCGCTAGCGAATTGAGTCAAAAATAGGTCGGCGTAGCATCCACCGCGAGCCAGCAGCTCGGCGTGGCTGCCCGACTCAACAACGCGTCCGGCAGCAATGACGCAGATACGATCAGCATTGACCACCGTGGACAGGCGGTGAGCCACCACCAGGGTGGTGCGATTGGCCATCAGCCGATCCAGAGCCTGCTGCACCACTTGCTCAGAGGCCGAATCAAGCGCAGAGGTGGCCTCGTCAAGAAACAGAATGGGAGCATTCTTGATCAGGGCGCGAGCAATGGCGATGCGCTGGCGCTGACCACCCGAAAGCATGGTGCCATTTTCACCGATCACCGTGGCATAACGATCCGGCAGCTGTGAGATGAAGTCATGGGCATTGGCCGCCCGAGCAGCCTGCTCAATCTGGGCAGCAGAAGCGGTGGCAAAGCCATAGGCGATGTTGTTAGCCACCGTGTCATTAAACAGAAACGTGTTCTGATCCACCACTGAAATGAGGCTACGCAACGACTGCAGAGACAGATCCCGAAGGTCGACTCCGTCGATGCTGATCACCCCTGAGCAGGGATCGTAAAACCGACAGAACAGGTCGATGATTGTGCTTTTACCGCCACCACTGGAGCCCACCAAAGCCACTGTCTGACCACTGGCAACCTCCAGATTGAGATCATCAATCACCCGCTCGTCGTCATAGCCAAAGCACACATGGTCAGCCTTGAGACCTTTCGCGACAGCACCCAACGCACAGGGCTGCGCCGGCTCCGGTGGATCAGGCTGGGTATCCAGGATGCCAAACAGATCCTTGGCAGCCGACACACCCTGCTGCAGGGTGGAATTGGAACGGGCGATTCCCTTGAAAGGTGCGTAGCATAGGTATAGCGACGTAAGAAAGGCGAAGAGGTTACCCGTCGTTCGGGTGCCGGCAATCACATTCTCACCGCCATACACGAGCACCGCACTGAAACCCACCGCACCCAGAATTTCCATCAAGGGCTGATTGGCCAGCTTGGCGCGTGTGGTTCTGAGCGCAGCACGCAACACCGAATGATTCTCCTCATCAAAACGCTGCAGCTCGTAGGCCTGCATCCCAAAAATCTTGACCACCCGCAAACCAACCACCGACTCCTGCAAAAAGGAGGCCAACCGCGCCAGACTGAGCTGTCCCTTGCTGGAGTGGCGGCGGACTTTTTTGGAAGAGTTGAGAATCGGGGCAATCGCGAAAGGAAACAGAATAAAAGCAATCAGCGACAAAAACCAATCCTGATAAAAGGCAACAGAAACCAACACAATCAAGGTCAGACTGTCCTTGAAAACGGACGAAAAGCCGTCGACAATTCCTGTTTTAACCAGGGTCACATCCGTGAGCACCCGCGATACGAGAACCGTTGAAGGATTGCGATCGACGTAAGACTGGGGAAGGCTCAGGATGCGCTCGGCAAGATCATGACGCAGATCAGCCGTAATCGACTGACCAACGGATTCCGTGAGGTAGGAGCCCACATACTGGGAAACCGCCCTGAATAGAATGACCACAAGGATCACAACCGGCGCCATATACAGCCGACCGCGGTCACTCGATGGCAAAATATCATCAAACAAGTAGCGAATCACCAGGGGCACAAAACCCGTGGAAGCGCCATAGAGAAAATTGAAGAACAGGGCCAAAGAAAACGCTGGCCACAGATGGCGGCGTCCATACGCCGCCAGGCGGGCATAAATTCCCGTTTTCATCGCATCAAATCCACGAGCTCATCCGCCGCCCTCCGGGACGCCCCGGGGGGGCCCATGGCAGCCTGCAGTTCGCTCACAGCCTGATCAAATAGCCCCTGGTCATCCCGGATGCGCCGCACCGATCGGACGATGTTGGCTGGCGTCATGTCCCGCTGAATCAGTTCCGGGAAGAGCGGACGACCCAGAATGACATTGGGCAAGCCAATGATGCGCCTGCCAATGACAAGCTTGGCGATCAGATAGGTGAGCCGTGAGAAGCGATAGAGAATCACATGGGGACAGCCCAGCAGGGCCGCCTCAAGCGTCGCGGTACCGGAAGCGATCACGCCTGCATCGGCAGCATGCAGCAGGTTGTAGGCATCTCCCTCGATCAGAGGAATCGGCAGTGCCCGGTCACCGCTGACCAGCTCAAAATAGGAGCGGTCGATTGTGGAAGCCTTGAGCAGCACAACCTGCCAACCGTCGCACTTGAGCTGCTGGGCTGCCTGCAGCATCGCCGGCAGGAGCATCCGCACCTCAGCCCGCCGGCTGCCGGGCATCAACACCAGCAGGGGCTGGTCGGGCGAAAGGCCATGGCGTTGGCGGATCTGCTCGCGTGTGCCGCTGACATGCAGTTCATCCACCAGCGGGTGGCCGACATAGCGGGCAAAATCCCGGCCATGGGCATTGAAGATCGCCTCTTCAAACGGGAAGATCACGGCCAGCCGCTCAATCAGCCGCTCCATCTTTTTGGCACGGCCCTTACCCCACGCCCACACCTGGGGCGCGATGTAGAAAAACACCGGTATGCCGCGCTTCTTGGCCTCCTTGGCCACGAACAGATTGAAGCCGGGGTAATCGATCAACACCACCACATCCGGGCGCTGGTGATCCATCTGGTGCTTGAGCAGCTCCATCACCCGGTGGTGACGGCGCAGGCTGCTGATGATCTCCACCAAACCCGCCGCCGAGAGCACGCGCACATCAGCCAGGATGTCGATACCTCGGGCCCGCAGGTGATCGCCGCCAACACCGGCGATCTCCACCCCAGGTAACTGGCGCTGCAGCTCCTGGACCAGAAAACCACCGTGGAGGTCGCCGGAGGCCTCTCCGGCCACAAGCAAGACCCGCTTCGGTCCAGTCTCAACCATGGGGCAAGGGACCGGCGAGGGGCGCCAAGCGCTGGTCCAGCCACTGCAGCAAGGGCTCCAGGCTGGTGCTCTCAACCCTCAAGGGGACCAGGCTCACGGCGTCGCGGAAGCGGGGCGGCAGCCGCTGCCCATCTTTCACCGTGGTGACCAGGCGGGCGCCATTGGCTTGGGCCAAATCCAACAGGCGCTGCAGATCTGAGTCAGCATAGACGTGGTGGTCTGGGAAGGATTCCGTGGCCACCACCTGCAGGCCGCAGGCCCGCAGTGCAGCAAAGAATTTCTCCGGCAAGCCGATGCCGCAGAAGGCCAGCAGGCGCTCACCAAACAGATGGTTCTGCGGCTCCAGGCAGAAGCGCACCCCAAACCAGGGCTTGCCTGCAGGCCAGTCCGGCGGAGCCACGCCTGTGGCGAGCGACCCAGCCCCGGTCAGCACCAGCACGTCGGCCCGGTCCAACTGGCTGAGCGGCTCGCGCAGGGGCCCCGCCGGAAACACCGAACGGTTGCCGAGGCCATGGCGAGCATCCAGCACCGAGACATCGAGGTCCCGGGCCAGGGGCCAGTGCTGCAGGCCGTCGTCGAGCAGGATAAGGTTGGCGCCGGCCGCAATGGCCAGGGCGGCGCTCTGGCGCCGGCTGGAGCCCACCCACACCCCGACTTCGCCCAGGCTCTGGCCGTATTCGAGGGCCTCATCGCCCACCTCCTCGAAGCGGCTGGCGGCGGTGACCGGACGCGACTGGCGGCGCCGGGCTCCGTAACCCCGCAGCAACACCGCCACCCGCCAGCCACGCCCGGACAGTCCCTGGGCCAGGGCGATCCCGAGCGGCGTCTTGCCTGTTCCCCCCAGGGTGAGATTGCCAATCGACAGCACCGGCACGCCACAACGCCAGGGGCGGATGCTGCGGCGGTGCAACCCCACGGCGGCGCCGTAGAGCCAACCCAACGGCAACAGCAGCCAGGCCTGCCATCGGCGGCGGCTCCGATACCAGAAACGGGGGGTGGTCAGCGGCATCGATCCCGCACCAACGACGCCACCAGCTGGGACGGCCCCCGCAGCTGGGGCACGGCAGACAGCGACCTCTGATCGAGCGACCTCTGATCGAGCAGCGCCAGGGCAGCCACCAGGGTCGTTGCCACGTCGGGGTGCTGCTGCAGGCATCCAGCCTTGAGCAGCGGCTCGATCAGATCGGAAAAATTGGCCATATCAGGGCCACACAACACCGGGCGACCCAGGGCCACGGGTTCGAGGGGATTCTGGCCGCCGTGGGGCTGACCCATCGGATGGAAACTGCCGCCCATCACCACCACCGTCGCCGCACTGATCCAGGCGCCCATCTCACCGATCACATCCGCCACCAGCACATCGGGATGGGGCGGGGCCGATCCAGCGACCAGCTCGCTCCACAGAGCCACCGTGAACCCCTGGACCGCAGCCTGGTCTCGCACCCCGGGTGCCCGCTGCGGATGGCGGGGCGCCAGCAGCAGTCCGAAGGGGCGGATCGCTCCCTCGCGGGCGGCCCAGGCCGCCAGCCACTGCTGCTCCTCACCCGGGTGACTGCTGGCCAGCAGCAACACCGGGCGGCCGGCAAATGCCTGGCGCAACCGCTCCAGATGGGCCGCGTTGACCGGCAGCGGTTCGGCATCGAGCTTGGTGGATCCCAGCGCACGGGCATCGCGGACGCCCAGACGCCGGAACCGCTCCGCATCAGCCTGGGACTGGGCGAGGCACACCTCCACCGCGGACAACAGCCAAGCGGCGTACCAGGGCTGGCGGCGGTGCCGCTGATAGGAGCGTTCGCTCATGCGAGCGTTGATCAGCAGGAGATGGGGCATCGCCTGCACGAGCTCAGGCCAGAGCTCCGCCTCCGCCAGCACGCCGAGGCAGGGTCGCCAGTAGCT
>JBILUH010000017.1:0-43499 GCA_044371095.1 Cyanobium sp.
CTGAGGACCCCGAATTTGAAACCTTCTACACGAAGAACATTCTTCTGAATGAAGGTCTGCGTGCCTGGATGGCACCGGCTGACCAGCCGCACGAAAACTTCGTCTTCCCTGAAGAGGTTCTGCCCCGTGGAAACGCCCTTTAATTCCAACATGGTGGTCGGGGGCAAAGACCTCGACTCCACCGGTTATGCCTGGTGGGCCGGTAACGCCCGCCTGATCAACCTCTCCGGTCGCCTGCTCGGCGCACACGTGGCCCACGCAGGCCTGATGGTCTTCTGGGCCGGCGCCATGATGCTGTTCGAGGTGAGCCACTTCACCTTCGACAAACCCATGTACGAGCAGGGCCTGATCCTGTTCCCTCACGTGGCCACCCTCGGCTACGGCGTGGGCCCCGGCGGTGAGGTCACCGACCTCTATCCGTTCTTCGTGGTGGGTGTGCTCCACCTGATCAGCTCGGCCGTTCTCGGCCTGGGTGGTCTGTACCACGCCCTGCGCGGTCCCGAAATCCTCGAGAACTACTCCTCGTTCTTCTCCCAGGATTGGCGCGATAAGAACCAGATGACCAACATCATTGGTTATCACCTGATTCTTCTCGGCGTCGGCGCCCTGCTGCTGGTCTTCAAGGCCATGTTCTTCGGCGGCGTCTATGACACCTGGGCCCCGGGCGGTGGCGATGTGCGCCTCATCACCAACCCCACCCTCAGCCCCGGCGTGATCTTCGGCTATCTCACCCGCGCCCCCTTCGGCGGCGAAGGCTGGATCATCGGGGTCAACTCGATGGAAGACATCATCGGCGGCCACATCTGGATCGGTCTGATCTGCATCTTCGGTGGCATCTGGCACGCGATCACCAAGCCCTTCGGCTGGGTGCGCCGCGCCTTCATCTGGAACGGTGAGGCCTACCTGAGCTACAGCCTGGGCGCCCTGAGCTTCATGAGCTTCATCGCCTCGGCGTACATCTGGTTCAACAACACCGCCTATCCCTCGGAGTTCTACGGCCCCACCAACGCCGAATCCTCCCAGGCCCAGAGCTTCACCTTCCTGGTGCGTGACCAGCGCCTCGGTGCCAACATCGGTTCGGCCATGGGTCCCACCGGTCTGGGCAAATACCTGATGCGCTCACCCACCGGCGAGATCATCTTCGGTGGTGAAACCATGCGCTTCTGGGACTTCCGCGGCCCCTGGCTGGAGCCCCTGCGCGGTCCTAATGGCCTGAGCCTCGACAAGCTCCAGAACGACATTCAGCCCTGGCAGGTGCGCCGCGCGGCTGAATACATGACCCACGCTCCCAACGCGTCCCTGAACTCAGTTGGCGGCATCATCACCGAGCCCAACTCGGTGAACTTCGTGAACGTCCGCCAATGGCTCGCGTCCACGCAGTTTGTGCTCGCCTTCTTCTTCCTGGTGGGTCACCTCTGGCATGCCGGTCGCGCCCGCGCCGCCGCTGCCGGTTTCGAGAAAGGCATCGACCGTCAGGCCGAGCCCACCCTGGCCATGCCGGATCTCGACTGAGCCCGTTGTTTTGATCTGAATCCCCCAATCCGTGGACGCAGATCCGCAGCAGCCCCCGCCAAGAGCGGGGGCTTTTTTTGCGACCCGGCTGCAAAATGCGTAGCTTTGCGTTAGTACTAAAAATGCCGGAATGGATCGCCTCCAGCTTGCGTCGGTGCTGACGGGCGTGCTCAGCGCCAGCCTGTTGAGCACAGGCCACATGCTCAACCCAGCCGTGAGCGCCGCCAGAGCGCAGGGTCAGGGCAGCATCACCGGCCCTGCTGCCGGCGTGCTCTGCGACCAGGCCGGTCCCACCTGCTACGACCGCCAGGGTCCCTCCATCGGGCTCACCCAGACCTATTTCGGCAGCATCGCCGCCAACCGACTCACGGCCGAGCTGCGCAACCGACCCCAGACCAATGAGTTCCGGCTCAGCAACGGTGCCGTCTGTGATCTGCAGGCGGCCAGCTGCTGGAGTGATGGCTGGCAGAAGCGCCAGCTGGCCCCGAAGCTCACCCAACAACTGTTCGGATCACTGCCCCCAACCAACCCCGGATCCGGCAATAGCCTCCAGGGGCTGCAGGCTCCCAGGGCCGGGGTGGTGTGTGATCCCGGCGATCAGAGCTGCTACGACCAGGCCGGCCTGTCCCTGGGGCTCACCCGGGAGTATTTCGGGGCCTTTGCCGAGCAGACCGCCCTGCGCAACCTTGGAGGCCAGACGCCAGCACGGCAATTCCGCCTGAGCAATGGCAGCGCCTGTGATGCCATGGCCCGCACCTGCTGGAGTGACGGCTGGAGCCGGCAACAGGTCAATGTTCCCCTCTCCAACCAACTGTTTGGAGGCGGAAGCGGGGGAGGCAGTGGTAGTGGAAGTGGCAGCCAGACCCGGATTGGCCAGTGCAAACTCAGCCGCTGGTTCAAGACGTTGTTCAGTGGCAGCTGCGAATTGCGCGAGATCCGCAACAACCGGGGACGGTTGCTTGAGGTGAGCCTTCAGGACGGCAACGCTTACACCATCAGCCGGCCCCGCAGCGGCAACTATCAGATCAGCGATCGCAACGGCACGAGCTGGCCTCTGCAGGTACGGGACCAAGGCAACACGACCAGCTTCAGCTGGTCGGATCGGGTGCTGACCGTCACCCCTCAGACTGCGCCCAGCAGCGGCCTCAGCCTGGGTCAGCTGATCGACAGCCTGCTGGGGCAGTGAGGCCCGTCGATCCGGATCAGCACGCAAGCCAACGCCGCAACAGCGGCAGGCTCAGACCGATCACATTGCTGAAACACCCCTCGATCCGCTCCACCACCAACCCACCACGCCCCTCCAGGGCAAAGCCACCGGCGCACTGCAGCGGTTCGCCGGTGGCCACATAGGCCTCAATCTCCGCGGGGCTGAGGGACGCGAACTGCACGCGGGTCACCACAGCGGCGAGCTGGAGGTTGGTGGGAGGCAGGCCAACGCCACCAGACGGGCCCGAGGGCAACAGACCACTGGACAGCAGACCACTGGGCAGCAAGCAGTGACCGGTGATCAGCTCCCCCCAGCGCCCCGCCATCCGCTGCCAGCGGGCCTGAGCCTGCGCGGCATCGGCAGGCTTGCCGAACACCTCCCCCTCAAACACCAGCAGCGAATCACAGCCCAGCACCCGAACACCCTCGGCCACAGTGGACGCCACGGCCTCAGCCTTGGCCCGGGCCAGCTCCTGCACCAGCTGCCGCGGATCGCCGTGCTGGATCGCGGCTTCGTCGACGCCGCTCACCTGAACCCGGTGGGGGATGCCGGCCTGCTCGAGCAGACGCCGACGGGCAGGAGAAGCCGAAGCAAGAAGGAGCATGGGGTCAGGGAGAATCCTTCCATGCAACACCGGGCCGCCACCACAATCGACCGCGTGCTCCTCGACCCCCTTCTCCACGACCGACGCGCCCAGCAGCGCGCCAGCCAGGCCCTGCGCTGCCTGCCCTTTCGCCTGGCGTTTTACAGAACGGTGTCGGAGCAGGCCCTCAGCAGCAATGAGCTCTGCCGCCGGAACGACAGCCGGAGCCTCTGCCGGGGCACACTCACTGCCGATCGAATCGAAGCCCAGTGGATGTGGCTGATCCAGCTGGGAGTGCTGCGGCGGGAGGTGGATGGCCAGGGCCTCACCGAGCGGGTGCGGCTCACGCCGATGGGCCGCACGCTGCTGGACCAGTGGTCTGAGGAGATTCCCGCCGCCACGCTGCTGGATCGCCTCCAGCACGTCCTGCGCCGTCGCCGGCCGCGCCTGTGATCACCCAACCAGCGCCCCAGGCGCCGCGGCCGCTGATGGTGCTGGGCACCAGCAGTGGCGCCGGCAAATCCCTGATGACCGCCGCCCTCTGCCGGGTGCTGCTCCGCCGCGGCGAGACGCCCCTGCCCTTCAAGGGGCAGAACATGAGCAACAACGCCTGGGTGGACCAGAGCGGGGGCGAAATGGCCTACTCCCAGGCGTTGCAGGCCTGGGCTGCCGGTCTGGAGCCGCACCACAGCATGAACCCGGTGCTGCTCAAGCCCCAGGGCGATTCCACCAGTGAACTGATTCACCTGGGCCGTTCGGTGGGCAGCGCCCGCGCCGAGCACTACTACCGCGACTGGTTTCGCCCGGGCTGGGCGGCGATCCGGCAGGGACTGCAGACCCTGCAGGCGGCCCATCCCGGCGGGCGGCTGGTGCTGGAAGGGGCCGGCAGCCCGGTGGAGGTGAACCTGCAATCCCGCGACCTCACCAACCTGCGGCTGGCCCAATACCTGCGTGCCCGCTGCCTGCTCGTGGCCGACATCGAGCGCGGCGGTGTCTTCGCCCAGCTGGTGGGCACCTTGGGCCTGCTGCGACCGGTGGAGCGCCCCTTGGTGCGCGGCCTGCTGATCAACCGCTTCCGGGGCCGGCGCGAGCTGTTCGATGAAGGGCGGCGTTGGCTGGAGGCCCACACCGGCGTGCCCGTGCTGGGGGTGATGCCCTGGCTCGATGAGCTGTTCCCCCCGGAAGACTCCCTCGACCTGCTGGAGCGCCGTGGCCGCAAGCGCGGAGCCGAGCTGGAGATCGCCGTGCTGCGGCTGCCGTCACTGAGCAACTTCTCCGACCTCGACCCCCTGGAGGCGGAACCGACTGTGCAGCTGCGCTGGCTGGCCCCGGGGGAGGAGCTGGGCCAGCCCGATGCGGTGGTGGTGCCTGGGAGCAAGCAGACCCTGCGGGATCTGGCCGCGCTGCAGAGCAGCGGCCTGGGGGAGGCGCTGCGCCGCTACGCGGCAGGCGGCGGCCAGGTGTTCGGCATCTGCGGCGGCATGCAACTGCTGGGGCGCGAGCTCAGCGATCCCGATGGCCTGGAGGGGCAGGCGGGCATCGGTGCGGCCGGGATCGGCTTGCTGCCGCTCAGCACGGTGTTTGGTGAGAGCAAGGCCCTGCGCCAACGCCGCAGCCCCGCCCTCTGGCCCACCGCCGCCGGCGATGCCCTCGCGCTGGAAGGCTTCGAGCTGCACCGCGGCCGCACCACCGCGCTCGAAGCCTGCCAACCCCTGTGCGCCGATGCGGGGCTGGGCTGGGTGGCCGCCTTTGGCGAGCAGGGCGGACTGGTGGTGGGCACCTATCTGCACGGGGTGTTCGAGAGCGGGCCCTGGCGGCGGCGCTGGCTCAATCAGCTGCGGCAGCGCAAGGGGTTGCCGGGCTTGAGCGAACGGCAACCGCACCACAGCCGCCAGCGCGAAGCCCTGCTCGATCGGCTCGCCGATGCCTTTGCGCAGCACGTCAACCTGGACCCCTTGCTCCAGGACCCATGACCGAGGTGCTGATCCACTGGCCCCACGGCCACCAGACCCGTATCGCCAGCGGCAGTGACTGGCTGGAGGCGGCACGCCAGGCCGGGGTGACCATCCCCACCGGTTGCCTCGGGGGCAGTTGCGGAGCCTGCGAAATCGAGGTGAACGGCCAGGTGGTGCGGGCCTGCATCGCCACCGTTCCCGCCAGCCGCAGCGGGGTGCTCACGGTGGAGCTGGCCAGCGATCCCTATTGGTCGTGAGGCCTGGTGATCAGGGCTTCTGATCAGGGCTGTTGATCAGGACTGGATCAGAACTGGATCAGGACTGGATCAGCCCACCGCCGAGCAGCACTTCGCCGTCGTAGAAGACCGCGGCCTGCCCCGGGGTGATCGAAAACTGCGCTTCCGCAAACTCCAGCCGCACCCGATGGGGCCGCCCAGCGGCCTGGTCGGCCTCGGTGGCGGGCAGGGGGTGGAGCCAAGCGGGCTCCGGCGCACTGCGGTAGCGCACCTGCACTGCCACGGCAATCGGCGCCTCAGGCGCAGCCACCGACACCCAGTTCACGGCGCCCACCACCGCCTCACCGCGAGCCGCCTCCCGACGCGGCGCCACCACCACCTGGTTCATCGCCCCGTCGAGCCGCACCACGTGCAGCGGCTCACTCCAGGCCACACCCAGCCCCCTGCGCTGCCCGATCGTGAAGTGCTCGATGCCGTCGTGCTGGCCCACCACCGTGCCGTCGGCGAGCACGATCTGGCCCTGCCGCGGCGGCAGATAAGCATCCAGAAAGGCCTTCATCGAGCCGTGGTGATCCGCCAGGCAGAGGTCCTGGCTTTCGGGCTTCTTCGCCGTGCGCAGGCCATGACGCTCCGCCTCCAGGCGGGTGTCTGCCTTGGTCAGCTCGCCCAGGGGAAACACGAGGCGGCCCAGGGCTTCCTGGGGCAGGTCGTAAAGGAAGTAGCTCTGATCCTTCTGGGTATCCAGACCCCGCAGCAACTGGTGGCGACCGTTGTCGCTCACCGCACCATGGCGCACCCGGGCGTAGTGGCCGGTGGCCAGGCGGCCGATGCCGCGCTCCGCCCGGGCCCACTGGAGCATCGGCCCAAACTTCACCTCCCGGTTGCAGCGGGAACAGGGCAGCGGCGTGACCCCGACCGCGTAGCCCTCGACCAGGAAATTGACGATCTGCGCCTGGAAGTGCTCGCGGAAATCCACCACGTGATGGGGTACCCCCAGCTGCTCACAGATGGCGGCCGCATCCACCAGGCCTTCGGCGCAGCAGGCCCCCTTGCCGCTCATCAACCAGAGGGTGAGCCCCTCCACCCGCCAGCCCGCCTCGACCAGCAGCGCCGCCGTCAGGGAGCTGTCGACGCCACCGGAGAGCCCGACAGCCACCCGATGCTCACCGGGCCAGGCACGCAGCCTCTCCAGGGCCGCGAGACCGGCCGGAGTGCAAGGGGTCGCCGTGCTGCTGGACGTGGCAACGGAACCGGACAACAGGGACGACAACGGACGGATTTCTCCCATCATGAAACCCAGTTGCCGAAACAGGGTTGCTGCAGCCAGCCGCATTGCCAACCTGGCCCGGGCGGGACGGCCGCCATCTGCTGGTGAGCAGCGCCCAGATGGCGACCCTGGAAGCGCAGCTCTTCAGCAGTGGCCTGCCGGTGGAGGCCCTGATGGAAAAGGCTGCCCTGGCCGTGACGCGGCGGCTGCTGGCGCACCACGGCGAGCGGCTGGCGCGCGATGGCGCCCTGGTGCTGGTGGGACCCGGCCACAACGGCGGCGACGGGCTGGTGATCGCCCGGGAGCTGCACCTGGCGGGGGTGGCGACAACCCTCTGGAGCCCTTTTGAACGCCGCAAACCCCTCACCGAAGCCCACCTCCGCCATGCCCGCTGGCTGGGCATTCCCCTGCTCGAGCGCAACCCCGACCCCGGGGCCAGCCCCCTCTGGATTGATGCCCTGCTGGGCATCGGCCAGCGGCGTCCGCCCGGGCCGATGCTCGAACGCCTGCTGGACGAGCGTCAGCAGCGGCGCCCCGGTGGCCTGGTGGCCGTGGATGTGCCCACAGGCCTCTGCGCCGACACCGGCCGGGCCATCGGCCCAGTCACGGCCCAGGCCCTCACCACCTATGCCATCGGGCTGGTCAAGACTGGCCTGGTGCAGGACGCGGCCCTGGCGAGCGTTGGCCAAGTGGAGTGGATCGACCTGGGGCTGCCCCCATCCCTGCTGGAGGCCCTGCCCGGCGATCAGCCGCTGGGGCTGGGGGCGCGGGATCTGGCCGACCGACCCCGCCCCGCACTCGATCCGGCCGCCAGCAAATACCAGCGGGGCCGGCTACAGGTGGTGGCGGGCAGCAAGGCCTACCAGGGCGCGGCCATCCTGAGCCTGGCGGGGGCCTCCAGCAGCGGCTGCGGCAGCCTGCGGGCGGCCCTGCCGGAGGTCCTGGCCTGCAGCCTCTGGCAGCAGCACCCCCACGTGGTGGTGAGCCAGACCCTGGCCTGCCACGACAACGGCAGCCTGCGGCTTGATCAGCTCGCCGACCTCGAGCTGCAGCGGCTCGATGCCCTGCTGATCGGACCAGGGATCGGACCTCTCGCTTCTGGGGACCGGCACGCTCCGCCGATGCCAACGGCCGACCCCGGCGAAGCCGACTGCTGGCGCAGCCTCCTGGGCTGGACCGGGCTGCTGGTGCTCGATGCCGATGGACTCAACCGGCTGGCCGGGCCGATGGCCCAGAGCCTGGGCCTGAGCGCCAGCGGCTGGCTGCAACAGCGCCAGGGCCCCACCTGGATCACGCCGCACCCGGCGGAATTCGCCCGGCTGTTTCCCGAGTTCGCCGCCACTTCTGCGGCCCTGGACGCCGCCGCCCAGGCGGCCCGCATCAGCGGTGCCTGCGTGCTGCTCAAGGGGGCCCGCAGCGTGGTGGCAGCCCCCGACGGACGCCGCTGGCAACTGCTGGAGGCCAGTCCCGGCAGCGCCAGGGCGGGCCTCGGCGACGTGTTGGCAGGCCACGCCGCGGGCCTGGGGGCGATGGCCATGGCCGCCACCGGCGGCGCCGACGCCTCCTGGCTGGCCGCCGCGGCCCTGGCCCACGCCCAGGCGGGCCTGCAACTCAGCCGGCCTGGCGGCCAGGGCGCCGCCAGCCCCCTCGAAGTGGCGCGCACGCTGGCCTGCTTGTGTTGATCACCACACCAACTTGCAGCGCGGCCAACCCAAATCCAGGACGCTTTGTGTTGTTTTGCAATTGAAAGCTAAAGGGTTGCTGAAAACACACTGGCAGCATTGAATTTGCCTTGATAGTCATTGTCTTCATTAGGCGCTCCGATGACGTCATCTCCCCAGAGGGCCAGCGAAAGCAGTCGCCGACGAAGTAGCGACCCGATCACCTGGTATCTGGCGACGATCGGCCGCGAACCCCTGCTGACGCCTGCTGAAGAAATCGAACTGGGCAATCAGGTGCAGACGATGATGCGCCTGCTGGAGGAGGGAGACAGGGACCACACCGACCTCGAAAAGAAACTGCTCCGCATCGGCAAGCGCTCCAAGCAGCGCATGATGAAGGCCAATTTGCGCTTAGTGGTCAGTGTTGCCAAAAAGTATCAAGGCAAAGGCCTGGAACTCCTTGATCTGATCCAGGAAGGGTCGCTGGGATTGGAGCGGGCGGTTGAAAAATTTGATCCCACCCGTGGCTATAAATTTTCGACCTATGCCTTCTGGTGGATTCGTCAGAGCATGACGCGGGCGATCGCCTGTCAGTCGCGCACCATCCGCCTGCCGGTGCACCTGAGCGAACGGCTCACGGCCATCCGCAAGGTGAGCCTGGATCTGGCCCACAAACTGGGGGCGATGCCCAGCCGACAGGAAATCGCCGAAGCCATGGCGATGCCCATCGATGAGCTCGATGGCCTGCTGCGCCAGGCCCTCACCACCTCCAGCCTGGACGCGCCGGTGAACGGCGATGAGGGCCGCAGCTTCCTGGGCGATCTGATCGCCGACTCCTCCGACGAGGAGCCCCTCGATCGCGTGGAACGGGGCATCCATCAAGAGCAGCTGGGCCGCTGGATGAGCCACCTCAGCGACCAGGAGCGCCAGGTGCTGCAACTGCGCTTCGGGCTGGAAGGTGAGGAGCGTCACACCCTGGCGGAAATCGGCCGCCAGCTGGATGTGTCACGGGAACGGGTGCGCCAGGTGGAGCTCAAGGCCCTGCGCAAGCTGCGCAACCTGACCCGCCGCATCCCCACCAATCTCTGAGCGGATCTCTGAGAATCGGGCCACCTGCAGGACTCGGCTCTGGGGCCACCGCTGATCTATCACCCGGCCTACTCGGCCCCCCTGCCCAGCAGCCATCGCTTTCCGATGGCGAAGTTTCGGCTCCTGCATCACCTGCTGCTGCAGCAGGGTCTCGCCCGCCCTGAGCAGCTGCATACCCCCCTGCCGGCGCCGCGTCGCTGGTTGGAACTGGTGCATGGGCGCACCTATCACCAGGCCTTTGCCCGGAACCAGCTCACCGCCGCCGATCAGCGGCGTATCGGCCTGCCCGCCACCCTGCCACTGGTGCGGCGCACCTGGCTGGCCGTTGGGGGCACGGTGCTCACCGCCCGCCTGGCCCTCGGCCATGGCGTGGCCTGTCACCTGGCCGGGGGCACCCACCACGCCTTCCCGGATCACGGCAGCGGCTTCTGCATCTTCAACGACTGTGCTGTGGCGGCCCGGGTGCTGCTGGCGGAGGGGGCCGTGGAGCGGCTGATGGTGATCGACCTGGACGTGCATCAGGGGGACGCCACGGCGGCGATCTTTGCTGATGAACCGCGGGTGTTCACCTTTTCGGCCCACAGCGCCAACAACTTCCCCCTGCGCAAACAGAGCAGCGACGTCGACCTAGCCCTCGCCGATGGGATTGAGGACCTCGACTACCTTCGGGCCATTGGCGATCTGATCCCCGACCTGCTCGATCAGCACCGCCCCCAACTGGTGCTCTACAACGCCGGCGTGGATCCCCACCGGGACGATCGTCTCGGCCGCCTCTGCCTCAGTGGCGATGGCCTGCTCAACCGGGACCGGCTGGTGCTCGACGCCTGCCTGCGGCGCGGCATCCCGATCGCAACGGTGATCGGTGGCGGCTACGACGCCTTAGAGCCGTTGGTGAGGCGCCACAGCCTGGTGTTCAGGGCCGCCGCGGAGCAGGCCCGTCTACACGGGATCTGATCAGTCTTCCGCCCAGATGTAGCGGGTGAGCTCCTCGGGCTTGGGCTCGGGGGCCGCGAGGGCAAACTCCACGCAATCAGCCACCTCGGCATCGATCTCCTTCTCGATCGCCTTGAGCTCCTCGGCGGAGGCCAGGCCCTGCTCGATCAGGCGGGCGGCCAGGGCCTTGATCGGGTCGCGCTTCGCCCAGAACTCCTTCTCCGCCTCGGCCCGCAGCTCGTCGGGGTCCGCCAGGGAGTGGCCGCGGAAGCGGTAGGTGAGGCACTCGAGCACGGTGGGGCCTTCGCCGGCCCGGGCCCGCTCAATGGCCCGCTGGGCGGCGGCGCGCACCGCCAGCACGTCCATGCCATCCACCTCTTCGCCGGCCATGCCGAAGGCGGCCGCCTTGCGCCAGATCTCGGGATCGCTGGTGGCGCGGTTGTGGTCCATGCCGATGGCCCACTTGTTGTTCTCCACCACAAACAGGATCGGCAGCTTCCAGAGGGCCGCCATGTTCAAGCATTCGTAGAACTGGCCGATGTTGCAGGTGCCATCGCCGAAGAAGGCGGCCGTCACCGCATCGCTGCTGGCATCTCCCAGGGCATCGCGCTTGTAGCGGCTGGTGAAGGCGGCGCCGAGGGCCACCGGGATGCCCTCACCGATGAAGGCGTAGCCGCCCAGCAGATGGTGCTCCTTGGAGAACAGGTGCATCGAGCCGCCGCGGCCCTTGCTGCAGCCGGTTTCCTTGCCGAACAGCTCGCTCATCACCTCGCGGGCCGGCACGCCGCAGCTGAGGGCGTGCACGTGGTCGCGATAGGTGCTGCAGAACCAGTCGTGCTGGGCCTTCATCGCCTTGATCACGCCCGTACTCACGGCCTCCTGGCCGTTGTAGAGGTGCACGAACCCGAACATCTTGCCCCGGTAGTACATCTCGGCGCATTTGTCCTCAAAGCGCCGACCCAGGGTCATGTCGCGGTAGAGCATCAAGCCCTCCTCCCGCGTCACCGTGGCGGGAGTGGAGGGGTAGAGGTTCTCCAGACGCTGGGCATGGGCACCAACCAGGCTGGTGGCGTCAGCGGAACAGGAGGGTGCTCCGCTAGCAGCCGCGATGTCAGGGCCCATGTCCGCGTGCGTGTGGGGCAACTCTACGAGGTCCAATCTCAACAGGACAGAAAATCTCTGGCAAAACTGCTGACGCTGCCTACAGTCAGCCACCAGTGACGGGCCTGGATTGGAACTGCCGATCGATCACTTCCGGTTGCTCGGAGTCAGCCCGACCACCGACCTGCAGGCGTTGCTTCACACCCTGCAGCAACGCATCGACCGCGCCCCCGACCAGGGCTTTACCCAGGACACCCTGCTGGCCCGCGAAGAGCTGCTGCGGGCCAGCGCCGACCTGCTCAGCGACGCAAGCCGCCGCCAGGCCTACGAATCCGACCTCACCGCCCTGGCGGGCAGTGGCCAGGCCGTGCTGCCCGCGCTGGACGTGCCCACCAGCAAAGACGCAGGGGGCCTGCTGCTGTTGCTGGAGGCGGGCCAGCCCTTTGATTGTTTCGAAATCGCCTGCCGGGCCCTGCAGCCTCCGCAGGCGCCGGCGCTGGGCAGCACCCGGGAGGCCGACCTCACCCTGCTGGCGGGCCTGGCCTGCCTCGCCGCCGCCGCCGATCTGCATCAACAACGGCGCTACGAGGCCGCCGCCCAGACCCTTCAGCAGGGCCAGCAGCTGCTGCAGCGGATGGGCCAACTGCCGGCGATCCGTCAGCAATTGAGCGACGAGCTCGACAACCTGCGGCCCTTCCGGGTGCTCGACCTGCTGAGCCGCAACCTCACAGCCCAGTCGGAACGGGCTGAGGGACTGGCCCTGCTGGAGGAACTGGTGGCCCGTCGGGGCGGACTCGAAGGCTTTGGCGATCCCAGCATGGGAGCCGAGGAGTTCCAGGCCTTCTTCAAGCAGATCCGTGCCTTCCTGACGGTGCAGGAGCAGGTGGATCTGTTCAGCCGCTGGGCGCCAACCTCCGCTGCGGCCGATTTTCTGGCCAGCACCGCCCTCACCGCCTCCGGCTTCGCCCAGCGCAAACCCGAGCGCATTGCCGCCGCCCGCCAACGGCTCGAGGCCAGCGGCCAGGAGGGTGTGCAGCCGCTGCTGGCCTGCCAGTACCTGCTGCTGGGCCAGGTGGAGCAGGCCCGCGCCGCCTTTGAGCAGGGGGCCACGGCGGAGTTGAGGCGCTGGGCCGACCAGCAGAGCCCGGATCCCCTGGCCCAGCTCTGCGCCTATTGCCGCGACTGGCTGGCCCGCGACGTGTTGCCCGGTTATCGCGACCTGGAGGCCGACCCGGATCTGGAGGCCTTCTTCGCCGATCGCGATGTGCAGGCCTATGTCGAGCAGCACGACCGTCCCCCGGCTCCGGCCCTTGCCACAAGCAGCCTCACCTGGGATCTGGCCCTCGACACCGGCAGCCTGGCGGGCACCACCGCCAGAACGCTCACCCCGTCTAACGAAGCGGTCCACAACAAGCCCAACCACAACATCGACCACGACGGGGACGAAGACGACAGCGGCCATTGGGATGGTGTCGCCTGGAACGGGGGAGCCTGGTTGGAGGCCGCGCGCGACACCGTGCGCGACACCTGGCGCCATCACGGACCAGGCACCTGGCTGGAGAGCGTGCGCTCCCACTGGCTCTGGCCCGAGCTGGAGCGTCCCTCGCGCCGCACGGCCACGGCAGCGGCCGTTGGGGCCGGTGTGGTGCTGGTGGCCATCGCCTCAGTGATGCGGCCAAGGCCGCCAGCCCCCGGCCCGGGCCGCACCCCGCTCGCCGTGCAGCCCGCACCCACCCCGGTTCCACGCGAGACCAGCAAGCCCGCCAGCCCTCCGGCTCCTGCACCCAGCACCCTGCCGCTGCGGGCCGAGACCCCCAGCGAAGCCCAGGTTCAGGCGTTGCTGGAGGCCTGGCTCGATGCCAAGGCCGCCATCCTGGCCGGCAAGAACAGCCGCATTCCCCTGGAGGTGCTGGCGCGCCCGACCCAGGTGAATCGCCTCGAAGCCGAGCGCGAGGGCGACCAGGCCCGCGGCGAAACCCAGACCATCAGCACCGCGATCACCTCCCTGGAAGTCGACGAACGGAACGGCAACCGGATCGCCGCCACTGTCAACCTGCGTTATTCCGACCAACGGCTCAACGCCAAGGGGGAACCGGAAGGTGAGCCCACCAAGCTCGAGCTGCGCAACCGGTATGTCTTCGGCCGGGATAACGGCATCTGGCGGCTGGTGAGCTTCCAAAAAGCCCCCTGAAGCCCCCGCCCCCCGAGCCGCGCCTCCGTGGATACCGGGCCGGTTTTTACGATCGCCCCTATCCCGGGGCAACACCCCACCCCCTGGCCCCCGAGCGGCAACGCGATGTTTGACGAGCTATCCCAGCGATTTGAAGACGCGGTCAAGAGCCTGAGGGGGCAGGCCGCAATCACCGACACGAACGTGCAGGGGGCACTCAAGCAGGTGCGCCGGGCTCTGCTGGAGGCGGATGTGAGCCTGCCGGTGGTGCAGGACTTCGTCGACGAGGTGCGCCGCAAGGCCGTCGGCGCTGAAGTGGTGCGGGGGGTGAACCCGGATCAGAAATTCATCCAGCTGGTGCATGAACAGCTGGTCAAAACCATGGGCGGCGAGAACGCGCCCCTGGCCGCCGGCGGCGTCGCCGGTGCCCCGACGGTGGTGCTGATGGCCGGCCTCCAGGGCGCCGGCAAGACCACCGCCACCGCCAAGCTCGGCCTGCACCTCAAGGAACAGGGCCGCAAGGCGCTGCTGGTGGGAGCCGATGTCTACCGTCCCGCCGCCATCGAGCAGCTCAAAACGCTGGGCGGCCAGATCGGCGTGGAGGTGTTCAGCCTCGGCATCGAGGCCAAGCCGGAAGCCATCGCCGCCGCCGGCATCGCCAAAGCCAAGGCCGAAGGGTTCGACACGGTGCTGGTCGACACCGCCGGCCGCCTTCAGATCGACACGTCGATGATGGAGGAGATGGTGCGGATCCGGGAAGCCGTGCAGCCCGATGAGGTGCTGCTGGTGGTGGATTCGATGATCGGCCAGGAGGCCGCCGAACTCACCCGCTCCTTCCACGAGCAGGTGGGTATCACCGGTGCCGTGCTCACCAAGCTCGACGGCGACTCCCGCGGCGGTGCCGCGCTCTCGATCCGCAAGGTGAGCGGCGCGCCGATCAAATTCATCGGCACCGGCGAGAAGGTGGAGGCGCTGCAGCCCTTCCACCCCGAGCGGATGGCCAGCCGCATCCTGGGCATGGGCGACGTGCTCACCCTGGTGGAGAAGGCCACCAAGGAGGTGGAGCTGGCCGATGTGGCCAAGATGCAGCAGAAGCTGCAGGAAGCCAGCTTCGACTTCTCCGACTTCCTGCAGCAGATGCGCCTGATCAAGCGCATGGGCTCCCTGGGCGGCCTGATGAAGCTGATCCCGGGCATGAACAAGATCGACGACGGCATGCTCAAACAGGGGGAGCAGCAGCTCAAGAAGATCGAGGCGATGATCGGCTCCATGACCGAGGCCGAGCGGCAGCAGCCGGAACTGCTGGCGTCCCAGCCCTCCCGCCGCCGCCGCATCGCCGCCGGCAGCGGTCACGCGCCAGCCGATGTCGACAAGGTGCTGGCCGACTTCCAGAAGATGCGCGGCTTCATGCAGCAGATGACCCGGGGCGGTGGAATGCCGGGAATGCCCGGAATGCCTGGCATGGGAGGGATGCCGGGAATGGGAGGGATGCCTGGCATGGGAGGGATGCCTGGCATGCCGGGGCCCATGGGCGGAGGGGGCGGTGGCGGGCGCCGGCCCCCCAGACCGGCCAAGAAACGGAAGGGCTTCGGGGAGCTCTGAGCACCCGACCGGGTACATTGGTTGTTTGGACACCTAGCGGCAAGGCCACGATGATCAAGCTCCGCCTGAAGCGGTTTGGAAAGAAGCGGGAAGCGAGTTTCCGCCTCGTGGCCACCAACAGCACCTCCCGCCGCGACGGTCGTCCGCTGGAAGAGCTGGGCTTCTACAACCCCCGCACCAAGGAGACCCGTCTCGACACCGAGGCGATCCGGACCCGTCTGAGCCAGGGCGCGCAGCCCACCGACACGGTGCGCTCCCTCCTGGAGAAAGGCGGGTTGGTCGAAAAGACCGTCCGCCCCGCTGAGGTTGTCGGCAAGTTGAAGCAGGCCGAAGCACGCGAGGCTGCTGCCAAGCAGGCTGCCAAAGAAGCCGCTGAGGCCAAAGCCGCTGAGGCTGCCGCTGCCGCGGAAGCCAAAGCTGCTGCTGAAGCGGAAGCCGCAGCTGCTGAGCCCGCTTCTGAAGCTGCCGCCGAAGCTTGATTCCTCGCCCCATGGCCAAGCCAGGGGAGCCGACCAGCTTTTCCATCGCTCTGCCCAACCCTGCTGCGGCCTTGGCCCTGGCGGGTGACGCCGAATCCTCCACACTGCATCGCCTCGAAGCCCTCACCGGGGCGTCGTTGGTGTTGCGGGGCCTGGATCTGGTGATCCAGGCCCGCCCCAGTCAGCTGGAGCGGGCCTCAGCCTTGGTGGAGCTGCTGCGTCCCCTCTGGGAAGAGGGTCAGGCCATCGGTTTGGTGGATGTGCAGACGGCTCTGCAGGCCCTCGACACCGGCCGGGGTGACGAGCACCAGCAGCTGGGGCGTCAGGTGCTGGCCCGCAGCCAGAGCGGCAAGTTGCTGCGCCCCCGCACCTTGCGCCAGAAGGCCTATGTGGAGGCCATGGAGCGCCACGACCTCACCATTGCCCTCGGCCCAGCCGGCACGGGCAAGACGTTTCTGGCCACGGTGCAGGCAGTGCGGATGCTCACCGAGCGCAAGGTGGAGCGGCTGGTGCTCACCCGACCTGCTGTGGAAGCCGGCGAACGACTCGGGTTTCTGCCCGGCGACCTGCAGCAGAAGGTCGATCCCTACCTGCGCCCCCTCTACGACGCCCTGCACGCCCTGCTCGGTGCCGAGCGCACCGCAGCCCTGCTGGAGAAGGGGGTGATTGAGGTGGCCCCCCTCGCCTACATGCGCGGCCGCACCCTGGCCGACGCCTTTGTGATCCTCGACGAGGCCCAGAACACCACCGCCGCCCAGATGCGGATGGTGCTCACCCGCCTGGGCGAAAACTCCCGCATGGTGGTGACCGGCGACCCCACCCAGGTGGACCTGCCGGCGGGGGTGATGAGCGGGCTGCGCAAAGCGGCCCAGGTGCTCCAGGGCGTGGAGGGCGTGGCAATCTGCGAACTCACCGCAGCAGACGTGGTGCGCCATCCGCTGGTGCAGCGGCTGGTGCAGGCCTATGCCAGCCACGATGCCAACAGGCTGGCACCCGCTGTCCAAAAGCGATTCGATGGCCCGCAGAGCCGCCTGAAACCTTGAACAGCACGGAGCGACTGCGCATTCCCGCCGAAATTGCCGTAGCGGCCCTGGTGGCCTACCTGCTCGGCTTCTGGTTCACCGGCCTGTTTCCGGGCTATCTGCCCAAGATCGGTGGCCTCTGGTCGGCGATCTCGGCGATCGTGGTGACCCAGGCCACCCGCAGGGAAACAGTCTCTTCCGCCTCACTGCGCGTTCTGGGATCGGCAATCGGCGCCCTCACCAGCGCCGTCTACCTGTCGCTGCTGCCCTTTCACCCGCTCGGCATGGCCCTGGCGATCTTCGCCACGGTGCTGCTCTGCTCCGCCGTCCACATTCCCAGCCACGGCCGCCTGGCAGCGATCACCGTGATCGTGGTGATGGTCACCGGCAGCCTGGATCCGAAGCTGAGCCCGGGTCTGAACGCCCTGTTGCGCTTCATTGAATCCTGCATCGGCACAGGCGTTGCGGTGCTGGGCGTCCGGCTCTGGCCGGGATCTCGGCTCGACCCCGGCGACAACCCCTGAAACGCGCGCTCAGTCGCCATAGGGAGATCCACACCCCACAGCAGCGATGGAGGCTCCCACTGGCCGAAAACCACTGGCAGGATGGATGGAGTTTCCTCCCACTGGTGCGCCATGCCGGCCAGCAGCAATTTTCAGCAAGCCATTCGTGAGGCCCAGTCGAGCGCCTTGGTGGGCCCCAATGTGGTCAACAAGGCGCTGCCCTATGTGGGCGGCGGCATGGTGCTCACCGCTGGTGGGGTGATCGGCGGCCTGGCCTTGATGGCCAGCAGCCCGGCACTGTTCATGCCCCTGTTCTGGGTGGCCCTGATCGGCAACTTCATCCTGTTCTTCGTGGCCCAGAACGTGGCGATGAAGGGCAACAACAGCACGGCCCTGCCGCTCCTGACGGCCTACAGCCTGATCACCGGTTTCACCCTGAGCGGCATCGTCGCCTATGCCGTCAGCGCCGCTGGTGTCGGCGCCATCGGCACGGCCACCTTGGCCACGGGCATCACCTTCGTGGTGGCTTCAGTGGTCGGGCGTCGCATGAGCGACAACGTGGGACAGGCCCTGAGCGGGGTGGTGGGTCTGGGCATCCTCGGTCTGCTGATCGCCATGGTGGTGCAGATCGTCGGCAGCATTTTTGCTCCGGGCGTCTTCAGCGGAGGCACTTTTGAGCTGCTGATCGCCGGCTTCGGCACCGTGCTGTTCGTGGGTGCGGCCTTCGTCGACTTCTACACGATGCCCCGCAGCTACACCGACGACCAGTACCTGGCCGGCGCTCTGGGCATGTACCTCACCTACATCAACCTGTTCATCTTCATCCTGCGCCTGATCATTGCCCTCAACGGTGGCGGTCGCCGCGACTGAGTCCTCACCCCAGTGGCTTCTCCAGCGCCCGCACCGGGCGCTTTTTTATGGCTGGACAAGCGCCGGCGCCGTCCCAGGAGCAACCGCCGGAGTGGCTCCAGTGGCTGGGACTGGCGTCGCAACCTGGGGCAGGGCGGTGGTGACATCCCGCAGGGGATGGCTGCTGCTGCCCCAACCGGCAGCGGGCAATTGGGGGGCAACCCCTGGGCCAGCCTGGGCCGCGGCATTGAACCAGGCCAGCAGCAAACCGCGCAGGGCCCCACCGCCATCGCCTTGAGGGGAGCGGAGATTGAAATGGTCCGCCCGCTCGGCCAACACCAGACGGTGGCCGCTGCCACCAGTGCTGGTGGCCCGACCCATGGGCTCGATCGCCTCCGGGCCGGAGGGCACCACCCAATCGCTGCTGCCACTGACCACCAGCACCTTGGCGGGCATCGTCTGGGCTGACTCCACATCAAACAACAGGCGCATCGGCGGACTCACCGCCACGGCGCTGAGCACCCGGGGATCCACCAGGGCGGCGCTCTCGGCTGATCCCACAAAGTTGCACTGCAACACCCAGCTGAGATTGCGGGAGGGGTTGCGCACGTCTTCGCACAGCTGGCTCAGCTTGCTGGCGGTGGGTCGGGCTCCAGCCAGCTGCAGAGCCGTCGTCGCCCCCCAGGAATGGCCAGCCACCATCACCGCCTGGGTGTTGACCGGCCGGCGCAGGTTCAGCTGACCCTGGGCCGCCGCATCAATCACCGCCGATACGTCCTTGGGCCTCAGCGCCAGTTCTGCCGGTTTCGGCGGCGGCTGCTTCCCTGAGAGCATCGCCTGCTGCTGGCTCTGATCGCTGCCGGGATGGCGTGGCAGCACCACCGTGTAGCCATGGCTGGCCAGGTGGACAGCCCAGCCCTCGAAATTGCTGGGGTCATCCCACAGGCCGTGGGAGATCACCACGAGGCGATCTGTGGCAGCGGCCGATGCGCTGGACTCCCAGATCACCAGCGACAGGGGCTCGGGACGATGGGCCACCGCAATGGTGAGCTCCCGCCGCACGCTGGAGAACATCCCGGCCTCCAGCCAGGGCCCCTGACTGCTCACGGGTGGCATCGCGGCAATCAACCGGTCAGCCTGACGTCGTTGGGCCCGGAATCTCTGCACCGAATAGCCCAGGCGGCCCAGCTGCACCGTGACGCTGTTGCCCGGCAGCTGCTCCAGCACATCCAGCAGGCTGATGCCCCCCTTGGCGGCGGCCCGCTGCATGGCCTGCTCAAACTGGGCTGGCTGGAGGGGCTCGGGCAGGCCGTCGATGTCGCCCAGGGCCCCCACCAGCAACAGCACCTGCTCCAGCAGCGGCGAGCCCTGGGCATTGCGCATCACGACCCCCAGCTCCAGGGGCAGGTTGGATTGCATCACCGCCTTCAGCTTCTGACCGATCACCCCATTGGTCGCCCGGTCGAGTTCGGCCAGATCGCTGTCACCTGCCATCAGGGCCTGGGGGCTCCGCAACTCGGAGACGCGGATCAGGAAATCGGTGTCCAGCAGCGGCAAGCGCAGCTTGATGGTTTCAATCGCCCGGGCGGAGGTTGGAGCCAGCAACGCTGCCGCCGCCAATCCAGAGGCCAACAGGCGGGCGCCGCTGCAGAGCAAGCTGCTGGACATCAGGCTGCTGGAGCCAAAAACCCTGGACCGGATCACCATGGACAGGGCAGCTGCAGGCCAAGGCCATCTTGGCCTGCATCAGCCCTCAGCCACCGCTTCGATCGCCGCCGCGATGGCCGCCCGCTGGTCGGCGTCGTAACCCCAGCGATCCAGGAAGGCGACATCCTCCCCTGCACCCGCGGTGGCCGCCAACAGGGTTTCGAGCCGCTGCTTGACGGCCTGGGGCTCCAAGCCACGCAGCAATTCGGTGCAGCGGGCCTGCACCCGCTCCGACGCCCCCTGCTGCGCCCCATCTCCAGCACGCTGATGGTGCAGCGCCATCGCCGTGCTCATCGCCAGGTTGCGGGCTGAGAGATCCACCACCCCCGCTCCAGCCAGACGCAGCTGCAGCAGCAGCGGCTCCGGCAGACGGTCCATCAGCGGGCAATCACCGGCCAGGCTCACCACGAAAAAGCCCCGGGCCCCATCACGGCTGGCCACCAACTCGGCCACCCGATCGCCCAGCACCTCGTCACTGAGCTCGCCGCTCTCCCAGAGCGCCAGCCACTGGGCCGTGATCTCCATGGCCTGCTGGAAGGTGGGTTCGCGAAGGGTGTCGGGCGTCTCGGACATGGAGCCAGCGCTGCTCTGCCATCCGAGCCTATGGAAACGGCCCCGGCAGCGGCTCCTCCGAGCCCTGAACAGCCACGGGCCCGATGGGCTGGCACTGTTGAGGACATGACAGCCACTCCCCCACCCCCTCCCGACGACAGCGCGATCCTGGAAGGCCAGATCCTGCCGATCCCCGATCCGCAGGAGTCGGCGAGGCTGCTGGGGGCCGGTGGGGCCGGAGCGGCAGCCGGGCCTGACGCCGATTACCGCTCCGGCTTCGTAGCCCTGATCGGCCGGCCCAACGTGGGCAAATCCACCCTGCTCAACCAGTTGGTGGGCCAGAAGGTGGCGATCACCTCGCCGGTGGCCCAAACCACCCGCAACCGGCTGCGGGCGATCCTCACCACCCCAGCGGCCCAACTGGTGCTGCTCGACACCCCAGGCATCCACAAGCCCCACCACCTGCTGGGGGAGCGACTGGTGCAGAGCGCCCGGGGAGCGATCGGCGAGGTGGATGTGGTGCTGCTGCTGGTGGATGGGAGCGAGCCTGCCGGTCGGGGCGATGGCTTCATCGTGGAGCTGCTGCAGCACTGCCGGGCCCCGGTGCACGTGGCCCTCAACAAAAACGACCTGGTGGATCCGGCCAGGGCCGAAGAACTGGCCGCCAGCTACCGCGACCTGATGGGCGACTGGCCCCTGCACCCGGTCAGCGCCCTCAGCGGCGAGGGCACCGAAGCCCTGGTGGCGGCCCTGAGCGCCGAGCTGCCGCCGGGACCCCAGCTCTACCCGGCCGATGCGGTGAGCGACCAACCCGAGCAGCTGCTGATGGCCGAGCTGATCCGCGAGCAGGTGCTCAGCCACACCCGCGAGGAGGTGCCCCACTCGGTGGCGGTGAGCATCGATCGGGTGGTCGACGACGGGCCCCGCACCGCCGTGCTGGCCACGGTGCTGGTGGAGCGCTCCAGCCAGAAGGGCATCCTGATCGGCAAGGGCGGCCGCATGCTGAAAACCATCGGCCAGGGGGCGCGGTTGCAGATGGAAAAGGTGTTCAGCGGGCCGGTTTATCTGGAGCTGTTCGTGAAGGTGGTGCCGGGCTGGCGGCGCAGCGCTGCCCGGCTGGCCGAGCTCGGCTACCGGGGCGACTGAGGGAGAGAGAGACAAGCACAGGCCCCTCGATCACGCGCGAATCAGGCTTAGCCATCTAGCCGGCCAAGCTGGATGGATGCAAGTCAACCTGCACGACGCCAAAACCCACCTGTCCCGCTATGTGGAGCAGGCCCTCGATGGCGAAGACGTGGTGATCGCCCGGGCAGGCAAGGCCCTGGTGAGGCTCGTTCCTGTGGACGACACCCCAAGGCAGCGCCAGCTGGGATTTCTGCAAGGTGCTGCCGTGCTAGAGTGCGAACTGAAGGGAGACTTCCAACGGGACATCGAGGCGATGTTCGGCTGATGGCGGGCCCCTCAAACCCGCAGCAGAGGCCCGCCGAACAACTGCTCGACACCCAACTGCTGCTCTGGCTGGCGATCACGCCGATGCGCCTGCCAGCCCAGCTGCACGCTGCCCTCACGGATCGGCACATCCCCTTCCTGTTCAGTGTGGTCAGCCTGTGGGAGGTGGCGATCAAGACCTCCCTGGGCAAGCCGGGGTTCCAGGTTGATGCTGGTCAACTCAGGGAGGGCCTCCGCCGTCAAGGGCTGCTGGAGCTGGCGATCGATGCGGAGCACTACCTGGCGGTGCAGCACCTGCCCTGGATCCATCGGGATCCCTTTGACCGCCTGCTGGTGGCACAGGCCCGCCACAACGGACTCACCCTGCTGACCGCTGATCGCCTGCTCAGCGGCTATGGCGACCAGGTGATCTGGGTGGGCGGCTCCGGCCCAGAAGGCTGAGAGAATCGCCCCATGATCGAGACCCCCTCCAGCAGCCCCCAGCCCAGCGGGCCCACCACCTCCGTACCGGAGACCCCTCCCTCCGACTTCCCACCCCAGGAGATCGGCGGTTTTCTGCGCTGTTGCGCCGGCGAGTGGATGAGCCTGCGCAGCCAGTTTGCCCTCGGGCCGTTGGGCGCCACGGACGGCAGCAGCGGCGACGCTGAGGCCGCCGGCGATGGCGATGAATGGCACAGCAGCGAGCGCGGCGAACTGGTTGTGGCCTTTGTGGAGCCCGAGAGCAGCGACACGCCTGGGGGGCTGCGGGTGGGTCCCAAGGGCTCCGTGGTCCAGCAGCTGCACTTCAGCGCCGATGGCAGCTTCAGCGCCGGCGACCAGCAGGGCCGCTGGCAGCTCTGGCCCGATGGCAGCCTCGAGCTGGTGATCCGCAGCGAGAGCCGGGAGGTGCGCGAGCGCATCTGGTTCACCAAGCCCAACCTGCGGCTGCGCTCCACCGTGGAGAGCCGCGCCGACGGCACCCCGGGCCGGGCCAGCTTCAGCTCCGAGATCCGCCGGGTGAGCCGGCCCGCCGCACCCGCGAGCTGAACCCATGCGCCTCGATGTGGTGAGTCTGGCGCCGGAGGCCTTCGCCCCCCTGCTGAGCCTGGGGGTGATCGGCCGTGCCTTTGCTGCCGGCATTGCCGCGCTGCACACCCACAACCCGCGCGACTTCGCCACCGACAAGTACAAAAAAGTCGACGACGATCCCTACGGCGGCGGCGCCGGCATGGTGCTCAAGCCCGAGCCGGTGTTTGCCGCCGTGGAGGCGATCCCGGTGCTTCCCAGGCGGCGGGTGCTGCTGATGAGCCCCCAGGGCAAGCCGCTGGAACAGGCCGATCTGCGCCGCTGGGCCACGGACACCGACCAGCTGGTGCTGATCTGCGGCCATTACGAGGGCTTCGATGAACGCATCCGCAGCCTCGCCGATGAGGAGGTGTCGATCGGCGACTTCGTGCTCACCGGCGGCGAGCTGCCGGCGGCCGTGATCATCAACGGCGTGGTGCGGCTGCTGCCCGGCACCGTGGGCACCGAGGCCTGCCTCGATGACGAGAGCCACAGTTCCCTGCTGCTGGAGCACCCCCACTACACCCGCCCCGCCAGCTTCCGGGACATGGAAGTGCCAGCGGTGCTGCGCAGCGGCGACCATGGCGCCATCGCCCGCTGGCGCGCCGAGCAGCAGCAGCAGCGCACCCGGGAACGGCGCCCCGATCTGTTTGCCCGCTGGCAGAAGCAACACCCGGAGTCATCGCCGTGCTGATCACCACCACCCCCGGCATCGAAGGACGAGCGATCGTTCGCTATCTGGGCATCGTCAATGGCGAGACGATCCTCGGGGCCAATCTGCTGCGCGATCTGCTGGCCAGTGTGCGGGACATCGTGGGGGGGCGCTCCCGCTCCTACGAAGAAGCCCTGCAACAGGCCCGCGAGAGTGCCCTCGAGGAGATGGCCCGCCGGGCCCGGCTGCTGGGGGCCAACGCGGTGGTGGCGGTGGATCTCGACTACGAGGTGCTCGGCAGCAGCAGCGGCATGCTGATGGTGTGCTCCAGCGGCACCGCCGTGGAGCTGGCCCCGCTCACGCCGGACCCTGCTGGAGATTCCGCAGGGCGGTGAGCAGGGCTGCCGGGCTCTGGGGATCCACCATCAGCACGCTGCCGCCAGGGGCCTGGGCCATCTGCTCACCCATGGCCATCCAGTCGCTGGCGAGCAGCAGCCGCAGGGCCTCGGCCGCGGCGGGGTTGCCGCCGATCGCCTCCGCCAGCCGGGTCGCCGCATCGGCCCGGGCCTGGGCCAGCAGGGTCTGCTGCTTCGCCTGGGCCTCGGCCGCCAGCAGCAGGGCCTCCTGCTGGGCCTTGGCATCGAGCACCAGGGCTTCGGCCCGGCCCCGGGCGGCATTCACCTGGGATTCGCGTTCGCCTTCCGAGCGCAGAATCGCCGCCCGCTTCTCCCGCTCGGCGGTCATCTGCTGCTCCATCGCCTGCTGCACGCCGCGGGAGGGCTGGATATCGCGCAGCTCCACCCGGGTCACCTTCACCCCCCAGGGATCGGTGGCCTGATCCAGCTCTTTCATCAACACCTCATTCACCTCCTGGCGGGTGGTGAAGGTCTGATCCAAGTCGAGCTTGCCCATCTCGGCGCGGATCTGGGTGAGCACCAGGTTCACCATCGCCGCCTGCAGGTTGTCGACGGCGTAATAGGCGCGGGCGTGCTCCAGCAGCTGCCAATACACCACCGCATCCACCTCGATCCCGACGTTGTCGCGGGTGATGCACTGCTGGGGCGGGATGTCGAGCACCCGCTCCTTGAGCGATTCATGGCTGACCACCTTCTCCAGCACCGGCAGCACGAGGGAGAGACCTGGCTGCAGCTGGCGGTCGTATTTGCCGAGCCGCTCCACCAGGCGCGACTGGCCGCCGCTGGTGACCTTGACGCTGCTGACCCCCAGCAGGGCCATCAGCGCCAGGGCGGGCAGGGACAGCAGGGCTTCCACGGCGGCGCTCCGGGCTTGAAATCCCAAAGCTAGTCAGCATGGGCGCAACGCTCCGCCCGCGCCCCGACCCCATGGCCCCCGTGTCCCTCCTCTGGCTGCTGCTGGCCGCCGGTCTGCTGGTGCTGGGCCTGGCGGGCACGGATGCCGACGGGCTGCTGCCCGCCGCGGTGGTGGCCCTGGGGCTGTCGGTGGCGACGGCCTGGTGGCCCCTGTCGCCCGGGCTGCAGCTGGGACTGCTGCTGGGGCTCACCGGCCTGGGGGTGCTGGGTCTGCGGCGCTGGTCTGGGAAGCAGCGCCACCGCAGCCTGCCGCCGGCAGAGACAGCCGAGGTGATCAGCGGCTTTGACCAGGGCGATACGGGCCGGGTGCGCTGGCACGGTCAGAGCTGGAGCGCCGTCAACCTCAAGGTGGGCCACCCCCTGCTACCGGGCAGCTGCGTCACGGTGATGGGGCGCGACGGCAACCAGCTGCAGGTGATGGAGCCTGGGGGAGACTGAGTTGAGATCGTTGAACCCACGGAGTTGCTGCGCTGGCCAAGGCACGATTCATCCATCAGGACACAAGGGCAAGCCTCCCCTGGAGATCAGCCCAAGACGAACACCAATATTATTCTTGTTCTCCATGCAACCAACTCACCGTCAGCGGCTTCGGCAGTGGCTTTGATAGTGGCTTTGGCGAAAGAAGAGTTGTTAACCATGCAAAATGCCCAGAACTTTGACCAAATCAAAGTGACCGGGGACACGCCTGCCTGAGTGGCACACTGCCGCTACATGTTCCCAATCCCAAGGCACAGAGAAGCAACCCAACAATGAATGCTGGGATCAGCTTCTCCCCACACGGATGCCAGCACCAGAGCCGAGCAGTAGTTTCAATGCAGCGCAGCGTGGCGATCCCTGTTGCATCACCCGTGCCTCAAATGAAGGTTCAGGACCTCAGCCGTTGGGCGCCGACCGCAGACCGGCGCAACCCGATCACGATCTTGCAGGAACAGGAGGCCGATCGGCTGCCCTGGCTGGTGCCCGTGCGCCACAGCCGCATGGCTCACGACGCCTTTGCGTTTTATCGCGGCACCCCGGCGGTGATGGCCCATGACTTAGGCAATGCACCCAGCAGCGGCCTGGAGGTGCAGCTCTGCGGCGACTGCCACCTGGCGAACTTCGGCTTCTATGCGTCGCCCGAGTGGAGCCTGGTCTTTGACCTCAATGATTTCGACGAGACCGTACGCGGGCCCTTTGAGTGGGACCTCAAACGGCTGGTGGCCAGTGCTGTGCTCGCTGCGCGCAGCCTGGCTCTGAACAGCGACCAGCAGGGCCGCGTGGCAAGGCGCACCGCCCGGGCCTACCGCAAGGCGATGCAGACGCTCGCAACCCAATCACTGCATCAGGTGTGGGCGCAGCGCTTCGATGTTGATGCCTACATCAACGAGCTGGAGCACCCACCTCTGCGGCAGCACGTGCTCAAGGTGAGCGCCAAGGCCAGGGCCCACAGCAGCAGCGAAGCGGCCGGCAAACTCTGCGAACGGGGACCCGACGGGCAACTGCAACTGCGCCATGACCCCCCGTTGATCTGGCGCCATGCCCTGCTGGATCGCAGCTGGACCGCCGACATCGACTGGCGCGATCTGGCCCAGAAGCATTTGGAGCTGTACCTGTGCTCCGTCCCGGCCGCGCTGCGCCACTTGCTTCACCACTACCGGCTGGTGGATGCGGCGATGAAGGCCGTCGGCGTGGGTTCGGTGGGCACCCGCTGCGCCATCGGCCTGTTTGTGGGGCCCCACCCTGATGATGTGTTGATCCTCCAGAGCAAGCAGGCCGAAGCCTCGGTGCTTGAGCCTTATGCCACCACCCCGTCACCCCAGCACCATGGCCAGCGGGTGATCGAAGGGCAGCGGCTGATGCAGACCGTGAGCGACCCGTTTCTGGGATGGACGAGCAGTTCGCAGAGGGATCGCCGTTACTACTGGCGCCTGCTGCGCAACTGGAAAGGCTCGGTGAATCTGGCCAGCCTGGATGCCAAGGGCCTGGAACTCTATGGCGAATTGTGTGGTCGTGCTCTCGCCAAGGCCCACGCCCGTTCGGGTGATCGCCATGCGATCGCGGCCTGGCTGGACGCCGGCAAGGTGTTTGACCAGGCCCTGGAAGCCTTTGGCCTGCACTACGCCGACCAGTCCGAAAGCGACTACCGGCTGTTCATGCAGGCGATCAAAGAAGGGCGCCTGGAAGCCAGCATGATTTTCTGAAAGAAGTGCTCAAAGTCTCGCCAGGTCGACCCGAGCAGCCTCAGCCAACCCTGTCAGTTGGCATGGGCTTGAATTCAGTGATGAGCGCAAGGGACGGCGGTCTATCCGTCGTGCCCCCCCCAGCCAGGCCCACCCATCCGCCACTTGTGATCGCAAGTGACAGAGAAGAAACAGGCCAGGTTGACAACCTCCAGACCCTTTCCACTAACTGGGATCTCCATGCAGCTGCGTATTGGCAACGGATACGACATCCATCGCCTGGTGCCGGGTCGGGCGCTGATCCTGGGGGGGCAACCGCTGGAGCACCCGGATGGCCTGGGCCTCGATGGCCACAGCGATGCCGATGTGCTGGTGCACGCGATCATGGATGCCCTGCTGGGGGCCCTGTCGCTGGGCGACATCGGCAAGTACTTCCCGCCCGACGATCCCCAGTGGAAAGGGGCCGACAGCCTGGAGCTGCTGGAGCAAGTGATGACCCTGCTAACGGAACGGGGCTGGAGCGTGGTGAACATCGACTCGGTGGTCGTGGCCGAGCGCCCCAAACTCAAGCCCCACATCGAGGCCATGCGCAGCGCCATCGCCAGCCGGATGGGCCTGGATCCGGAGCAGGTGGGGGTAAAAGCCACCACCAATGAGCGCCTCGGGCCCGAGGGGCGTGAAGAGGGCATCTCCTGCCACGCCGTGGCCCTGTTGCAGCAGCCATGAACGTCCTGGCTAGGTTGCTGGCCGTTGCGCTGTGCCTGGCGATGCTGCTGGCCGGTCATGCCGATGTGGCGATCGCCGAGCTGAATCGGCCCGATGGCGGTTTTGAGGTGGCTGTGGTGGAGCACCTGAGGCTGAAGGTACCCGCCGAAGCCCGCCAGGCCTGGATCGACGCTGAAAAGGGCAGCTGGGAGCCTTGGTTGGCCCAGCAGGATGGCTTCCTTGATCGCCAGCTGCTCTGGGACCCCACCACCGAGCAAGCCACCCTGCTGATCCGCTGGGCCAGCCGGGAGCAGTGGAAAGCGATCCCCAAGCATGACTTGGAGGCGGTGCAGGAGCACTTCGAGCAACTGGCCCGCCAAGCCACCGGCAGCAGCCGCGGCAATCCCTTCCCGCTGGTGTTTGAAGGGGAGTTGCTGACGCCATGAGTGCAGCCGAAGTCTCGAGCGCCAGCTACGTGCTCGGCAGCCACACCGCCGAGCGGGAGCGGCTGGAGCGCCAACACGCCATCTGGCGCGATGCGATGCTGCGCTCCTGGGACCGGGCTGGCTTCGGGTCCGGCCAGCGGCTGCTCGATCTGGGCTGCGGCCCCGGCTACGCCAGTCTCGAGCTGGCCGAGCGGGTGGGGCCAGCGGGCCAGGTGCTGGCGATCGACAGCGCCCCGGCCTACCTGGAGCACCTGGAGCAACAGCTCCAGCAGGGGGCCATGCCCCAGCTGCGCACCCTGCAATACGACCTGGCCAACGCCAGCGTGTCAACACCCCTGGGTCTGGAAGGGGGCAGCTGGGATGGGGCCTGGTGCCGCTGGGTGGCGATGTTTCTGCCCCGGCTCGAGCCCCTGCTGGATCTGGTGAGCCAGGCGCTGCGCCCCGGCGGCCGGCTGGTGCTGCATGAATACGTGCGGTGGGACACCTTCTCGCTCCATCCCGGCGGCAGCGCCCTGGCGCGGTTTGTGGAGCGCTGCATCCAGCACTGGCGCGATCATGGCGGCGACCCCGATGTGGCCCAGCGCCTGCCGGCCCTGCTCGAGGCCCGCGGCTTCCGGCTGCTGCAGAGCTCCAGCCTGATGGCCTGCTCCTCCGGCGATCACCCCAAAACCCAGTGGCTGCTCGATTTCCTCAGCAGCTATCCCGCCGAGCTGATCGCCGCTGGCCGCTGGAGCGCCGCAGAGCAGGCCGCCCTGGAGGCCGAACTGACCTGGGGGAAGCGCCACGCCAGCCTCTGGGTGACGCCGGCGCTGGTGGAGATGGTGTGGGAGAGGCCATGAGCGCCGAGCACCGGCTGGATCTCGGCCGCCGCCAGCGGCTGGGCATGGTGGAAGCGATCTGGGGGGAACACAAAAGCCCCGAGCAGATCGTGCGGATCCTCGAGGCCCTGCACGAAGCCGGGGAACTGGCCCTGGCCACCCGCATCTCCCCGGAGAAGGCCGAGGCCGTGACCAGCCAGCTGTCGCCGGCGCTGCTGCCAGAGCTGGCACTCCAGCACCACGGCCAGGCCCGCTGCCTCACGGCCGGAGCCCTGCCGGATCCGGATCCCCGCCGCGGTCGGGTGGTGGTGCTGAGCGGCGGCACCAGCGACCTGCCGGTGGCGGCCGAGGCCCAGCTGGCCCTGAGCTGCCATGGGATCACCGCCGAGCTGGTGCTCGACGTGGGTGTGGCCGGACTGCACCGGCTGCTGGATCGACTCGACGAGCTGCGCAGCGCCGATGTGCTGATCGCCTGCGCCGGCATGGAGGGAGCGCTGCCCACCGTGCTGGCCGGGCTGCTCCCCCAACCGGTGATCGGCGTCCCGGTGGCGGTGGGCTACGGGGTGAGCGCCGGTGGGGTGGCTGCCCTCCACGGCATGCTCGCCAGCTGCGCCCCGGGACTCTTGGTGGTCAACATCGACAACGGCTACGGGGCTGCCATGGCGGCCATGCGCATCCTCAGCAGCCGGGCCGCAAGGGGGTAGGTGCGGGCTCGTCGATCTCCAGCAGGGCCTGCAGCCACAGCTGCATCGAGCGGGGCAGCAAACCCTGCTCGTAGCGCTCGATCGCCTGCAGCAACACCGGGGTGTTCACCCAGGTCGGAGAGCGCCCAGCCATCGGCCCAACCGGCAATCGAGCGCAGTGTGGGCAGCCCGGCTGGGCCAGGCAAGGGGAGCGGCAACAATCTCCCCAGGCCGTTTGCGACTTGCGCCGCGGCTAGAGGTGCTGCAGCTGGGGATAGGCGGTCAGCAACTCTTCGGTGCTGAGCACTTCGCCGGCCCCTTCCGGCTGCCAGATCACCTCGATCGCGAGCAGGTCGGCCGCACCCACCGCCCCGAGCTGCTGCAGAGATTCACGCAGCTGATCGGCGCTGCCAGCCCCCTTGAGGTTGATCCGGTTGCGGGTGGCCACCAGCAGGGTCACGGCGATGAAATCGCTGCTGGCATCGCTGTCGCCCGCCGCGACGGCGGTATCGCTGTAGCGCTGACCGCCCACATTGCTGGTGAGCTCACGCTGCAACTTGCTGCGTTCCGTCATCGACAGACGATTGAAGGTGGCTTCAGCACTGGCGAAGGGCACCTGGCCCACCTCTCCGTTGGCATAGACCCAGAGGTCGGGGTGGCGCAGCAGGGCCAGGGTTGTCTCCTGAAGCAGGGCCTGGAGCCCAGCGGCATGGCTGGTGTCGGCGCTGCCGGCCAGCCGACGCAGATCGGTTTGCAGTTGGCGCGCACTGGCGAGCAGCCCCACCTGCAGCTGGCTGATCGTGGCCGGCCCGTCGGGGCGAGCCGCGCCGACCAGATCGCCGCCGCGGCCGCTGCCCAGGGAGGGGCCCTGGCCGCCGCCACCGCGGACGGCATTGAGCAGCAGCCCCGCCACGGCCATCAGCACCAGGAAGCCGAACAGACCACCCCCGCCGAACCCGAAAATCGGAATCAGAAAGGGAAAGCCGATCCCACCGCCGCCGTAGCCACCGCGGTACCCGCCGTTGTAGCCACCTCGATATCCCCCGCCGCCGTAGCTGCGTGGCATCGAGGGAGCCGAACGGAAGCTGCCGCCACCAATCCGGCCGCCACTGGCGGCCCAACTGGGGCTCGGATGGGCGAGCAGCAGGCTGAAGGCCAGCACAGGCACGGCCAGCCAACTGACACAGCGCCGCAGGCTCAGACTGGGTCCGAGGGTCGGACGGGTCGGAAGCGCCAAGGCTCCGCAAGCAAGTGGATGGAATCTAGGAACCGCCACCCACGATGGTGACCACCTCCAGCACATCGGATTCCACCACCGGCTGGGAGGGCCAGGCCTGCCGGGGCAGGATCGCGCCGTTGAACTCGACCACCACCAGCCGGGGCTGGTAGCCCAGGTCGGCGAGCACCTGCTCCAGGCTCAGGCCGGCAGAGCAGCGGCGCGGTTCGCCATTCACCTGCAGCGTGATCACTGACACGCCTCCAGGGCAGCGAGCAACTGGGCCGTGGCGGCAGCCGGATCAGCGGCTTCGGTGATGGCCCGTACCACCGCCACCCGATCGGCGCCGGCCGCCCGCACCGCCGCCAGATTGGCGGCGTCCACCCCGCCGATGGCGAAGAAGGGAATGGGGCTGGTTGCCGCGGCCTGGCGCACGTAGTCGAGGCCCACCGGCTCCCGGCCCGGCTTGGTGGGGGTGGCATGCACAGGCCCGACGCCCACGTAGTCGCAGCCATCGGTCACCGCCTGCTGCAGCTGGGCGAGGGCATGGGTGCTGCGGCCGATCAACCGATCGGGGCCCAGCAGCTGGCGGGCCACCGCCGGCGGCAGATCCCCCTGGCCCAGATGCACCCCGTCGGCCTCCACCGCCAGGGCGATGTCGATCCGGTCGTTGACCAGAAACAGGGCGCCATGGGCAGCGCAGAGCTGGCGCAGGGCGCGGGCCTGGGCCAGCTTCTGGAGATCATCAAGACCGGCGGCCTCCTTGGCGCGGTATTGCACCAGGCGCACCCCGGCCCCAAGGGCAGCGGCCACCACCTCCTCGAGATCGGCCACCGGCGAGGTGACCAGATACAGGCGACAGCGGGCCAGCGCCTCGCGGCGCCCCTCCCCACCCGTGGCCGCCAGGCGACAGGCCTGCAGCAGATCTACCTCGAGGTCGTAGAGGAGGTAGCGCAAGGTGGCGGCCTCCTCGGCCAGCGCCGGATCGCTGCTGCGCCCGAACTCCTCCAGCACCCGCAGGGCCTCCTGCACCCGGCCGGCGTTGGCACCGACCACGGCGCTGGGGCTGCGGCGCTCCGCCTGGGCCGGATGGCCGAGGCCGGCGGCTGGGTCGGTGGCCGTGTGGCGGGCAAATTTGTAGGCATCCCGATGCAGCCGGCCCAACCGCTGGCGCATGTCCTTGGTGCGCACCACCAGATCGCCCCGATCCAACCCGAAACGGGCCCAGTCCTCCAACACCCGCAGGCCCTCGCGGGCCCGATCGAGGTTGGCATCGATCAATCGATCGCGAGCCGGGTCGATCAGGCCATCGCAGGCCGGGTCGTCGAAGCCCACGGGGGCCGGGCTGTTTAGGGTGGGGTCCATCGCGCAGGGGCCAATGGCAGGCGAGCAGGGCGGAGTGGACAAAGGCAACTCCGACAGCCCGATGCTGGTGCTGATTTCAGGGATTCTGCTGCTCGGCGGGATTGCCACCTTCATCGGCTGGGGCCTCACCCACGCCTATCCCGGCGGTTAGGGCCCGGGCCCGGTCGGCATCGGCAGCAATCTGGGCGCTGAGGGCTTCGAAGCTGGCAAAAGTCTGCTGCCTGCGCAGCAGCTGGAGCGGCTCCACCACCAGCTCCAGGCCGTCGAGCTCCAGGCGCCGATCCAGCAGGTGCACCTCCACCGCCGAGGGGGCCATGGGATCAACGGTGGGCTGGGGGCCGAGGTTCATGACGGCCGGCAACAGCGGGCCGCCGGCCACCGAAACCGCAGCGGCATACACCCCCTCGAGCGGCAGAAACTTGCGCCCGTCCACCTGCAGGTTGGCGGTGGGCCAGCCGATGGTCCTGCCCAGTCCCCGGCCCCGCACCACCCGGCCGCTGAAGCGATAGGGCCGCTCCAGCAGCCGCCGGGCCTCGGCCACATCCCCCGTCGCCAGGGCCCGGCGGATGCGGCTGCTGCTCACCCGCTCCTGGCCATCCCAGAGCATCGGCAGCACCTGCACATCGATGCCATGGCGCTGGCCGATCGCCGCCAGGGTCTGGCTGTCACCGCTGCGGCCGGCACCGAAGCGGAAGTTGTCACCCACGGCGATGCGTTGGGCCGCCAGCTGACCCACCAGCACCTGCTCCACGAACGCCTCGGGGCTGAGGGCCGCCAGCTCGCGGGTGAAGGGCACCAACACCAGCTGCTCAATGCCCATGGGCTCGAGCAGATGCAACTTCTCGGCGGGCAGATCCAGCCGCAGCCGCGGCTCCCCGTGGAGCACCTCCCGCGGATGGGGCCAGAAGCTGACCACGGTGGGAGTGAGCGCTGAAGCGGACGCCGGCCGATCGGTGATGGCCGCGATCACGCGGCGGTGCCCCTGATGCAGACCATCGAAGCTGCCAAGGGCAATGGCCGTCGGCCGCCGCGCCTCCTGGGGTGATCGCAGGGGTATCAACGCTACGGAACCCAAAGGCAACAGGAGCCAAATCGATCCTCCCATGGCACCTTTGGGACCTGATCCCCTCGCGATGGCTGAATGGCTGACCGCCTCGACCTGCAGCTGATCGCCGCGGCCCTGCGGCGCATGGGCTGGGTGCGCTTCTGGGCTCAGGTGGTGCTGGGTGTCGTGGTGGTGGGCGTGCAGCTGTTCAACAACATCGGCGGCCGCCTGGCTGCCAATTCATCCCGGGCCCTGGGCCTCGGGCCGGGCATTTCGCTCACCACCCTGGCCTTCCTGCTGCTGCTCTGGTGCATCTGGCAGAGCTGGCTGGTGGTGCGCTGCGGTCGGGCCCTGGCCAGCCCGGTGCACCCCAGCAAGGGCGAAACGACCCGACTGATCAAACGCGGCGTGCTCGCCGACCTGATCGGGATCACCCTGGCGGTGCTGGGCTATCAGTCGCTGGCGGGAAGCCTGTTCGTGCAGGCCTCCCAGCAGGTGCCGGGATTCTTCGGGGCCCAGATCCAGGCCACCCCTGGTGCGGCCGGCCGGGTGGTGGGGCTGCCGATCACCTCGATCGAGATGCTGTCGGTGCTGGGCAACACCCAGGTGCTGTTCGCCCACCTGATCGGGCTCTGGATCAGCCTCTGGCTGCTGCAACGGATCTACCGCTCAGCCTGATCCCCCAGCACCGCCAGATCGGGCAGGTCGCGGGTGACGCCGCGCCAGAAGATGTCGGGCTGCAGCGGCGTCAGCGACGAGCCGCCGCCATTGATCTGGGCCACATCCGTGGGCCAGGCCGCCGGCCCCGACACCTCGGCCTCCAGGTCGTTGACCACCTCGCCCGCCAGCCAGTAGTAGGTGTGCCCGCGGGGATCCACCCGCTGCTCGAACTGGTCGGTGTAGCGGCGCACCGCCGTGCGACACCAGCGCAGCGACCCGATCGCTTCCGCCGGCCTGGGTGGCACATTGAGGTTGAGCAGCATGCGCTCCGGCCAACCCTCGGCCAGCATCCGCTCAGCCACATCGAGGGCCAGCCGGGCCGCCGGCCCAAACTGGCGCCACTGGAAGTCGGCACTGCTCACCGCCAGGGCAGGCAGCCCCTCGATCGTGCCCTCCATCGCCGCGCTCACCGTGCCGGAATAGAGCACGTCGGTGCCCAGGTTGGGGCCATGGTTGATGCCGGAGAGCACCAGATCCGGCCACTCGTCCAGCAGCGAGAAGAGTGCCAGTTTCACGCAATCGCTGGGGGTGCCGCTGCAGGCCCAGGCCTGGACGCCGTCGTCGAACAGCTCATCGGCCCGCTCCGCCCGGATGGGGGTGTGGAGGGTGAGGCCATGGCCGGTGGCGGAGCGCTCCTGATCCGGACACACCACACTCACCCGGTGGCCGCGGGCCAGGGCCGCATTGGCCAGGGTGCGGATGCCCTCGGCGAAGACCCCGTCGTCGTTGCTGATCAGGATCCTGAGTGGTGCCATCGGGCCAAGCGCCATCTCGCTGCAACGGTACTGGGGTTGGGCCTGGGGCGGCTCCCTAAAGTCGGCGATCCCTCCGCCTCTGCCGTGAGCGCCACCGTGTCCCTGCAGCAGCTCACCGACCAGCTCCAGGCGCTGGAAACCCAGGCCGCCGCAGAGATCTCCGCCGCCAGCACCGCCACTGAGCTCGAGGAGCTGCGGGTGGGGCTGCTGGGCAAGAAAGGGCGGTTGTCGGGGGTGCTCGGGGCCATGGGCAAACTGCCCGGCGATGAGCGACCGCTGATCGGCCAGCGGGCCAACGTGCTCAAGGAGCAGGTGCAGACGCTGCTGGGCGAGCGCCTGACGGCCGTGAAAAGCGCTGCGATGGCCGCGCGCATCGCCCGCGAAACCATCGATGTCACAGCCCCCTGCAGCTACACGCCGCCGGGACACCGCCACCCGCTGATCAGCACGATCGAGGAGATCACCGACATCTTTGCCGGCCTGGGCTACCGGGTGTCGGAAGGTCCGGAGATCGAAAGCGACTACTACAACTTCAGCGCCCTCAACATCCCTGAGCACCATCCAGCGCGGGACATGCAGGACACCTTCTATCTGGAGGACGGCCGACTGCTGCGCACCCACACCTCACCGGTGCAGATCCGCTATCTGGAAAACAACCCGCCGCCGGTGCGGGTGATCGCCCCGGGTCGGGTGTATCGCCGCGATGCGGTGGATGCCACCCACTCGCCCGTGTTCCACCAAGTGGAGGTGCTGGCCATCGATGAAGGCCTCGATTTCAGCCATCTGCGCGGCACGGTGACCACCTTTCTGCAGCAGTTCTTCGGCGATCTGCCGGTGCGCTTCCGCGCCAGCTACTTCCCATTCACCGAGCCCAGCGCCGAGGTGGACGTGCAGTGGCGCGGCCGCTGGCTGGAGGTGATGGGCTGCGGCATGGTCGATCCAGCCGTGCTCACCGGCATGGGCCTCGATCCGGAGCGCTGGAGCGGCTTTGCCGCGGGTCTGGGGGTGGAGCGCTTCTGCATGGTGCGCCACGGCATCGATGACATCCGCCGCCTCTACACGAGCGATCTGCGCTTTCTGGAACAGTTTTAAAGAAGCGCCCTCTGGAGGGAGCCGTTTGAAACGGGCCCCATAAACTCAGGCAATCACTTGCTTCCCCGATCGGTGCCCCGCGTCGGACTGATCGTGAATGACGGCAAGGACCTGGCCCTGGCCACCGCCGATGCCATTGAGGCGCGCTTCACGGCGGCCGGTTATGGCGTGGTGCGGGTGAGCAGCTCCGGCGGCATGGTGGGCTTCGCCAACCCCGACCAGCACCTGCGCACCCGCGGCTACGCGGCTTGTGTGCCGGCTGGCTTCGATCGCGACCTCAGCCTGGCGGTGGTGCTCGGCGGCGACGGCACCGTGCTCTCGGCGGCCCGCCAGACCGCACCGGTCGGCGTGCCGATCCTCACGGTCAACACCGGCCATCTGGGTTTTCTGGCGGAGGCCTACCTGCACCAGCTGGAGGGGGCCCTCGATCAGGTGCTCAGCGGCGAGTGGACGGTGGAGGAGCGCACCATGTTGATCGTCAGCGTGATGCGCGGCGACCAGCGGCGCTGGGAGGTGCTCTGCCTCAACGAGATGGCGCTCCACCGCGAGCCGCTCACCTCGATGTGCCACTTCGAGATCGCCATCGGCCGCCATGCCCCGGTGGACATCGCCGCCGACGGCGTGATCCTCTCCACCCCCACCGGCTCCACCGCCTATGCCCTCAGCGCCGGCGGCCCTGTGATCACCCCGGATTGCCCGGTGCTGCAGCTCACGCCGATCGCGCCCCACTCGCTGGCGTCGCGGGCGCTGGTGTTCAGCGACCGGGAACCGGTGACGGTGTTTCCGGCCACACCGGAGCGGCTGATGATGGTGGTGGACGGCAGCGCCGGCTGCTACATCTGGCCGGAGGACCGGGTGCTGGTGCGCCGCAGCGAACAGCCGGTGCGCTTCGTGCGCCTGGCCGACCATGAGTTTTTCCAGGTGCTGCGCAACAAGCTGGGCTGGGGCCTGCCCCACGTGGCCAAGCCCGGCAACGGTTCGGCGCCATGAGCGGAGCCCGGATCCTGCTGGTGGGGCCGGAAGCCGAAGCGCTGGCTGCCCGGCTGGAGGCCTCGGGCTACGTGTGCGGCACCGAAGTTCAGCTGGGGATCGGCGCTGGTCAGGGCCCGGACGCCAGTCCTGATGCGGTGCTGCTGTCGGCGGGAGAGGCCGGGCGAATCAGCGCCTTGCGGCAGCAGTGGGGCGCCCTTCCGCTGCTGCTCGACGTGGGCGACGACACGGTGGAGGCCCGCATTCACTGCCTCAGCTCCGGCGCCGACGACTTCTGGCTCTCAAGCCTCGGCCCCAGCGACCTGCTGACGCGGCTGCGGCTGCACCTGGATCTGGCGCGCCGCGCCAACGTTCCGGCCCAGTTGCTGCAGGTGGGCGACCTGGTGGTGAACCCGAGCACGCGCCAGGTGAAACGCGGCCCCCGACTGGTGGGCCTGACGGCCCGCGAATACCAGCTGCTGCTGCTGCTGCTGGAACGCAAGGGCACGGTGGTGGGCCGCGACCTGATCCTGCGCCAGGTATGGAACGACGATCAGGCCACCACCAGCAACGTGATCGAGGTGTACGTGCGCTATCTGCGTCAGAAGCTGGAGGAAGGGGGCGAACGACGACTCATTCACACGATCCGCGGCCAGGGCTACTGCCTCAGCGAACGCCTGCCCCAGCTGGAGTCCCGCAGCTGATGGCTGTCCGTTCCTGGATGGCTGTTCGTTCCTGGATGGCGGGCCTGAGCCTTCCCGGGGTGGCGGCCTTGCTGTGCGGCTTCACGCCCCCGCCCCAATGGCTGCCGATCACAGCCCAGTGGTGCCTGACCCCCAACCGCTGCATCGCCCTGGAGGTGGCCGATACCCCCGAGAAACAGAGCAAGGGCCTGCAGCTGCGGCCACCCCTGCCAGCCCTGCGGGGCATGTGGTTCCCCTACAGCCCGCCCTCGCTGGCGCGGTTCTGGATGCACCGCACCCCCGAACCGCTCGACATGCTGTTTGTGCAAGGCGGCCGGGTGCTGGCGATCGAGGCCCACACCCAACCCTGCCTGCACCTGCCGTGCCGCAGCTATGGCCCCGACCAGGAGGTGGACGGCGTGATGGAACTGGCCGCCGGCCAGGCCGAGGCCCTGGGGATCAGGGTGGGCAGCCCGGTGCGGATTGAAGCGGTCGTGATCACACCGGCGCAGCAGCAATCCGGGTCCCCTTCAGCACCAGCACCGGATTGAGCGGCGCCAGGCGGGTGCCGTCGGCCAACGGCGCCCCGCGCCAAGCCTGGTGCTGGGCCACCGCGACCCGGCAGCCGGCCTGCTCCAGCAGCGGCCGCAGCTCAGCCAACGCCTCCACGGTGGCCAGCGGGATCACCACCACACCACCGGGCCGCAGGCGCTGCAGCACCGCCGCCAGCACGGCAGCCCGCTCGCGGCCCCCTCCCCCGAGCAGCACCCGATCCGGATCGGGCAGCTCGGCCAGCACCCCGGGCGCCCGGCCCTCCAGCAGCCCCGCCGGCTGCACCCCCAGCCGCCCGGCATTGGCGGCGATCAGGCCCGCCGAGCCGCCCCGCGCCTCCACAAACCAACCCGCCAGCCCCGGCCGCAGCCGCAGGGCCTCCAGGCCCACCGAACCCACGCCGGCGCCGATATCCCAGAGCACGCCGCGCTCGGGCAGCTCCAGATCGGCCAGCAACTGGATGCGCACCTCCCGCTTGGTCATCAAGCCGGGGCGGTCGTCGTGCTGGAGGAACAGGCCATCGTCGAGACCGAACAGGGGCAGGGCCGCCGGATCGATGGGGGCCGCCGGTGGCTCGGCGATCAACAGCACCAGGTGCAGGGGATCCACATCAGCGGGCAGCGGCGCCTGGGGGGCCAACCGCTGCACCCGCTCCTCGGCGTGCCCGAGCCGCTCGCACAGCCAGAAGGCATAGGCCGCCTCCAGCCCTGAGGCCGCCAGAATCCGCCGCACCGCCTCGCCCCCGCCCCGGCTCGGATCGGTGAGCACCGCCAGGGCGGCAGGCCGTTTCTGCAGGGCGGCCGCCAGGGGCTCCGGATCACGGCCGTGCAGGCTGATCCAGCTGGCGTCCTGCCACGGTCGGCCGAGGCGGGCGAAGGCCAGCTGCAGGGAGCTGGGGGCCGGGTGAAAGCGCAACCGCTCGGAGCCGAAGCGCTGCAGCAACAGCCGGCCGATGCCAAACCAGAGCGGATCGCCGCTGGCGAGCACCACCGCGGGCTGGCTGCTGGCCAGGGCCTGCTCCAAGGGTCCGATGATCTGCTCAGGACGGTCGCTGGCCAGGAGCGCCGGGCAGGGGGTCTCCGCCGGGATCCGGCCGGTCGCCTGCTCGGCCTGCCACCAGGGCGCCAGCAACCCCAGCAGCCGCGCCGGCGCCACAACCAGCCCGGACCGGCGCACCAGTTCCAGGGCCCCGGGGGCCAGGGCGGCCAAGCCACCGGCATCGGTGCCGATCACCTCCAACACGGCCTGCTGCGCCAGGGCGCTCCACGGTCACTGGAGCCATGATGCTCAGCCGAGTCACCCCCGGCCTGGCCATGAGCGAACGCCGCCAGCGCATCCACGACCTGGTACTCGCCCTGCTGGCCCAGCAAAACGACCTTGAACTGCTCGCCGGCGACGGCACGGGCCTGCCCAGCGGCGATCCCGGCAACTGGATCGAGCGCAACCGCCGCGTGGTGCAGCGCTACCAGGCCCTCGTGCGCTCGGCCGTCACCCTCGACGCCCTGGTGGATCAGGAGGTGAACGGCGGCTTCCAGCCCCCAGCCAGCGAGCTCTGACAAGCTGGGGCCACCTTTTCTGCCCCCATGGCGCGCTTCGGCCTCTCCGCCCTGACCTCGCTGCTCCAGGGCCAGGGGGACCGCCGGGCGGGCGCCAGCAGCCTGCGTGCCCCGTCCGCCAGCTGGAGCCGCCCCTTCGGCCTGGGATGGGAGCAGCCCTACACGGTGCGCTACGCCAGCAACCTCGACGACGGCCCCAACCACGGCATGCCCCTGGGGGGCTTCGGCGCCGGCTGCATCGGCCGCGCCCCCGACGGCAGCTTCAACCTCTGGCACCTCGATGGCGGTGAGCACTGGTTCGGCACCCTGCCCGACTGCCAGTTCGCCCTGTTTGAGAGCAGCGGCGAGCAGAGCCGCGCCCACGCCCTGGGGGTGAAGCCGTCGGTGGATGCCTCCCGCCCTGAGGGCGGCGACCCCCTCAGCGCCTGGAGCTGGTATCCCGCCAGCAGCGCCGAACAACCCACCGGCACCTATGCCGCCCGTTACCCCCTCAGCAGCACCCACTACAGCGGCGTCTTTGAAGCTGAGGTGAGCTGTGAGGCCTTCAGTCCGATCCTGCCCGGCGATTACCAGCGCACCAGCTATCCGGTGGCGGTGTTCGCCTGGACGCTGACCAACCCCACCGACCACCCCCTCGACCTCTCGCTGCTGCTGAGCTGGCGCAACACCACCGGCTGGTTCAGCAACACCGACCCGACAGCAGCAGTCAAGTTCCGCGACGACGGCAGCCCCGAGCACAACTATGTGCCGGCGATCGGTCGCAGCGCCGGTCAGCGCAACCGCTGGGTGGAGCAGGCGGGCCTGACAGGCGTGCTGCTGGAGGGCGAGCGCTCCACGCCGATTGCGGAAGGCGAGGGGCAGTGGTGTATCGCCACCACGGAACAACCCGGCGTGCGCATCCAGCGCTGCAGCCGCTGGAACCCCCACGGCAGCGGTGCCGAGCTGTGGGAACCCTTCGCCCGCGATGGCTCGATCCCGGACAGCAACAACGATCGCCGCAGTGGCGAGGGCGACCCCTGCAGCGCCGCCCTGGCGGTGCAGTGCCAGCTGGAGCCCGGCGCCAGCATCACGATCCCCCTGGTGATCAGCTGGGACCTGCCGGTCACGGCCTTCGCCACCGGCACCAGGGCCCTGCGCCGCTACACCGATTTCCACGGCAGCGCAGGCACCGGCGCCGCCGCCATCGCCGCCGAGGCCCTGCGCGACTGGCGCCACTGGCACGCCGAGATCGAGGCCTGGCAACGGCCGGTGCTGGAGCGGGCCGACCTGCCTGAACCGCTGCGGATGGCCCTGTTCAACGAGCTCTACGACCTGGCCAGCGGCGGCAGCCTCTGGACCGCCGCCAGCAGCGACGATCCGGTGGGTCAGTTCGGGGTGCTGGAGTGCCTCGACTACGCCTGGTACGAGAGCCTGGACGTGCGGCTCTACGGCTCGTTTGCCCTGCTGCAGCTGTGGCCGGAGCTCGACAAGGCCGTGCTGCGCAGCTTCGCCCGCGCCATCCCCGCCGCCGATGCCACGCCCCGGCCGATCGGCTGGTATTTCACCCAGGGCAAGGGCCGGGTGGAAGCCCCCCGCAAGGTGGCCGGCGCCACGCCGCACGATCTGGGCGCCCCCAACGAGCGGCCCTTTGAGGCCACCAACTACACCGCCTACCAGGACTGCAACCTCTGGAAGGACCTGGCCAGCGATTACGTGCTGCAGGTGTGGCGCACCTTCAAGCTGGCACCGAGCGGTGAAGACCTCAGCTTCCTGGCCGCCTGCTGGCCGGCGGCGGTGCAGGCCCTGCGATACCTGAAAGGGTTCGACGCCAACAACGACGGCCTGCCCGACAACGGCGGCGCCCCGGACCAGACCTTCGACGACTGGCCCCTCAAGGGCGTGAGCGCCTACTGCGGCGCCCTCTGGATCGCGGCCCTGGAAGCCGCCCTGGCGATGGCCCAGCGGCTGCAGTTGGAGCTGGGGCTCGACACCAGCGGCGAGCAGCGCGAATTCGGCAGCTGGCTGGAGCAGAGCCGAGCCAACTTCGACCCGCTGCTGTGGAACGGCGAGTTTTACAAGATCGATGCCGAGAGCGGCACACCCGTGGTGATGGCCGACCAGCTCTGCGGTGATTTCTACGCCCGGCTGCTGGGTCTGCCGCCGGTGGTCGCCGACGACCGGGCCCAGAGCTCCCTGCGGGCCGTGAAGGAGGCCTGCTTCGAGGGCTTCCAGGGCGGCAGGCTCGGCGTGGCCAACGGCCTGCGCCGCGACGGCACGCCGCTCGATCCCAACGGCACCCACCCTCTGGAGGTGTGGACCGGCATCAACTTCGGCCTGGCGGCTTATTACCGCCTGATGGGGGAGACCGGCACGGCCTTTGCCATCACCGGTGCGGTGGTGGAGCAGGTGTACGGCGGCGGCCTGCAGTTCCGCACCCCGGAGGCCATCACCGGGGTCAACACCTTCCGCGCCTGCCACTACCTGCGGGCAATGGCGATCTGGGCCCTCTGGGCCACCCACACCAACTGGCAACCGATCCCCGGGGCGGAGCGCCAGCCCCTGTCTCCCCAGGAGCCTGCAGCCTGATGAAGCGCCTGCTCGCCCTGCTGCTGGTTCCGCTGCTGGCCCCTCTGCTGGCGGTCAGCGTCTGGCTGGGCCTGGCCCCCGCCGCCCAGGCCCTGGTGCACGCCCACAACGACGACAACGGCACCCCGGTGGTGCGCAGCCTCGAAAGCCTGCGCGACCTCGACTACCAGAGCTGGCAGGTGGTGGCCTACCGCGAGGGGCCCCCGGGCGGCCCCCTGAAGCTGCGCATCGTCGGCTACCCCGGCAAGGTGCGCCTCGACCACCCCACCGCCCTGCAGGTGCGCAGCGGCCGCTTCCGCTGGGAGCTGGCCGACGTCACCCTGGCCAACCCCCAGCTGGCGGGCGACGGCCGCGCTGCCGCAGCCGAATTCGACCTGGCCCCGCTGCTGGCCGACCTGCACCAGGACCGGCCCCTGCGCCTGGTGCTGCCGGGGGTGTTCGTGGAACTGCCGGTGCCACCGTTTGTGGTGGAGGAGTGGCGCAGCCTGCCGCTGGCCTAGCCAGCAGAGCCAGCTTTAAATTTCCAAGGAAGGTCTGGACAACGAGGGCTTGACGCCGACCGCCGCGTACAAATTTAAGGCTGGGTGAATTTCTGGGTGATTCATCCCAAAACTACATTGTTCTTGCTCATTTCAGAGCATTTTGTTTGTTTTGAGTCCTTGATTACGCTCATTAAACGCACCAATCCCACGGCCATCTCGACGCCAATAGGCAACTGCGAGAGAGGTATAGATTTGTCGGCGCTGCAAGCACGTTGACCTTGCAATGGTTTTTGGCCATGCCACGGAGCCTGGTCTTTCTAAAGCCAAACTGCTCCTTGAAGATATAAAATGGGCGCTCAACTTTGACCCTGATGTGGGCCTTAGCGGTTTCAACCAGATCCTGCAACCGTCCGTCTTGAGTGTTGGGGAGTGCTCGCCGCTTCCCAGGCCTCATGGCAACCCGAAAAGTGATTCTCTTGTCTGAAATCTCAGGTCGCTTCTCAATTCCTTGATAGCCCGCGTCGCCGTAGACCACCTCCTCATCTCCATGCAGTAGCTTGGCTGCTCACGTTATGTCATGCACATTGGCCGAGGTGGCCCTACCGCTACGCGGGCCTGCGGCTACATGCCGTAGTACCACTGGTTTTCCTTCTTGGTACTTGATTACCCATAAGCCTCCGCGACCCTGAGATCACGTTCTGTAAGCGGCATGCAGCAGCAGACCGCATTGGCGATCCGCTCTGTCATCCCAGACATCGAGAAGCGACGATTGAAGCGGAAGCAG